>JAKAVM010000104.1 GCA_021827485.1 Actinomycetes bacterium
CATGTCAAACCCAGGTAAGGTTCTTCGCGTTGCATCGAATTAAGCCACATGCTCCGCCGCTTGTGCGGGCCCCCGTCAATTCCTTTGAGTTTTAGCCTTGCGGCCGTACTCCCCAGGCGGGGCACTTAATGCGTTAGCTGCGGCGCGGAAACCGTCGATATGTTCCCACACCTAGTGCCCAACGTTTACGGCGTGGACTACCAGGGTATCTACACTTCTGTTACTTTCCCTGGCGATTAGAGCTGTTGGCTATAACCACTAGGTACTAACCAGGTACTAAGCCTGGCGGATCAACATTTCTGTTGACCTCTCGTTGTTGCCAACGAGGTCGGACTGTGTCATATCCCTACTCTGGTGAGTAGGGGTCCAGCGTGCAGTCTCTACGGGGTTCGTTCTCTCCTAGGTACAAGCTTGTAACGCAACTCAGGCAGAATATGCGGTTCGATCACAGATCGAAGCAATCCAACTTCGGATGCTGGAATATAAAGTATCCAACTTCCTTTGTTGGCCCTGGTTCTCGATTGTATCGTGAACCGCTCTGCAAGAATTACTCCCAGTTGCTTTGTCTCCTCCAGTTCAAAATTATGAGTCTGGAGATTCAAGCCAGCATAATCAGCGCCTCCAGCGCACGTTGAGCGAGTTTGTGTTTGACAAAAAGGCGATGATACCGCCCATGCTTGGCCAAACAACCATCACCCAACAAGGTGCCGACAAGCACTTCTTCTTGTTGACTTGTTAGTACTTTTGGAATAGAGCGAACTTCCCTCGGCGTTACCCGCTTCATTCCCTCAATCATATGACTGGGGTATGACAACGGGCTTTCACCGATATAGCTGGTTTAGTCGACGACATTACTGTCGAAGAGGACAAGATACCTATCCTGTTCGCTCCCCACGCTTTCGCTCCTCAGCGTCAGTACCGGCCCAGATCACTGCCTTCGCCATTGGTGTTCCTCCTGATATCTGCGCATTTCACCGCTACACCAGGAATTCCGTGATCCCCTACCGGACTCAAGCCATGGCAGTATCGAGTGGCCCCTCCAGGTTGAGCCTGGAGATTTCACACCCGACTTGCCAAGCCGCCTACGAGCTCTTTACGCCCAATAAATCCGGACAACGCTTGCTCCCTACGTATTACCGCGGCTGCTGGCACGTAGTTGGCCGGAGCTTCTTGTGCAGGTAACGTCATCTTCGTCCCTGCTGAAAGGAGTTTACAACTCGAAAGCCTTCATCCTCCACGCGGCGTTGCTGCGTCAGGCTTTCGCCCATTGCGCAATATTCCCCACTGCTGCCTCCCGTAGGAGTCTGGGCCGTGTCTCAGTCCCAATGTGGCTGGTCGTCCTCTCAGACCAGCTACCCGTCCTAGCCTTGGTGAGCCGTTACCTCACCAACAAGCTGATAGGCCGCGAGCCCCTCCCGAAGCGAAATTCATTTCCTCATCTGAACATGCGATCAAATGGGGGTATCCGGTATTAGCACCGGTTTCCCGGTGTTATCCCAGTCTTCGGGGCAGGTTGCTCACGTGTTACTCACCCGTTCGCCACTAGGTCTTCACCAGTGTTACCACTGGATGGACCCCGTTCGACTTGCATGTGTTAAGCACGCCGCCAGCGTTCGTCCTGAGCCAGGATCAAACTCTCCGTTGAGATCTCGTAGCAAACTTTTTGCCGATAGGACCGTTAAGCCCAACAAAAAGTTAGCCACATAAGATCGGAGAGCCGAAATCTTTCGTCACTAAACTAAAGATTCCGACTTGTAAAACCCTGGACTCTTCTTCTATCTCAAATTATTAGGTTCTAACTTGTTATTGAATTGACAGGGAAATGTTTAATTTCCCTGGAAAAGCCCAGTGCGTTGTTTTCCGAACTCCCGTCTATGCACAAGCTAATAAATTAGCAAGGCACTTAGAAAGCTCGGGCGCACCGGCTTTTGGCTGTTCCTGTTTCGTTTTCAAGGAGCGATCCTCGCAGTTGAGACACTTATCCCATAAAGTAAGAGTTCCTTACGATTTGGCCAGAGGTGAATCTCCTGCTCAGCCCAGTATTCTTAGAACACCTAGTTTCCTAGGCGCGCAAAGTACCGGGAATTGAAAGTATACATAGGTTCAATCTTGCTAGCAAATGCAAAAAGGAATACTTTTTGCTTGCGATAACCCATTTTGGATTCACTCGGCCTATTCGACTGACCAGAAGAACAACCTGGTTCACCAACAAAAATACTTATGCGAGCAAGTGCTTAATTAAACAGTCTAACCATTGGAAGACCGGCACATTTTACGCGAATCACAGCGCTAGGTACTGCCCTTATGTGACGACGCTCTCCACAAAAAATAGCTAGAGAGTCTATAACTTTAGATGGATCGGATTACCAAGTATCGAAAAATCTAAGGTTACTGGTGGGAACCCTCCTTGATGCCATGAACCGAGCTGGGTTGGCTGACCCGAAGCACTTCCCGGGTCGCCAAGCGTGGGGCATGATTTTGAAGTTTCGCCGTACCAAGGCGATTCCATCGAAGTAGATGCAATCATCCAGGCATGGCCTGATCCAGATACCTGACACATCTCAACGTAGCTGTATCCAAACCCATTGCCTGTAACCATGCAAATTCCCGAAGTTCCACATGTCGATTGAAAGTGAACTAGGGGGATGCTCGGCAAGTTAGTGGAGTTTATTGAGCCATAATCCTTATTAGCTTTGAAGATATCGTTAATTCCAGTGTATGCAGCATTGAGGACCTCTTTGGTCTTCGTATCCTGATACGTTGTTCTCGCTCCATGATAGAAATTTATTCCGATACCGATTAGTACGGGGATTGTACAGAGCCAGATGATTGCAGTGACTATACCTATGTAAGCAACTACTGACCCCCTCTGAGTGGAGTGATGGTGCTTTATCTGATGGCGAGCTTCAAGCCCCAGTATGATCGCAAATACTGAACCAACGTAGAAGAAACATAAGAATCCAAGAAAAGCTGACCAAATCGCGAGTGGGTTTATCTCCTTGCGAAACTCCCCTTCATTTTCTTCGTGCAATATCCCGTGATGGAGAGCCCCCTCATGATCATGTTCATGTCCATGCGCTAATGTGTGGTCCTCCCCTGGAAATTCGAACTGATGAATATGGTCTTGTGCGCCAGCACCTGAAACATTCGAAAAATCAATAGTACTTGCCTCTATCCCCGCACCGGCAAAACCAGTTGCAAGCGTAGATGGATTGGTCAACGCTCTTGGGGGTGGTCCCGGGTGGGGAGGTTGGACAATACTATCTACTTGCAGGTCAGCATGATTTTGGCTTGGCCCTGGTAGAGCATTTCCGTCTAACTCATACCATTGCCGGGCAGAATCCTGACGCCAACGAGACCCATCGACTTTGACCCAGGTCCACTGCCCATCTTGATCTGTAATCCATTCTCCTTGGTCCATCAAAATGCCCCAGAAATAGCAGCTTCTCCAACAATTCTAATCCTCAAGATTTCTCGTCTGGACGGGGGTAAATACATCACTGCTTCATTATTCACCCTCATACTGTAGCTTTAACTAATGCGCTTTGCCTTGATATTATTAGCTCTCTTCCACCCACCAGCGCCAGGGCAAATCTTGCGCTCTTGATATACCAACTCTCGGGCCATTTCCCGGAGTTCTTGGAGGGTCGACTCCGTCATAGAACACTGTAATCTTGTCGCTAGTGGTCAGGTCAATTCCATCGTATTGACGATCAATCCCAAGAACCTTTGCGAGCTTGCCCGGTCCGCTCATACTTCGTAGATCCAATCCATGGACTTTCGAGAGCTTGGCCGGTCTGCTCATACTTTTTGAATCTAATCCAGGGACTTGATCTATGCGCGCACTGTCAGAAGCATTAATCATAGTCTTGGCAACTTCTACAGGTTCTAGTGCCCTTATCAAAACAGCCGAAGCAATGCCAGCTGGTAGGCAAACACAGTTGATGCAGTTATGCATCCCATATATAAAATATACATATAACGTCCCTCCTTCTAAGAACATCGAGGAATTCCGCTTTGTCTGACCACGATAGGCATGACTGGCAGGATCATCTGCGCCACCATAAGCTTCTACTTCAACAATTCGACCAGATAGCCCATTGGCAAAAAGGACCTTATTGAGAAGCTCTGGTGCAACTTCCAACGAACTTCGATTGTAAAAAGAACGATCCAAAACCACGATACTTATCTCTCCACTTGAGCGCTAACCCTCCGAAAGCGGGCGAATCTATTCACTGTAGCCTAATAGGTTCTCATCATCCAAGTGATGATTTACGAACCGACAACTCTATAATCGGCTCGTCTTTTTTGCGACCGCACAACTCCATGAACAACTCTTCTTATTTGCGACCGCACAACTCCATGAACAACTCCTTCGTAGAAGGGTGAATTGTATCAAATGGCTCGATATCAGACTCAATCACACTTTGTAGCTCATCCATAACTGCAACTACCCCTCCAATGTTACCTTCTGCGTATGAACACTTCATCAGCTTACGATATACCCGCTCATCGTAGGGACTTACCTTCAAGGCCTGACGTAATGCCCATTTACATTGGTCAAAGGAGCCCATGCTGAAATATATGTCGGCGAGCTCGAGGGCGCGATCAACGATGGAACTTTCCATCCGCGATCCAATCCCTTCAAAAAGTACCCAATCAGCCATCTTCAGCCCCCCAAAAAGCTGGCCCCGAACTAGTTGCATAGCACGTTCTAAGTTTGAGAGTCTAAGACTATCGTCGCAATCCTCAAACACATCTGCTCCTCTCATCACCAATGATTCAAATATTGTCCAGTCGCAAGACACTGATTTCTCAAGCTTTAACTTTCCCCAGGCGCTCGGTAGGTGATGATTTCCGTTGGACGCGTATCCGAGAGCTGAGCGAGCGGAGGAAACTATAGTGTCAATAGTTTGACGAGGTACCTCTCGTCCATTCCAAAGTGCATTGACTATAATATCTCTTTCAACCCCTTTGGGATGTAGGGCCAAGTAGACAACTAAATCAAAGGCGCGCTGACGCGAAAAGTTTTTTGAATTGCCCAAAATCTCCACGGGTCCCAGAACTAAGACTTGTACTTCAGGTATTGACTCGGACAACGTTGTGCTTAGGCCTTCATCCCTTGGACCCGAAATGTATACTCTCTCGACCTCACAACCAGTTGGGAGTTCAGCCCCAATAATCTCGCTCAAATGCCCTGCCAGCGACACGGTTCGATCGATAATGTTTCTGTTTAGACGAATTTGGGTGGGTCGACTTGCCCATGGGAACACAGCCTCCTGATTCTTGTAGTCCAAAATTACGCTAGATGCCTCCGTAGCGCTCAGTACATCACAAGCATCTTCTTGAGCTAGTACAAGTGAAATCCCAAGTCGATGGCCTTCTATCAAATTAATGATCTCCCCAATCTGGTTGGTATCTACGTTCTTTGTACCTACGAATATCACTAGTGGAGTTGGCCCTATCCACTCCGTGTTATTGACTTGTCGAGTCGAAGTTGACAAACGTTCAAATCTAAGCAGCTCATAGCGTTTTTGGACTTCGACTTTCAATCGCTTCAAGAGTTGATCTATAGATTCACACTCCACAATCATCTCATCGCAAAAGGAGAGACTAGGAATTCCAAAGCTTAGAATACTAGTAGTGCGAGAGAAAGTCGTTATATCGACAATCATTTGCACCATTAAGCCGGAAATTAGAGCATGATCTGCGATAAGCGTAATTGAACCGATGGCTTCAAGATTCAAAACAAAATCATCACTGTGCTCGAAATGCGTATCGAATAAAACTACAGGTGGGATGGGGTTGCCACTCTTCGCATCTCCAATCCCGCGTGCCTCAACACTATTTGACAAGTTGAGTTTCCGTGAGGTGAAAGATTCCCTGTCGCAAGTGCAACCAAACGCCTTGTAACTTCGCTCTATGGCGGTAAAGTATCCGTCTTTACTGCATTGAATCGCAACTAGCTGACTTCGATGAATCTCACACTGGTTCTTGTCTTCGTAACAACTATTATAATAGTCATCAAGTAATCTAAGTACGTCTGAGGCTCTACCATAACGTACCTGCAAGTAGTTGCGACTCTGTATATTCCCTCCTTCAGCTTCCACACCTTTGCCTTGCCGAGGCGATCGAAGGTGCGTAGCTATCGAACCTTGCACCCTAAACCTAGTGCGTCCAATATCGGCCTGTTCAAGCGCTGTTGAGCGATGTTCAAACCAAAAACTTGTTCCTAGCAGGTTCCCCGGCGGATCAAGCAAACTGTCACCTCCGAAGGCATAGCTAAAAGCCAACGGAAAGTACTTCCTTTCCCTCGATCTAAAAACTGCTAAAGCTGCAATAATCAATGTTCCGAAAGCTATGCCCAACTTTGAGCTTTCACTCGAAGCAATAGCTATAAGCGAGCTGGGTTCCAGACTGGAAACGGTAATTGCCCCAGTGCTCTGTGAAGCTAGTACTTGATGGGGTGAGGCCCCATATGTTACTTGATGGGGTGAGGCCCCATATGTTACTTGATGGGGTGAGGCCCCATATGACTTCCCTGAGCCCGAAAACAATCCAAATAAGATTAGACCGGCAATAATTATCTTTAGTGATAGCTTCACTATCCATGATAAGCTCTTAGTGCGATCATGTTGGCCCGCTCTAACACACCGAATGGCCGTCACTAACGCGCAAACTGAATAGATTGCAAACCAAATCCACACAATCCATCCGGCAATCCCCAATATCTCGATAAGCAAATGACCGTTGATCGGTTGAGTAAGTAACCTCTTCACAGGTTCAACTCCAAGATTGAAATGTGCCAAAGATAGTTTCAAGAAGTGAAGTTGGACTATGGGCAGCCCAACCAATGGCAAGGCAAGAACTGCAAGACTACCAAGACCTTCTAGAAGTTCGTGGTATCGATTACTAGTATTCGTCTCACGCATCCTCTGTGAATCCCCTTAATTCTGACTCGAAATACCAGTAACGGTTTGTGCACTAGATTTGGCACCTACTTCAAAGTGGCTAACTCCAATTACTCCCAAAATATAAGTAGGTATTGTGTAATCTGAGACTTGGGCTATCACTTGATCTCCGACAACACTTGCAACACCCGGATGACCGCTCTGTGCCATGTATTCCTCGGCCGAAGCAATTGCCCTCCCCGAGTTCAGTACGACACTTCCCATTCTTAGCTCAGTAACACTAAGTTGATCGGCCCCAATCCTTGCTGCTTGCTCAGCTTCAGTCAGTGCTGATTGCTGTTGTGCTAAATATCGCCCACCGTCGACTACAAGTCCCGAAACCGCCAAGAGTGCTACGCAAAACACTGCAACAAAGGCACTAAGCGAGCCCTGTTGGGATGTGAGTCTCTTTATCACGTGCCTAGCCATTCGAATGAAAATGCTCATTGGAAACTTCTGTAGGTCTCAAGAGGAGCACTTGCATGGCCTGTTAGAGTGAGCGATCCAGGAAGCCCTGGGAAGGCCACGTCCGACAGCAAAACTGTACAATAGATGGTTGACCCAACAGACCCACCGGGAACAAAGTTACTTGTATTTATCTCTACTCGATAATTTGTACAGGATATTCTTGAAGAATGAAGCGTAAATGCACCAGTGGCCTCGCCAGCGGCAATGGCTTGTGAGGCAGTTGGCCATACGACCGCTGCCTCCACTGACCCTCTGGCCGCATTTGCAATCTCAATTCGGGCTTGCTCAACTCTGCCAAAGGCCACCACAAATAAGATAAGTAGGAATATTAACGGGGTCAGCAGCACTGCCTCAGCAGCCATACTGCCCCGCTCTCGCCTGCTATTTCCCGTAGTGCTCAACCGCTTGGCCTAAACATCTGCACTGGTCCGATACTCGACGCCTCTACCGAAAGTGTAAAGAGCGGTATGATTGACTCAGCCTGGCCAGAGATCGAAACAACTTGTTGATTTCCGGCCTCCACTTGGCTTGAAATCGACGGATTTATGATTAGACCTCCCGCATTGCTCTGCAAAAACTGTCTTGCCGCATCCGCGCCTGCACTTGGGTTGGAACCATAAGACTCAGCTATTTGTTCACCATGTTGGGCTGCCGCTTGAACGATATGGTTTGCTTGCTCCCAGAGGGCAAATTGGATGACAAGAAGAATCACGAACATAAATACCGGGAATACGAGGACTACTTCTACAGTCGAGATCCCTGAATCTTTCGTCAACATTTCTCTAGTTCATTGTTATGTTGTTAGCAGCGGTCGTAACTTTATTCGTGATTATTGCTCCGACAGCAATAGCTAGTGCTACGAAAACTGCAACTATGACTACGGTTTCAGCAACAGTGCCTTCTTCGGACAGCGCTCGTTCTTTAAGCGAGGTAATAGCTAGTTGGGTTATAACTACAAGTTTGATTGCTAGGTTGTTCATTATATCTCCTAAATAGATAGTTTGTGTAATTAACAGTGTGATATGGATTTCGATGAATTATTAGGACGCTGCGATTACACCCCCCTGAATACATGAATCATCGCTGGATATCCAACAAACAGCATGAATCCAGCCAACAGGATTACTCCAGGTAGAAACATCTTCTCGGTAATCGAATTTGCTTTTGCCTCTTCAAGGGCCATCACCCGTTTCCGGATAGTCGAAGACTTGGATCTAAGCGAACTCCTGATTTTTGCCCCTTCAGACCCAGCCAACTGAACATTTGCGGCTAATTCACCTAGCTCGCCTACCCCAATTTCAGTACCTAAATTACTCAGTGCCTCCCAAGGCCCATAAGCTTTCATCCTAGCAGTGTTCAGTTGTTGGTTGATGCGCCGGAAAACTTTATCGTCGGAAACTTTAGCCGCACCATCCAAAGAACTTTCGATTCCCATTGCACCAGCCATTCCAAGAGAAACGAGCTCTAAGTAGACACCTAGGATATATTGAAACCGCTCCCGCTCTTGTGATGCGTTCTTTTTGAGTTCCATCACAGGTATGATTGCACCAAGTGGAATCATGAGCAATGCGGCAAAGATAGGAACACTAAAGGGGATCGTGAAACTAAATGCGCTGGCAATTACCAAGATAAGTGGCACTATAATCCCAAGGCCGACCGAGCTAACAGCCATATCGCAACTTAGTTGGATCAGCGAAGATTCAGTAATGCTGAGGTCCTGCGAGAGTGAATCATAAAGGCTTGGCCGCCGTGCTATTTGATCAGCAAAAAGAGATCCAGCCAGGTTTCGGATCTTGTGATACTCCTTGCCAATTACCGACTTCGAACTCGTTCTTACCAGCCCATCTCCATTTGTTCCACGAACCATTTTATTTTCAAAGGCATTGTTAGCAACACGGCCAACAAGTTCGCTCAAGGGAACGTGACGGACTCGTAGCGAAAGGACTGCCAAGACAACACCTAACCCGCATAGACAACCAGATAACAATGCTTCAATCATGCTTGCACCATTTCTGATCTTGCCAAAGAGATTCGCGGCAAGGGTTTAGCTACCGACATCCGGCCCATGAGAAACAAGCCTATAAGATATAATGCTCCTACAACGACCATTACTACTTGACCCGATGCACTGCTATAAGGAGCCAAGTACTGTCGGGCCACTATCATCAAGAACACTGCAAAGGCAGCGCTAAATCCTGTTATTACCCTAACGCTTGTACGTATGGGAGCACGTGCGGACTCAATCCGAAGACGTGCTGCAACTTCTTCTCTTACCGAATCAGCAAGTGCACCAAGCAACTCCCCAAGTTTCTGCGCCCGTTGCTCACTTGCGAGTATGAGTGCAGTAATGACTAAGTCGGCACTTGATTCGTCGATTTCCTTCGAAAATACTCTTAACGAATCTCCTATGGGAAGACCCGCCTCAATGCGGCTAGCTAACTTCATTACTTGGGGACGTATTATCAAAGGAGACAGAGGTGCTGAGGTTACAATTGCTTGACCGAGCCCAGCTGAAGCAGAAAGGGAGTCTCGGAGCATTTCTGTCCAGGTACTAATAGCCTCAATTTTTGTAGCTACTGATATTCCACGCGAGGATCGCAGAACAGGACCAACCACAAAGGCCCCGGCAGTTCCTATTACAAATGCAGCTGGCCATCGGGTCACGATGCCGAGCGCCAGACCAGCCCCTAGAGCTATAAATATCTGCCTAAAATCAATTTCCTGTTGCGCTCTAAACATCGTGGATCGATCTCTAAAGACACTCTCTATCCGATGCCGGGCTCTGGTAGAGAATACGCCAACAACCCCAAGTCCAAATAGACATCCGAGTAAGAAGGGAGTTACTAGCATCAGCTGAAGAAATTGTCCACTGTCTTACTCCCAGCTTCCACTAGTTGCAAAAGAACTTTGGTCTCGATATCCGAACTCCTCCAAGTCAACTTGTGTTCTGTGCTGCAAAGCCACACTACGCACTGCCACCCCGTCTGCAGAAGGCCTCCATATTTCATTGGAAACCACTTGATTGCCTTCAGCGTCGATAACTTCCCGAATAGACGTTACCCGCCGGTAGAGTTTCAAGTTTGGAAAGTACTCTTCGCCTTCCATTGAAAACCCAGTAGAGATTCCGTACCCTTCTTCGGCTGATTGGTCGAATGGTTGAGCAAAAAGCTCATGGGTTGCATCAATATGTACAACAAAGTCAATAGATCCGGCGATTAGAATATTTGTAGCTTCGAGTCCAAGTCGCTCGGGCGACTGGGCGGCATAAGAAGCAATCCTTCTGAACACTCCGGCTGAAGAGTTCGAATGAATCGTACACATAGACCCGGAACGCCCTTGCGACATTGCGTTAAGCATTGGGATAACTTCGTCTCCCAATACTTCACCAACAATGACCCTATCTGCGTTCATTCGCAGGCTCCGTCGAACAAGGCGAGACATCCCGATTTCACCAGCACCTTCAATGTTGGCTTCCCTGGCCTCTAGCGCAATGCAATTTGGATGGCGCTTGTGAAGCTTATCAAGACCAAGTTCTAGAGCTTGTTCAATTGTTACCAGTCGTTCGCTGGGTGGAATACATGATGCCAATGCTCGTAATACGGTAGTTTTGCCTGAGTTCATCGCACCGCTAACGATAATATTTTTCCGGGCTTTCACTGCTGCCTCTAGAAATGCACAAACCGCTTCGTCAAACATTGACATTTGGACCAAGTCACCAAGATCTAAGTCGACATATCTGTGACGACGTAGGGAAATACTCGGTCTCTCGCACACCGACATAACTGCAGATAGCCGAGTCCCATCTGGAAGTCTCAAATCCAACTCGGGATGGGCGGAATCAAATCTCCTCTCGGCCAACCCCATTCTTGATCCCGCCATCCTTATCAAATCAACAAGTTCGTCGTCAGAATCGCAGATTGGATCAACTAGAATTCTCGAACCATCGCTATAGCTTACCCAGACAATATCACAGCCATTTACATCTATATTCTCAACCTCTGGATCGTCAATATACCGCTGCAATCTCCCTAGCCCAAAAAGAGATGCTAATACTGATTCAATAATCTCAAACTCTTCCTGAGGTGTGAGTGCATCCGACCCGTGTACTCTCGCTTGAGACCACCAACTATCTAGTAGTTGGTTGGTCATTGTGCGTGCAATCCCAACCTTATCGAACTCGGATTTACCTTCTACGGATAAGCCGGATAGATGCTCTGCGACTTGACCCCTAATTTCATGTACTAGTTGATTATTCATCTATGCTATGAACCAGTTGCAACATTACCCAAGAGTTCATCTGACTCACTTGGCTGGCGAGTATCCATGATACATCTCCCTGTAATGTCTTTAGCCGATATTGATTTTATGAAAGATCGTTTCGAGTTAGAATATTCACCTGGATCGCGCCTTTGGACTGGGGTGGAATCTTCGCCTGACCCACTCCTTTGAGCTTGGGTGGTATATTCACCTGGATCGCGCCTTAGGACTGGGGTGGAATCAATACGATCGTTTATGATTGCTTTGGCAATCTTCTCAAATCCACTCTGGAGGCTGCTCTTGCGACGAGCAATTTTGAATTCTTGAGTGTTTGGCCGGTAACTCCCCGCAATCTGATCGCTTCGCCATAAGTTGTTATCAGAATCAATATTCTCAATTTGACCGATAATAGGAACACCAACTTCGCGTTCAACATTACTTCTTGGATATGGGCCACTCCCCAGGAGTAGCAGTGAAACTCTCGGATTTATTTGCATAATAAATGGGAGCCGCTGGGAAGTGTGAACTAAGTAACCACTTTCGGGCCTAGCACATACTATGATGTGATCTGCTAATTCGATAAAGCGTTGTGATGTGCCGATCCCAGGTTGTAATCTCCCAAGATCAACTACAACTTCAATTTGACCCACTTGTGACAATATCGTCGCGATCTGATCTATCGCCGACTTTAGAACTGGTGCATGCTCGGCACTGGCGATACCACAAAGAATACCCACTCCTTCAGGTGATTCTTGTACATGTTCCCATAGATCTTCTTGAGATAGTCCCCTTCGAGCTGTTGCTGCCAATGATCCCATCCCAGGCTTTGAAGATCTATTTAACCAAACCGCTATGTCGCCCCCCGATTCATCACATTCCGCGATCAGTACATGCTTATTGCCTAATCGCTTCAACTCATGGGCAAGTGCGTACGAACTTCTGGTAACACCGGGGGCTCCCCAGAGCGAGCAAAGTACAATCATTTTGCATTTCCCCCTGTCGGGACTTGGTTAGTTGACTGGTTAGGCACCTGGACAACAGCAATTTGGCCTGCCGTCGCTGCGCTAGCAACTATTCCTTCTACATTGGAAGGTACTTCAACAGATATTTCGTAACGATACTGAGATGCACCTATAGGTTGTCTCATAACATCAACTACCTGAGCATTTGAATCGACGACCGTACCTGGACCATCACTCATCAAGGTTGACATAGGTACTGGAGTACTAGCTTGAGAGGCAATAGATGATCCCAAACCGTTGGAACTTGGCGCTATTGCGCCAAAAGAAGGCGTAGCTGTTTGATTAATAGCAACCCCACCCGTGACAGGAGTCAGTTGAGACCCTGGAAGACCGGTGAATACAAGATCGACTTGCTCGCCTACTTCAATACCTCCGACCGGGACCTGACCATCTTTGAGAGCAATGCCAACTGAAGCATATCCTGAAGGGATTGTCGTTGCAGATCCAATCTCTGTTGGATATAGCAATGATCCTCCTGGGATATTTGACGCAGCCCTCTTTCCCAATACCAGATTCGCCTGAGTAGCACCAATTGCAACCAAATGAGCACCGGGAGAAACACCCACGACTTGGAGTTCATTTTTTGCGATAATCGAACCAGCCGGAATATTTACCTTGGCGGCGATAAGACCAACCTTCTTTCCCGCAGACTCATAGAGACTCGCAAATGCTGCCCCGAAAACTAACACGACGGCAAGCGAGGCAATTGCTGCCATTGGCTTACGTCTTGCACCGATACTGATGTCAGAAGTGCTAGTTCCACCTTGAAAGTCAGGTTTAAATCCAGACCTAGGACTAATTCGGCCTGATCCGACACCAGCCAATGAACTTCTTCCTCCATCCCTTGCCTCGCCAGTGGCTCTCCCGTCCCCAGCTGCTCTCCCATCTCCAGCAGGCCTCGGGTAGCTCAAACGACTCGTGGCCATGGCCTCAGGCTCTTGTCTTCTCGTACTACGATTCGTCCTTTCGCCTGGAGAATATAGATCTGACGGTCCACTGTCGGCTCTTCTGGGCACTGTACCTTCATCTGATATAAGAGTACTTGTTTGGGTACTCGAATCCCGTTTCCAAGGAGGCTGCGTGCTATCTACTTCAAAACTGTCATCCATAGGGCATACAATGTTGCTTAACTGATTCAAGAAGTCAAGCGGTTTTATAAAATATTTCAAAAAGTTTTCGTGGCAATGTGAGCGAGAAGGTATTTTGTAGATTTTATATCTTAGTCCGATTATATTCCTATTTTCCGTGCTATCCCAACCGCGTATAGTAATTGATTTCGAAAAGTCATCGTTCTATTTCGCGCTAAAAGATGCTGATGCTTCACCGTATGTGGGCTGTCTTGTGTGACATTACTACAGGTAACATTGTCTGCAAATATATATTTTACTTTTGTCAAGCATTTATAAAGAATGAATTAGCACTTCAAGATATATTTTTATTTTTTTCTTGACTATTGGTTGAACCTCTGTTTTTATATTCGGCGATATGTCCTCAGAAGCTCTGCCTTGTAAACAGGTTCAACCGCAACAACAGCTACCGATAACTAAGTTGCTTCTTATCGTGTTACTGGCAGTTGGCTTGGTTAGTTGCAGCAACTCCTCTGCTCTGACCAAAGCACAGATTGCAAAAAACCAACATGAAAAATATATTGAGCAACAAAAGCGCGAAGTAATCGCCGTCTGGGAAAACGCCACCAGAACCTACTTTCACTACACGCAACAAGGCCCTCCTACTGACCTGCAAACACTTCTCGACACCGGAAGTGGAAATAGCAAATATCTCACCCCCGGCTTGCAAACATATGACACAACTAATAAGACACTACGCACCTTTTCCACAATCTTTGATTACTGGAATCTTGGAGTGAGAGGACCCAAGAGCTATTCCCTTGGGACCCCTCAAGTATATTTTCTCAATCCGTCCACCGCTGAACTATTTTCCTGTACTTCTATGCTAGGTTGGAAGATTCCTTCTTCACCGCCTCCATCTGGAGTTCAGTGGCCAGTCAATGGGAACGGCTATGCAACCTCTACAGTGATCAAAAAAAATGGTATTTGGTACGTATCCTCACGCTCCACTTATGGCAAAGCTATACCCGGATACTCGACGCAACCGACGGTTCCAAAATGTTGAAGGGGAAATCACTGAACCGATTACTAAACGCTTTAGTTTTCCTCCTCAGCGTTATGGCTGTCATGCTTGGCCAGGGTGTGCGTAACGCGGTTGCCAACACTTTGCCTTGTGGTGAATCAATCAATAGTGTCCAATGCACAGTTTCGATCCCTGGAAACAATAGTTCTTCTGCAACTCCGATCTCGGGGTATTCGGGCATAGGCGGAAGCGGCGGCAGTAGTGCATCCGGTTCAGGCCAAACTACTTCGTCGCCGGTTCAGTGCGTATCTGTTCCACTAAATAACCCTGCTCCCACAGGAGCTGGCCCAGGCCAGTGGGAAGCCCAGTCATGCCAGGCTGGTAGCGGGGGGAGTGCAGGCTTAGGAGGTGTCAATGTGGTTTGGGTGCCTTCTACTCCTGCTGCCCCTCCACCGCCACCTCCACCAAGTCCTTCAGCAGTAGCCCAACAAGCGGCCAGTGAACTGACTCTTCCCAATCCCGATCCTCAACTAAATCCACAACCATTTGGTTTGGTTAACTTCCCAGAATGGTTATGGGTATCTCCCTCGATTTGGGTTCCGCTTACAACAAGTGCGACGGCTTGTAATGTATCTGGGTGCGTTACAGCTTCAGCAACGGCAACACCACTATTTACAACTTGGAACACCGGAGACGGTCAATCATTGACATGTCAGGGACCAGGCACTGTCTACAACTTGTCAATGGCAGCAAGTGGACAATCCACATACTGTTCACACACCTATTTAGTCAGCTCTCTTGGCGAACCCTCGCCAGATGGAAATCCCAACGATGCAGCTTTCCCGATAACAGCCACCATCACTTGGTCAGTTACCTGGTCTGCCTCAGGTGCAGCATCTGGTGCAGGAACCCTTGCGGACATGACCAGCACTGGGACTACCTCACTCAAGGTCATGCAAGCTGAATCAGTTATTGGTTAGATCTAGCTACGAACCCCACAGTATTACATACAACAATATCTGATTGACCGCCAGCTAAATGCTAAAATAAGGAGGATGACTATTTCTGAGCTTTGGACAATTCTAGGAGTGATGATAGGTCTATTTGCCATGTTGGCGATAATCATGATTAGTTTATTCCTCCATCTGGATTCCAAGTTTGAGGCTAAGTTCGATGCTCAAGACTCAAAGTTTGAGGCTAAGTTCGAATCGTTAGATTCCAAGTTCGAAGCTAAGTTTGATTCCATAATCAGGGAGATACATCAACTAGCTGAGCGCCAAGCTGAAATGAACGGCACACTACTGATAGTTGCTGGGATGGCCCACAAGCACCCGGAAATGCCCGCAACAGCTACCGTCTAGAACCATAAAGCACCCCAGCCACCAGCACTTATCACATAGAGTAGTGGAACGGTCGCGAAATCGCTTGCAATCTATGTTACCGCGCGGTAACGTATCCAAATGGCCACTGAGCGTGATACAAAGTACTGCCCGCAAAAAGCGCATCGTCTCAGAAAGTCTACTTTCTACCTCATAGCAACAGCTCTTACTGCGATTTTTCTAGGTGCTTGTACATCAGACTTCAACCCCCAGCCGGTCGGCACAACAACGACTCTATCGCCAACCACTACTTCGACAGTCACTTCGACAACAAGCTCGACCACAAGCTCAACGGAGACAACCCCAACAACAACGGCACAGAATTCATCTTCACCGCAACTTCCAATAGGTACGATTGCTACTGGCCTGAAAGAAGATTTGGCGGACCCCTCTTCAATGCCACCGGGATCTAACAATTGGTCCTGCAAACCAAGCGCTCAACAC
>JAKAVM010000055.1 GCA_021827485.1 Actinomycetes bacterium
GAAATATATCTCTCCGGATGCTCGCTAAATTTATCAGCACAACCAGGATTGCAGAAATAGTAGATCTTACCCGCAACTTCTCTTCGTGCAGGTGCGTTTGAAGTATTGACCTGCATTTTGCATATCGGATCAATCGCCAACCCGCTACCCCCTCCTAATTTACTCTGATTACGATATAGCCAATATGTCACGCCAAAAATAACTAGAAATATAACGTTTAGAAAACTCGTATAGTTCCATGAGAATCGTGACAGAGTTAATTGCCCTACTTGGTGGTTGGGAAGAATCCTAAGTGCGCTGAAAACCTCCCCAATCACAAATCCTGCAAGTGACATTATTAGCCAAAACACTGCCAAGATTCTCAAGGTAAGCTTTATCCCATAAAATTTGCGATAGATCATCAAGAGTGGAAATGTAATTAGATCTGCAAAAATAAATGAGATCACTCCCCCGAATGAAATCCCATCCTTCCAAAGTGCTGCTGCAAGAGGAACATTACCGATAGAACAAACAAAACTAAGAACTGCAATTGCCGGTCCTATCACTGCATTCACAATTGCCGTCCACACGCCATTACCTGGTACAAAAAGTGAATTCCAAAATCTCAAAGGAATAAGGGTGGCAAGTATCCCTGCAACAAGATATCCGATTAATAGCTCTTTACGAAGCATCTTCAAGTCAGAAACGGTAAAGCTTGCCGCATCCGACCAGGCTGAAAGTGACCTTATTGCTTCGTTCGTAGTCCCGGGCTGCGCTTGAATAAGTTGGTTTTGGGTAACTTGGCTTTGAGCAACGTGCATTTGAGCAACTTGATCGGGATTCGAGGATTTTCCTTGATCTAGCCCAGCTCTAGCACGTTCCACCAAAGACTTTGGGAAGGCTACAAGGCCAATTAGAGCTAGCACTATAATCATTAGGATCCCTCCGAAGAATTCACCAATTAGAAACTGCCATCCAATCAATACAACCAGGACAATTCCCAGTTCTATAACTAAATTGGTGGAGGAAATCATGAAAACTAAAGAGGAGATAAAGTCAGCGCCTTTCCCAAACATAGATTTAGTCAGAGCCGACGCTGCATACGAACATGAAGAGGAAGCCATCCCATATCCGCTGGCACGAGCCAACGTCGCGGGACGATGATCTCCAAGTTTCTTCTCGATCAGCCTTTTCCCAATAAATCTCTGAACAAACCCAGATAGGCCAAATCCTAGAACTAGTGGCCATAAGGTTTCCCAAAACATCAAGGCCGACTCACGAAGACTTCTGCCAATGTCGCCGAATATGTGCGTCACTGAATCAGTCTAGCTGCCAGAAACTGATACAGCAATTGCCTAGACAGCACTAGACTCTGCTAAATTGGACTCTCTAGACAGCACTTGACTCTGCTAGGTTAGAATCTTGAAATACAAAGGGCCGTTGGCGCAGTCCGGTTAGCGCACTTGCATGACACGCAAGGGGTCACAGGTTCAAATCCTGTACGGCCCACCCTGTTGAACAACTAAGAAGTTGGTTATTTTCAAGTAAGCGAGAGTACTTGGCGTAGTCCGGCATCGACTTGAAACATGATACTCTCTGGAATCCGCCCAACTCGTTGCTCAATATCTCGGCGATCAAGAGTTACAAGCGAAGTAATATTGATAACTGAATCGCGCTGCAGGCCTGACGATGAAGCTGGGAGAAAGACATTCCCTGGCATCATGCTCAATCGAGTATTTGAAGTTATGACTGCAGCAATAACGGTAGCTAATGCACTTGCGTTGTAAGAATCACCTTGGATGATCAGAATAGGTCTCCTCTTGGCGGGTTTACTACCAGCTGGATAACCGAGATCTGCCCAGTAGATCTCGCCTCGTTCTATCACCAATGATCGTCTGAATTAATGAGCGTTCTTCGCCCGGCTGCTACAGCGGATAGCGAGGATTCGTCGGCGTTCAATAGATCTACAACCCTATTAATTTGCGATGTAATAGACTCGGCATCAAGCTCGTCTAAGTAGCGCTTAACTGCCCGAGTAAAAAATTCCGAGCGACTAATCCCCAGGAGAGCAGCTCGTTTAGTAGCACTTTCAAATGTATTGTCTGGGATTGAAATTGCCGTCTTCATATGTTCAGTATAACTGGGTATGAACTCACAATTCAAGACCTTGCGTCCACCTCTTATCTTGTAACAAATTTTGCATTTAGAATAAATGAAATGGATAGCCGATCCCAACAAACTAAAAGGATAGAGAACGAGTGAAAATTCAAGACAAGAGAGTACTGATAACAGGCGCTAGCGGTGGTATCGGCCAAGCTATTGCCAGAGAATTAGTAAAGCATAAAGCTAAAGTTATTCTGACGGGAAGACGTCAAGATGTTCTGGAGAGTCTTGCAAAGGAACTGAAGTGCGACTTCCAAGTGTGTGATCTATCTAACCCGACAGAGCTAGACAAGCTGATTGAAACGATTGGCAGTATTGACATTTACGTTGCAAATGCTGGAATCCCCGGAGCTGGTAGCACCTTCGACCTAGGACCAGAGGAGATTGATCGTACCATTGATGTCAACTTACGAGCTCCAATACATTCCTCAATGGCTTTTGCTCGTGAAATGGCTAAACAAGGCTCGGGACACATTGTCTTCATAAGTTCTATTGCCGGTCTTGTTACCTCACCAACTACAACCCTTTATTGCGCGACCAAATTTGGACTACGCGGTTTCGCTCTTTCCCTTCGCCAAGAGCTCTCTGACAAAAACATTGGAGTATCAGTGATACTGCCCGGATTTATCAGCGAAGCAGGAATGTTTGCGAACGCTAAAGTAGACCTCCCGAAAGTTACTCGTACTAAATCGCCTCAAGATGTATCCAAGGCAGTTATTAAAGCAATAACGGCCAATAAAGCTGAGATCTTAGTTGCGCCAGCCGAGCTACGTTTTGGCTCGAAGCTGGCGAGTGTTTTTCCTTATCTTGCTGAATTTGTCCAAAATTCACGCTCGGCTCGTGAAGCTGCAGCCAAGCTTCAGCAAGCCCAGCGCAATGTCAAATAGGGGATTATCTACCTGTGCCTACTGACTGAACCTAGTGTCGGTGGCCTAGAGAAATGTGAGAGTGCTCGGCTGCCAGACCGGAATGTCCAACCCCAATGGGTAATCCGATCCGATCCTCAAGTCCAGCAAATGGTCTGCGATAGGCACACACGTCACAATTCATTCTTATATCCCCGTCTAACGCTTCATAAAATCGTTCTACGATAAGCTTGGAGATCCTGGCTTCAGGACCAAAATACCCTGCATTATAGACAGGCACATTGCTTCTAGCCTCGAAGATCTCAAAATCTTGTTGCATTCGTTCGATGAGAATGCCCGTTCCTAGAAACCAGGCAAATGCGACGATAGACTTTGATCCTTTACTAGCCAGTAAATCTAGAGCATCTTGAACCGTTGGCCATGTGATGCCCGAAAAACCTACTTCAAAGATTTGAAAATTTGTCATTTCACAAAGCAAGCGAGCAATCTTGAACGTATCTGCATTTGAATCCGGATCTGATGTGCCTCTCGAAATAACCAGCAGCGCGTCGGCAGACTTCTTGTGCTCATTTATCTTGCTTTTTGCCAAATCCAAGAGATCAAAGTCGATACCAAGTGACCGCCCATATAGGACCTCTACATTTCCTGCTTGCTCTCTCAAATAAAGGGCAACTGCTGGTACGTCGGATTTGACATGACCACCTGTGCTAAGCATAAGGGGAACGACAACTAATCGATCAAGCTTACGGCTCAAGAGTTCTAATCCTGAATCAATTGCTCCAGGTTGAGCTAGCTCCAAGAAACCCAATTCAACTTCTACTTCTGGCAAATGTGCACGAACGGAAGTTACCAAGCTTGAGATCTCCGAGACCCCATCGTTAGATTGGCTCCCATGCCCAACTAGGAGAAGTCCCGTTTTCCCCATCAAAGCACCCACAGGGGCCCGAGGAAGCACAAGGTAAGCCAATGCACGGTTCTAATATAGTCGCTGGCGCCGTCTGGACACTAACCCTAGCCCAGCTAGACCAATCACCGTTTTGGACACTAACCCTAGCCCGGCTAGACGCTAACCCTTACCCAGCTAGACCAATCACTGTTTTGCTAATACACTGCTATTAGGTAAAAGCTATACAACAAATAAGGAGAAAAATGGCGGATTACGTTCTTCCGGACCTTGGATACGATTTCGGTGCATTGGAGCCACACTATTCGGGACAAATTCTTGAACTTCATCATGGCAAACATCACGCAGCATATGTAGCAGGTGCAAACACCACACTCGAAAAATTAGCTGACTGCCGTGACAAGGGAGACTACGGTTCAATAGTTGGGCTTGAGAAGACTCTGGCATTCAACATTTCTGGTCACGTTCTGCATTCAATTTTTTGGAAAAACCTCTCCCCAGACGGTGGAGATAAACCAGTTGGGGATCTTGCTAGCGCAATTGATGAGAACTTCGGAGGATTCGATGCTTTCAAGGCCCAGCTAACCCAGGCAACCACGACAGTTCAAGGATCGGGATGGGGAGTTCTAGCTTGGGAGCCCCTTGGGCAACGCCTTGTAGTAGAACAGGTTTACGATCATCAAGGCAACATAGGCAATGGTTCAATTCCTTTGTTGGTGTTTGATGCATGGGAACACGCGTTTTATCTGCAGTATAAGAATGTCAAGGCTGATTTTGTCAATGCTCTATGGGAGATCGTCAATTGGAATGATGTATCTCAACGCTATAGCGCGGCAAAGTCAATCAAGATCGTCTAATAAACCTTTATTGGCAAGTATTTTTATTTAGCTAATTTTGTACCCTAACTAATCAGGAGGTCACATAGTGGAGTATCAAGCAGGATCAATGGGGATTCAGATTCAGAGAATTTGCGATGCCCTAAACACCCAAGGAGAAACTCAGTGGGCTACTAGGATTGATGAGGCATACTACTCCCATTTTGGGATAGATGCGATAAAGGCCGCTCTATCAAAGCTCCAAGAGCTTCAAAGGGAGACAGAATTGACATCCCGATTAGATTTAGCTGACGATTTGAATGATGTAGTAAAGATATTGTCGCTAGCCACCTTAGGTGATTCACAAGGTGCAATTACCGAGTCTGATGTCAAGCGAAACCGTGCGCTTTTTGAACAGTTGACAGCTTCAGATGACAAACCGACTGGCTCAATATCGCAAGACGCTGCTAAGCTGCTTCTCGATAGCCTAAAGAACGACCGCAAGTAACACTCCTCGGCGGGTAGTCTTGATGGAATATAGAAAAATCGGGAAATCCGGGCTGAAAATCAGTTTGTTGTCGTTCGGCTCCTGGGTCTCATTTGGGCCTCAGTTGGATGTCAAGCTGGCTTGCGAGTGCATGGCAGTAGCGTGGGAAGCAGGAGTAAATTTCTTCGATAATGCTGAAGTATATGCTTCGGGTGAGTCTGAACGGATTATGGGCAAAGTATTTGCCGATCAGAAGTGGCCTAGGGAAACTTTTGTCGTATCGAGCAAATTTTTCTGGGGACTGTCTGATGCAGTCAACATGAACAACACCTTGAATCGCAAATACCTTATTCAAGCCCTTGATCGATCGCTTGAACGCTTCGGCTTGGACTTTTTGGATATCATATACTGCCACAGGCCAGATCCTGATACGCCAATACTAGAAACAGTATGGGCTATGTCTGATTTGATATCGGAGGGCAAAGCACTTTACTGGGGAACTTCCGAATGGTCAGCCAAGGAGATCCTTGAGGCCCATCAGGTCGCTCGTGAAAACAATCTTCGGCCTCCAATTGTCGAACAACCCCAGTATAACCTACTCTGGCGAGATCGAGTTGAAACCGAATATAAGTCGCTCTACGACTCAGTCGGACTTGGACTTACAACTTGGAGCCCGCTTGGGTCAGGACTATTGACCGGGAAATACATTGATGGAACTCCCAGTGGTTCCCGAGCATCTCTTCCAGGATACGAATGGTTGGCACAGATGCTTGTTGATGGAAAGCGCAACGACAAGGTCAAACAATTCATTCCAATTGCAAAAGAGCTTGATTGCACTCCAGCGCAGCTTGCAATTGCATGGTGTTGCATGAATCCGAGAGTATCTAGCGTCATAACGGGCGCGTCCAGGCCGGAACAAGTTAGTGAGAATATGGCTGCACTCGACGTACTAAATCGAATTGACGCAAGCACCAAAGCAAGAATCGAAAAAATATTCCTCTAGGAGATAGCGGGGGTATTCCCCTCGGGGCAGGATTTCTCCCTTCGTGGCACGGTCTCTCCCTCGTGGCAGGGCGACAAAAAAGAAATAGGGCTGGATGCAAAAGCATTCAGCCCTATTGTTGTAGTAACTAATTTGTTTTATCGGCGCCTAGCGGAAGCTTTCTTGGTTGCTTTCTTTGCCGACTTCTTGGCAGGAGCTTTCTTAGCAGACGCTTTCTTGGCAGGTGCCTTCTTCGCCGCCTTCTTGGCAGGAGCTGCTTTCTTAGCAGACGCCTTCTTCGCCTTGCCTTGAGTTGGGGCGCTTCTCAGTCCCTTTGTCGCATAAGGAGGAGGAGTATCTATTCCCTTCCAGAGCCTCTCGAGCTGTCCCCCCATCCGTGTGAGTTCATCTAAGGAGGTTGCAACAAGTTGAGAAAGTATCCTTTCACCTTTGTTGGAGATTTTCAACCGCACAACTCGATGGTCCATAGGATCATTTATTCGACTGATAAGCCCTGCTTCCTCTGCCCTATCAGCCAAACCAACAACACTGTGGTGCTTGAGTAGGAGATAGTTCGCTAACTGCCCTATAGAAGGACCTTCGTCGCCTGCATGGCCTTTGATAGCCAAAAGAAGCTGGTGCTGTGCCGGAGTAATCCCAGCAGCTTCAGCTTCACTCTCAGACCAGCGGAGAAACTTTCTCAGTCCGATCCTAAAGTTCAGTAGTTTAATATATTCATCTTGTTTGATATCCCGTCGCATAACGAGTGTTCTATCACACAAATAATCAATTAATCAAGCGGACGATATAATCTTGTCCCGATTGCACTCTAAGCATCACCGAATACTACAATTTCAAGCATCAAAGACCCTACTGGGACTACCCTTGATTTGAAAGCATGAAACACTTCGGCGTGAGGCATATCCCAAACAGAGACCAACCGGGTAAATGGACCTATTTACCTGCTAATTCTTCGTCGAGGCGAAGAATTATGGGGTCAGAACAGCCAGCTGTTTTGCCAAAAGTGGCGCCGTCAATAGCCGCGAGATACTGGAAGGTCTTGCTCGCGATGACCCTTTTTATCGGTGCAGGACACCTAATTTTTGAACATACCCAAGCCCCCCGCGAAAAATTAATTTCTCATTCCTCAAAAATTCCATCCCAGCAGTCCAAAAATACGGCTAAGGCGTTGCACCAGACCAGCCACCTCCCTAGACTAATCAGCTTTCCAGACCGCTTGTCGGCTTATCAGCAACCCCGTGCACACCGACCGACGAAGGTTAGGCGCAACATCGGCAACAGCATTCACCGACCGACGAAGGTTAGGCGCAACATCGGCAACAGCATTCGCCGACCGACGAAGGTTAGGCGCAACATCGGCAACAGCATTCGCCGACCGACGAAGGGTCGGCAACACGCGAACAGGAGCACCCACCGACTTGTGCAGGTTCGGCACGACGTAGAGACAAAGGTACCTAAATAGAAATGTCTCTATGGGCCTCAACTCTAAGCGGTGTTTTCATCGGGGCGTTTATTTCTGCAAACGCTCTTTCACTCCAACTAATATATCGCTCAAATCGAATTTTGCATGTTGCTCAGCTAATACCGGGATTAGTAGCTCTAGTCGTAAGTGAGTTTGCAAAAAGCCAGCTTCATCTCGGAACAACCCTTTCGATCGCGCTTGGTCTCGCGTGCTCGATAGTTATTGGCATAGCATTCAACCTACTTGCACTAGCGAAACACCCGCGCAGATCTGTGCTTTACGTATTAGGAGCAATCCTCTCCTTGGCTTTGATCTTAGATGGGTTAGCATCTGGCTTAGAGGCAAGGTACAGGCTTTGGCAACACCAATCCTCCATACATTTTTCATCCATAACCAACTTTTCAACTGGCGGGATTCACATAACCTACGGTGATATTGCAACGTTAGTAATAGCAATCGTTTTTTACTGGTATTTGGACAAATCGCCCCGAAGTTACCTGGCTGGCTCTATTTTAGATGCCAATATTGATTCACCAAAACAGGCATCTCGCCTTGGGCTTCGGGTACAACGTATCCATCTACGCTACTGGGTTCTGGTCTCGTTTATTTCTGGTGTTGTAGGCATATCCGCGAATCAACTAATCGGTACTCCCCATGGTTCCCTCAACCAAGTTTGGTATCTGCTAATTCCGGTTCTTGCTGCATTTTCTATTAGCGGACATAAGAAGGTTGCACCTTGCTTCTACCTAAGTTTCTTAATCGGAATATTTCAAAGCATTGCAATATATAGGCTCCACTTTCAAGCTCTTAGCGTTACCCTAATCATGTCACTACTAGTCCTAGCTGGCACTAGCATCAATGCCCGTTGGAAGACACAGACAAGTTACTTTGACGATTTTAGATTTCGGCAGCCCTTTTTCAATCTATCCCGAACGTTGCCTCGTTCAACGATTCAAACCGTACTCGGATCTATTGCGTATGCTGCAGTTAGCATTTGCCTAGTTGTATTTGCACGGCATCTCGGAACACCAACCCTTATATTTATGAGCTACAGCTGTATATTTGCATTAGCTATGTTGGCCCTATCTATAAGTTCGAACTGGGGATCGCGCGTGAATTTTGGCCAACTTGCAATTTCATTCATATGTGCCGCATCTACTTCAACACTATTGATGCACATTCATTTAGATGGATTTATTGCAATTATATTGGGAGCACTCGTCGGTGCTCTTATTTCGCTTTTTATGGAATTTACCAGCATCTCTGTGGACTACAAATACTATTCTCAAATATCTTTCGTACTGGCCGTAGTCATTCCTCAGATTCTTTACTCACACAATTATTTGTCTTGGATCGACTTACAACTCTCAAAACGACCAAAATTCCTCGGATCTCTTGCTCTAAATACCCCTTGGCATTTATTCGCATTATCACTTATTACATTGGCGATTATCGTCTTTCTAATTCACAACTTGAAAGTTTCACGCCCTGGGCGAATGATCTCTGTATCAAAAGACAATCTACGCATATCGCCAACATTTGCAATTAGCTTCAAGTATGTCAAGGTTGTAGTAGCTGTCATTTCTGGGTTGATTGCTGGCACTGCTGGAACATTATATTTGTTCATTTCTGGATCACTTGCGATTGGTCCACACTTGAGTGCTTCTCTAAGCCTTGCATTCGTTCTAGTAC
The DNA here is from genome assembly GCA_021827485.1 of Actinomycetes bacterium. Taxonomy (GTDB): domain Bacteria; phylum Actinomycetota; class Acidimicrobiia; order Acidimicrobiales; family JAKAVM01; genus JAKAVM01. The sequence continues at coordinate 9,372 of JAKAVM010000055.1, forward strand.
TTATGGTCGGAGGTAGTTCTTCTCTTTTTGGAGCGGTGCTATCGGGCGCTTTATTTGAAGTAACAATCTTTTTCCTAACTCCAGACTGGCAATTAGTCGTCATAGGATTGTCTTCATTGATTGTGTTGACCTTAATAGGCCAACCATTGGAAACATTGGCCTTCCGTCTTTCATCTAGAAAACTGGCAAAGAGCTTGAGTGAATTCACACTTGGCTCGCACAGCCAGCCTGGTAATTCACAAAGCTCTAAGACAGCAATTGGGTTTAATTCTCCAACATTTAGACGTAATATGAAACTACCTTTAGAACAGAAAAGTCTTCAGCTGGTCGTCGATGAGATCTTAGGACTTGAACTTCTCGAAGCCTCTTTGAAGCGTAATTCCCAGTTGGCTTCAACATTTCCCTCTGAGCGAATCCTTCATGACCCCCAAAGTTCCGCCCCGGGAGTACAGGGTACTGAACTACTGGGATGTTCAGGACTTAGCCTAATCGACGGTTCGCGTCGTGTGCTTCAAGATATTGACTTTTCTTTGTACTCCGGGGAAATAGTAGCGATTGTTGGATCTAATGGATCTGGAAAATCCTCAATGCTTGAAGTTTTTTCGGGTGATCGCACGCCATCGAGTGGTATATTGCGATATAGAGGTAAGAGGCTAACGCGGCTAAATGGCGTTGAACGTGCCGAGGCGGGTTTGATAACCGCCTTTCATGATCGAAGTGTATTCCCGTCCCTATCGGTACAAGCAAATCTTGAGTTGGCGACTTGGATGCTAAGACGAGATGCTCCCGCACAGCAGCGTGGAATCGAGTGGGTACTGAATATTTTCCCTATCCTTCAAGCTAGGCTTGACGTAAGTGCTGGCGATCTATCTTCTGGCGAGAGACAAATGCTGAGTATTGCACAATCTCTGCTTTGCAGGCCGCGAGTATTGTTAGTCGATGAGATATCGCAGGGATTAGCCCCTCATGCCGTTTCAAAGATCAATGAAACCCTCAAAGAACTAGCTAGCGGTGGAGTGGGGATAGTCTTGGCCGAGCAGTCTTTCAATCTATCAACCTCAATAGCTGACCGAGTGCTATTACTTGAAAATGGACGTATTGTATTTAGCGGCCCACCTCCTGAACTTTCTACTCGGGCAGATTACATGAGATCGGTTTTTGCAAGATCGGCAGCGCGCCAAAGTGCTTCCTCGCCAGCGCGCCATGAGGGTTCGTCGCCTCTAAATCAAAGTGCTTCCTCGCCAGCGCGCCATGAGGGTTCGTCGCCTCTGGCTAAAGAGAAGGGATCGATAAACCAACCCCGCCGAGATTATGTTCAGACTTCAATACTTTCAGCACGTTCAATCTATAAATCCTATGGTGGTATCAACGCTCTTACCGATGTAAATCTTACTGCGTACCCCGGAGAGGTCCTTGGGATCATTGGTTCAAATGGGTCGGGTAAGACAACGCTGTTGGATGTATGTTCAGGAATTACTTCTCCCCAGCGGGGCCAGATACGTATGCTGGGAAGCCAAATAACTAAAATGCCAAGTCATAAGCGAGCTCGTATGGGACTGGCACGTTCATTCCAGAATTCACAGCTATTCCCAAACCTTACGCCTTTTCAGGTTTTAGCCAGTGCGATCGAAACTCCAAGCGAGTTGCTCGATCCTTTATCTTATGCTCTGAGACTCAAACCTGCTCGCCAACACGACAAGTTTGTTACCCGTAATGCTTTTTCAAAATTGGAAGAGTTCGGACTACTTGACCTAGCCAATCAACCTATCAGCATGCTGTCTGGGTTAGAAAAAAGGTTACTTGAGATAGCCTGTGTTTTATCGCACAACCCTCGTATACTTCTTCTTGACGAACCGACAGTCGGCGTGTCACAACGGCAACGTGGTGCCTTGGGAGACTTACTTGCACTAGTTCGGCTAAAAAGCCATTCAACAATTGTGATAGTCGAACATGACATACCTCTTATAAGCCAGTTGGCTGACAGTATGATTTGTCTTCACTTAGGTCGCGTTATAAGTAGCGGAAGTCCAGAGCAGGTTCTGTCGGACCAACATGTAATTGATTCCTACCTAGGGGTTCTTGAAAGTTCCCACTAAATTCCACAATATACTAGAATGATGACGCTGTGGATGTAGCTTCCAAAACGACTTCGGACACCCTTTACCATGAGATCACGGGTTCCGATAAATACAAGATACTCGCAGTTTGTGCATCCCTTATAGAACTCTATGCCTCCGACAGTATTTGTATCTGGAAATTTTATGCTACTGATGAGATTAGCACTAACGGTATAGTTTCCTTTGTCGCTGGACTCAACCTGGATGGAAGTGAACTAGCAGTTGATACAAAATTCAACGCAGTACAACTCAGCGAGTTCCCTACTTTTCTAAGCTCTATAACTCATGGTTCAGGAGTAGTCTTGCATGGGGATCTACTTGACACATCTCTTGAAATGCAGTTCATAAATGAAAGTGGACTAATTACTTACGAGTGCGAACCCATAATGGTGGGAGAAACACTTCTCGGGTTCCTTATGATAAGTCCACCTAGGATTTTTGATACTGACCGATCGGCTCTATTACCCTCCCTCCTGGCTCCCGCAATTGATATTTTGTCGGCATTGAATAAAGGCAAGTATCGTGATGACAGCTACTTTATTGCCTCAATGGTTTCACAGGGCCTGAGAGATGGCTCAATCGACAACGCTACAAAGACGCTACTAAGGTCAACCATGAATCGGCTCGGCGCAAAAGCAGCAAGTCTGTGGCTTCCAAGAAGTTGGAGGACCATATTCTTCGGATCTAATCCAGATGACACTCCAAACATTCGCAAAGAGCTTCAAGGTAATTATTCTTCGCCAACTTACAAACTTTCACCTATATTCACCATTGTTGCCAAACCCAATGATTCATTACTTTCAGATCCAAGCTCCCCCCAATTGGAGTTATTCGAGCAAGAATATATTTCTCGTTGGATTCAATCAAGCGAACCTCTCCCCCTGGCAGGACCGAAAGACGATAGCGAACCTCTCCCCCTGGCAGGACCGAAAAACGATGTCGATGGCTCAGATCAAACCCATGTTTTTCTTGGATGTTCTATTTCGATAAATTCCGTTGTCTCAGGGGTATTACTTTATGAGCTTGTCAACCGACAGGAAATTAGTATCTCTGACCAATATCTTGTTGGTGAGGTTTGCTATGTTTTTGATCTCCTCATACGATATTACTCATCAGCACACTACGCTAATATAGCTCTTGATTCCGGCACATCCTTGGCTCATCATGCTCTCATCACTGACCAATCTGAAAAAGTTTATCTCTCTCTCACGCAAGAACGATTATCTCGATATTTCCAGCTAGATGACCATGTTGGGCTGGAAAACTCCACCCAGCCTTCAACCGGCTATTATGCTTTGCCTTCAGTACAATACGCGTTTCGACATCGAGTAGCTTGTGTCACGCCTGATCTATGGGCAACTCAGGGCTTCGACCTCGAAAATAATGCAAATTCAGGCGAGATTGTTCAAGCAGATCCCGGACGAGCGGAGTTCGTATATTCAAATCCTCAGATCCTTCCAGGACCACGGCCAATATTGCGAAGCTCTGTTGCTGTACCAATTATTACGCGCAGAGACACAAGATATGTTGCCCTGGCCGGTCACCCAACTAAACCTAGACAATTTAGCCCTGCTGACACTAATTATATAGATTTTCTGAGTGCCGATGGGTCTTTAGCGGCACTTGTAAGTGACCTCCGACGCAAATCTGATCTAAGGTCTCAACACTTTGCTCGCGATCTAATTATAGATCCCGTAACTGATATAGCTAACACTGTATTGCTTGTTGATCGTCTTGACGGCGCTATGCGACGAGCTAAACGGGAGCAAACTCCAATTGCATTAGTCTTGATAGATATAGTCAACTTCTCTGACATAAATCTGAACTTGGGTTTTCAGGCTGGCAATAATCTACTAAGAGAGCTAGCAAATCGGCTTCGCCAAACCTTACGAGACTGCGATGCAATATCTAGAGCCTCAGAAGATACTTTTGCCGTTATCCTTACCACCGGGGTTGACCAAAACGGCATTGCCCAAGTCATAGCTAAGCTAAATAACGTACTAAGCCTTCCATTCTACATCGATGGGCAACCGGTACTTCTATCATTTTACTTAGCCCCATTTGGATGGCTCGGTACGCCCGATGATCCACTAGAGTTCTACAATCAGTCTTATTTTAGTCTTCAGCGAGCTAAACCCGACTTGATCCCACAGTTGCAAGACCCCGTAGCTACTTCTGGTGGAAATCCGGTTTCTGGTGCGGGTGCGGCTTCTGATGCGGCCGCTGGTCGCCTCGAGCAATCACTTGGGCAGGTGCCTCAAATAACCTTGGAAGAGGTTGAGAGCGCATTTTATTCAAACCAGTTTTATCTTGACTATCTCCCGCAGGTTTCACTTTACGATAAGGATGTTATTACATTTGAAGCATTGATTCGATGGTCCAGCCCGGAATTTGGGCCTTTGGCTCCCAACTACTTCATGCATCTTATCGAGGGAACCCCTCTGGGCTGGGAGATGACCAGATGGATTCTACACACAGCTATGAATCAATGTTTACAGTGGCAACTGGCGGGCTTGACTGTTGCAGTCTCCATCAATATATCTAAATATGATATATTGTATAGCCCATTGATCGAAGAAGTTGAGAACGCAATCGAGAGTATCAGATTATCTCCCCGTCAGCTCGTTCTTGAAATCTCAGAAGAAACTGCTCAAGATCCGATGGTCAAAGGATCTGCCGTACTAGTGATGCTCAGAACTCAAGGTGTAAAGATATCCATAGATGATTGCGGAAGTGGACGCGTCGCCCCAGTTTATCTTGCTCGGATGCCAGTTGATCAGATCAAACTCGACAACTCCCTCTTGCAGCTTACCAATCCATACGAATTGACACTTGTCCAAGATATAGTTCGCCTGGGACATGAATATGGGGTTCAAATCGTGGCTGAAGCGGTCGAGGAAAAGGCAAAACTTGATGAGATGGTCAATTTAGGAGTTGACGCCATCCAAGGTTATCAAATTTCCAAACCTCTTAGTGCTAACGATGTCATGCGGTGGACAGCCAGCTATCGCAAGAGTGTCGGAATAAATGGTTCTGTAGATTGGCGAGGCTAGCAAGCCTAGGCTGAAACCTCCCCACCCTCCACAGCTAAATTGGGTCTATTCCAAGATCCTTGTAGCTCAAGAGCGGAAAGTAAGGTATTCCGAGATCTGAAAAAATCTTTATGCCTTTGTCCCCTCGATCAAGTAAAGGTATTGCACCAACTACTTTACCTCCCGCGTTTACAACAGACTCATAGGCATGGATGATTGAGCTGCCTGAGGTTACAACATCTTCAACCAAAAGAACTTTCTGATCATGCGCAATAGTCGATCCTTCAATCTCTTTGGAAGTCCCATGAGACTTTGCTTGCTTTCGCACTGAAAACCAACCCAAACCTGTGATAATTGAAATTGCGTGTGAAAGCGGATCTGCGCCCATCGTCAATCCGCCAACTAATTCAAATGTAATCGAGTTGGCTTGAGCTTGCGAGATAACCCCTTGTGCCACCAGCGCTAAATCTGACCCACGTGCTAATGCCTTGCGGCAGTCCACATAATCATGACTATAGGCACCAGAGGAGAGCATAAATGCCTCTTCACGCCTCTGATAGCCCTTGTCGAGCATTACTGCACGAATCTGGGGGATTAAATTCCCGATATCTTGCACAACCCCCATAGTTATACCTACGGCCCAGGAAGGCAAATCTACAATCAGTTGACACACAGTGGCGAGCTAGCTACTCTATGAAAATACCGTAACACCAAAGTTGCTTACGGAGAATTATTGCTACCAAAGTTAAGCATTTCCCAGAAGGTGTTTTTTGAAATGGATATGAAAGTCGCGCCTGGAAATTGGGAGCGGAACCTTGGTGGCGCTTTTTTTTGTATTTTACTCCATTTAATTTCAAATGCATACGTTTCATTATCAAGCTGTTCAACGTAGTCAATCTCAGAATCCGGGCTACGCCAATAGAATGTGCTGCTATGCTGCCGATTATTCAGTAGCACTTTCATGCGTTCAAGTATACAAAAATTCTCAAAAATTCCACCAATTTGACTGTTGGCTGAAAGAGGAATATTAAGTTGGCCAGCCAGTACATTTCGTATACCTAAATCATAAAAATAGACTTTACGTTTGCGGCTTGCGAGCAACTTACGAGGGTTGCTGCTTATCGGATCAAGCCGGAAGAGCACAAAACACTGCTCAAGTAAAGTGATATAGCGTTCAATAGTAGTTCGACTAACTTCAAGCATAGTTGCAAGTTCGTTATAGGACACCTCTTGTCCAACTTGCAACGATAAAGCTGTCAATAATTTACGCAGTACTATGGGGTTACGAATATCTGAGAGCGACATTATATCCTTATATAAGTAGCTATCAGTAATTGTCAATAAAAGGTCTTTGGCATACCTGTCCTCACTAAGTATTACCTCTGGGTAGCCTCCGAGTTGCATAGAACGCTCTAGATCAAACCTGAGACGCCCGCGGTCATCTTGGGCTAGCTCTTCAGCGCTCAAAGGCAAGAGAGTAACTGCAAAAACTCGACCAACCATCGACTCTTTTATCTTGTCAGAAAGTTCAAAGCTTGAGCTTCCGGTAGCAATCACTTGAAGTCCGGGAAAGGTATCAACAAGGAGCTTGAGTACGAGCCCAGCGTTCTCGATCATCTGAGCCTCATCAACGAACAGAACCTTTTTGCCAGATACGATTCTCGCAAGTACGTCAGTATTTGGAGTAAATAATGCAGCCTGTGACGGATCATCACCCTGGTATTGGATAACTTCATCACTCTTATACGTTTCTAGTAAGCGTTTGGCAAGTGTAGTTTTGCCGGCTTGCCTGGGCCCATATATAACAATCGCTTTGCCCTTGCCAAGCTTATCGATCAAATATGTTTCTAACGTCCTAGTTACATATTCCACAGATTGAATAATATCACCGACGTCGGCTTAAATGAGATCGGAA
>JAKAVM010000074.1 GCA_021827485.1 Actinomycetes bacterium
ATCGACCTTTTCTGAAATTATGTCACTGTCGTTTATTGCAAACCACCACAACCTAGCCATCACCGGACCATGTGGAGTTGGCAAGACGTTTCTAGCATGTTGTGTAGGAACCCAAGGGGCAAGGCTCAACTACAAAGTCAAATACTTGCGGTGTTCTAGTCTTATTGAACAGATCTCTACTTCAAGACTGGATGGAACTTATAGAAGCTTTGTGAGCAAACTGTTCAAGACTGATTTACTAATCATCGACGCCTGGGGACTTTCACCGATCACAGTAAATGGATCAAGAGAACTACTTGAAATAATCGATGATCGATGTGATACTAAGTCCACAATAATTTCCAGTCAGTTGCCAATCGAGTTGTGGCACAGCGCTATTGAAGACAAAACAGCCGCTGATGCAATTATCGATAGATTTGCAAATTCAGCGATTGAAGTGTGCCTGACAGGCGAATCTATGCGAAGGAAGAAAAGGGTCGGGATAAAGGAAAAGGAGGATTAATTAGACAATAAAGGCTAAGCTAATAAGTGGTCCAGAGTTACTGGAATGGGGTGGTCCTAAGTTACTGGAATGGGTGGTCCAAAGGTGTGGAATATTCAGAATCTACTGCTATTGAAAAACGTTGTTCGTATTCGGTTAGCAAAGAGCGTGACCCAGTGAACTCTGATATCGCTATGCAATCGACATGAGGAGACATGGCTGGCCAGAATGGGATCTTTTGACTTTAGCGCAGTCCAAACTGCCCGTATTGCCAAGTCTCAAGATGCCACTTGGTGCTAGCGCGCCGGTTGCGAAGTGGCATCGGCAAGGCGACCAATGGTGCTATTTCCTGGTTTTGGGCCGCGAAGTCGAAGACCTAGGTCAGCATGTTTTCCCACCCATGGCACTGTTTGACTATTACCAGCGTATTATTCGCTTGCCAGAGGAAGGTCAAGACTTGAATCGGCCGCGGGGTGGAGAGACTAGCTCATCGTGGGAATTTGGAATGTCAAGAAGACGCAAGGGGAACGGTTTCCGTGTGGGAGGGAGCTGCGTTGGTGGAAGTCGGGGTGCCCTAATCGTGTCAGGTGTCGCTGATAAACGCGTAGATTGTTTGGAAGTTGAAGGTGACGGTTGGAGGGAGATTTCGAAACCAAATTCACTCACTGGAGCTTTCTTGATCGGCTCAGTGGGTTTATCGGAGAGGGTTAACATATCGACAATTGGTCGTGGCGGAAAGATACTGTTTGTCTGGAGAAATGTGCTACTGGAGGAATCGCTAAACAAGAGCTTTTGATCTGCCCTGGTAATAAATTTCACGTAAATGAATCGGAAGGGGGAGTTGGAGAGTTTATTTCTTGCATGAAAGGAAAGATATAATCATGGCTATATAGAGCATCTACAACAATACCGGGGAACCCTACAGTTGTGCAGCTTACGACGGTTTTGTGGAGGAAAGCGACAAGGTAAAGGGCCGATAGAAACAACTCCAACTTTATGTGATAATGAGTATCTGTAAACGATGTATAGGTAAAATGGGAGGATCTCATTATCGAGTATTTGCTCTGCCAGCACGGTTGTCGTAATCAGATACTCGCAAAATTAATCTTCTTTTTCGCTCGACTCGTACTAATGGGAAGCAACTAGCGGGAGATAGAACTAAGCATCTGACCCAAAAAAGCCAGCTACTCATTCCTCGACAAAAGTTCCTGGATGGAAACCGTCCTACAAACCTCCTGATCGTGTAAATTGGGACTCAAATTGGGGATCCTTTGGATAATTCTTGGTGATATTGGGACTTACCAGGCAAAATTGAAACCCTATCAGGGCTGGTCAAACTGTATTTGAAAATGACCGGGGTCTTTGAGAGAGAATATACTTTATTTGGAGGGACTATCAGCTCTCACATGGACTTTCCGATAGCGATAGCTTTTTTGTTCTAATTTGGCTCAGAGATGTACGGGTATGCTAGATTATATCGCAACAGCTAATTTTACAAGCTGTCTCATCGCTTAGCAAAGTGCTTAGTGGAGCCGTCCGAATACTTCGTTCGAGTTGGCTTTTTGAACAAATTGAATGGAGTATCGAAATTTTATCGTTTTCAGACCTTGGCGTATCCGCGTCCTATGTAACCCGGCTTTCTCAGCTTGGTATCAACGAGCCTTTGCCAGTACAGGAAGCTACAATCGCAAGCGCATTGGATGGCCGTGATATATGTGCAATGGCTCCCACTGGCTCGGGCAAGACCCTGGCTTTTAGCCTTCCGCTCTTAGAAATGTTGGATCCCTCCAACGGGGGCCGACCAAGCGCTTTAGTCCTAGTCCCAACGCGGGAGTTAGCTGCTCAAGTTTGTGAAGTTATAACTAGTCTTGGTGGTAAAGGACAGCACCGTGCGGTCGCACTATATGGAGGCTCGGGATATAATACTCAGTTTAGAGCACTTCGTCGCGGTGTCGACGTCATTGTGGCGTGTCCAGGGAGGCTAGAAGATCTAGTTGCAAGGGGTGACGTAAAGTTATCCAAGATAACTCGAGTAGTTATCGATGAAGCTGATCGTATGGCAGATATGGGATTTCTGCCAGCCGTTACAAGAATCGTCGATATGACTTCGGTCGATCGGCAAGTTCTTCTTTTCTCAGCAACGATGGGCAAGGAAGTCGAGCAGCTTGTCCGAAGCTATCAAAATAACCCTATAAGATATAAAATTAAGGCCAAGTTGGATGCGCCTTCTGATGTCGAACATTTTTTCTGGAAAAGCGATAAGTCGGAAAAAATCAATTTAACGGCACAACTTAGCACTCGCCATGGTAGGACGCTCGTGTTTTGCAAGACCAAGAGAGGGGCTGATCGAGTTGCTCATCAACTGCATATGCAAGGAGTTGATGCAATTGCAATTCATGGTGACCGAAGTCAAAGTCAGCGTGAGCGAGCTTTAGCGTCCTTTTCCTCCGGAAAGTTTAATGTATTGGTAGCTACTGATGTTGTAGCTAGAGGTATTCATGTTGACGGACTAGATTGCGTGGTCCATTTTGACCCCCCACAAGATGCGACGGATTATGTCCATCGCTCCGGTCGGACTGGACGCGCTGGAAGCACTGGGAGCGTTATCTCGCTTGTTGCATCAGATCAAGTATCTTCCACAAAATCAATACAGAAGTCGTTAGGATTATCTCTCGGTGTATCGACACCTCCTAGTGAGATCTCGGATAGTTTTTCGCCCTCGCACAGATCCGATCGGTTTGTGGAGCCTGATGAAAAGTCTTTGGGTAAGCGTAGTGATTCAAGGTCTGCTCCAGCAGACCGCAGTGACCGATATGGTTCTAGGTCTAGTTCAAGGACTCGGCCTGAACGCAACGACACAAGATCTGATCCAAGGGGCCGTAGTGACCGATATGGTTCTAGGTCTAGTTCAAGGACGCGGGCTGAGGTGGGACGTGAAAGAAGCGCTTCAGGATACGATAGTCCTTCACGGCGAACTAATGAACCAAGATCAGAAAGCGCTCAGCGAACTGACGGGCCACGAGACCCTCATAGTGCCACTAATTCGTCTAATAGCAAGACGAATCAGCGCAAAGGTTCCAGTAAGACAGATCAGCGTAAAGGTTCGAGGACGAGATTTAGTGATCGAAATCGTATTTCAAGCCGGTCGGCTTCAAGCTTAGGTGGAAGTTCCCGGAGGGCAGGTGCAAGAAGTGCTGCTACCAGACGAGTAGTCGACAACTAGTCTGCTAGTATACGCCCCGGAGGTTGTTTGGAATGAGACGATCTGGAGTAATTGTGATTGCTTTAGTGCTAGGTATGAGTCTTGGGGCATGTAGCACGAAGAGTCAACACATAAATCAAGTGGCAAAAGTAAAGGTCGGAAATAGCGAACCAGCTCCCTTGAACTCGTCTCTAGAGTTGCTGCGGGAAGAAGTTCAGCAAAGAGGTACTCAGGAGAACGTACTGAACACCATTACCAATTTGGCATCTCTTAATGCCAATAGTCAAGACTATAACATTCGAACTGCACCAGGTACGCCAGACGCTAATGGGATGACACCTTCTCAAATCATAAAGTATGATCCAACCTTCTCAATAACCGATGGCACTTCGGTTCCGCTTACTATGGGAGTTTATAGTGTTTTTGTAGAACAAAGTAGAACTGGCTCGCCTGCTACCAGCTGGGCATTTGTTTTATCAAAAGCTGGTGACGGAACTTGGTGGTGTGCGGTCAACTATGAAAGTACCGCTTCGGTTTTTGGCATGTCGGCTGCAGGACAAACCCCGAAGATTCCTAGCCAGACCTTGACCACCAGTCCTTTAATCCCGGGAATGATAAGCAATGGGTTCCCCAATTCGCCAGCAAGTGGCAGTAGCACTAATGATTGCTAATTGGTTGCAAAGTAGGCACTCGAAGCTAAGCCGTACGTTGTCGTAGCTTTGGTGTATGGTAAGGTTTATAATGAGGTTCTTGCTGGTGGCAAAAACTTCAATATTGAACCAGAGCAGGCGAGCGACAAGACACGTGGTCAAAAACAGGGAGGTTCATCATCTTACGAAACACCGCTTGTAGATTCAGGAGAGGATATCGGCCCATGGGGGAGGAGGCACCAAACCGGATACTTGACCGGGCGGTCAATTATTCTTCCGCGGGAGAATAATTGGTGCAGACAGCAACCCAGCGCCCACCGACAGTGCGGACACATCGTGACCAGGGAAGATAGGAATATCCCAATTAGGACACCCTTGGATGTACTAAGCATGCCCATCATGGGAGATGTAAATTTTCGTGTCGGCAAAATGCCGCATTATCAAAAATTGCCGAAGACGGAGCAATGTCTATCGCTTGCCAAGATATGCAACATCGAGGGCTTGGTTTAGCTCGTCTGGTGAGCCTTGCGCCTCGACCACGCCATTGTTTAGAACTATACCCCAGGTTGCAACTTGCAGGGCCTTGCGAGCAAACTGCTCAATTATCAGCACTGATGTTCCCTCGTTGACAATCCTTGCGACTTCCTCAAAAAGTTGGTCAACAATAATTGGGGCAAGTCCCATTGAAAGCTCATCTACCAGTAGAAGAACAGGTCGAGTAGCTAGCGCCCGAGCGAGTGAGAGCATCTGTTGCTCTCCACCCGACATTGTCCCAGCTTGCTGATTTCGCCTGGCTGCAAGTTTGGGGAAGCGCTCATACGCGCTTTGCTCTATTTCTTCTAATGATATTCCCGAGTATGTACCCATTCTTAGATTATCTGCAACGGTTAAGTTAGGGAAAATACCTCGGCCTTCGGGCACCGTGCAGATTCCGAGGCGAGCAAGCTCATCGGTTGCCACTCCATTGACATGTCGTCCTGCAATATGTACGCAGCCAGATGTGGGTTCTAGTAAACCAGTTGCAACTCTCAAGACGCTTGTCTTTCCAGCGCCATTAGCCCCTAAGAGCGCTACTGCCTGTCCAGCGCCAATTCTAAGGTCAACTCCATGGAGAACTTCAATCTGTCCATATCCGGCAAATACGTTCTTGAGTTCGAGCAACGGTTCGTGTACATACCAAGGCTCGGAAACACTTACCACCAAAAGGCTCCTAGTGTTTTCAAATTATCACTGAATTGGTGGGGTTGAGTCACGACGATACCACGAGGCTCAAATTACCGTTTACCGTTGAGTTGGTGGGGCCGAGTCACGACGATACCAGGATCCTCTGATTCCGTCGTACCACTGGTGCGAAATTGGGTCATACCACTGTTGGGCTTTATCATCCCAAACGTGACCATGCTCATTGGTGAATAGTTGGGAAGCATCTTCTAGTTCAAGTTCTTGAGAAGTTCCGCTAAATGCTGTCTCCATAAGTTCTTCTGTAAGGCTTCTCTCAGTACTCATGAGCGTTAGTAAGGGGTCGTCACTATCTACCTCCGCTATGTGTCGCGTAAGAGATATATTTTCAATAGTTGAGTCCGGATTTCCCAAAAGTTTCTTGGATTTGAAATCTTCCATTGGCGGCGTAGCCAGCTTCTCCCAATGAGAACCTATACTCTTGATCTGATCTCCTGGAAGTTCCCCAGTGCCACCGAGAACTTTTTCAATTCGTGCAAGGAGGAGCAATACTTGAGTCGTATACTCTCGCGTCTCGACGACTTGTCGGGCCAGCCAATAACGCTGACGAGCCAACCAGGAACGAAGGTAGACAGCAGCACCTATACCTATGAAAGCTAACCCCAGTAAACCACCTGAAATTAGATACGCAATTTGGTTATTTACAGAAGTATTCGCTGCGGATGCTTTGAACCAACCAATAATAATTAGGACTACACCGACTGCCATAAGTGCCGTACCACCTACACGCACTTGGCGTTCTACTTTTGTATTACCTCCTCTTATCCGTATTGCGGCAACCTCGTCTTGCAGCCCCGAAATGCGATCGGTAGCACTATCTGCAATGGGTGCTGATTGTAACCCAGCTATTCGATCAGTCGAACCATCCGAAACAGGCGTTGACCAAACTGCGCCCGCAATGTTATTCGCAGGCATACTCCACTGATCGCTCATCTATATTTCCTTATCCATCAATAATTTCATTCTAACTACCTATCTTTACAAGCTTATTTCATTGAACTTCGGGTCGGGCGCAAGAGATCCAACACTTTTCGGGCGCAAGAGATCCAACACTTTTCGGGCGCAAGAGATCCAACACTTTTCGGGGTGAGAGAACTAACACTTTAGTCGCGTAACCTTCATTTGACATACGACCCCGAACTTTGCTCGATCCTGGATTTCTCAATTATTTGCTCCAAACGTGCTTCTAGCTCGGAATCACTGGCATGGCTGTCGGTGCCTGCTAGGGTTCCAGCAAGTGGATCGAACGCTTCTAGCATCGTTTCCTCTTGGGCATATGGAACCCCAAAGGAAAGTGGAGTCTCTGAAATCAGCAAGTCTTCCTGCTCTATTTCAATTCCGGCTGCGCTAATTTCGAGGTCATTGAAGCGGCGCTGGAGAAGGCCGGTCTCAATAACTTCGGATCCGCCAGTCGCGCCTTTGGTACCGATTTCAATAGTTGGTTGTGTATGCGATTGGTTACTAATTAGCGACTCTCTTCCAAGCCCAACCAAATCAAGAAGTCTTCCAAGGCCCAGACCCGATATCGTTGTTCGAATAATTCTTGATATCGCTGGGCTGATTCCATCGGGATATTGTGCAAGAGTTATTGCAACCGATCCCGATGAGAGATATAAGAGACCGGACTCAAGTTGGCTTGCTTCGTGATCCAAGATCATAAATACTAAGATCAAAAGACCACCAGATATTATCGCGACTATGGCCGCCCTAGCCTGGCCAGTTAGTTGGGACCACCGACTTCTTAGAATTCTAGGGAGAGGAAACTTAGGGGCAAGAGCAACGGGTTGGGGCGACTGTAAAGCCTTAAGCACCACGTAAACACAAGAGGCAAAGCCTATCGGGAGAAGTAGGCCACGCACGTGACTTTGGGCAAAATTCACAGCAACCCACATCGAAAAGCCACCGATTAGTGCTCCAGAGGTCGTAGATACACCTCCTATTACTACAAGCACCAATAGCGCAAGACTTTGGAAAACATCATATCCAGTATTGACTCCTTCAGTAGAAGAGACGGATTCTAAGACCCCTCCTAGGAGTGCTCCACCGATTCCGGCAATTGCTGCTGCTGCGCCAAAAACAGCTAATTTTGTCTTAACTAAATCCATGCCAAGCGTTGCACATGCTGCTTGGCTATCTCTCATGGCAGCAAGTCGTCTACCAAGTGGACCTCGCCTTACTGCAGTTATAAGTATCGCAAAACAGGCAAAAATGACTGCGAGAAAAATGCCATAAGACTTATTTGAATTGAAGGTAATCAGAGATCCAATATGGAACCGTTGGATACTTGCACTTCCCGAATCACCAAATGCTTCAGATGAATTAAAGAAAAGGTCTTGGGCCAATACCGCAAAAGCCATTGTGGAAAGAGCGAGATATAAGCCCTGTAACCTAATTGCAGGCAACGCCACGATTAGTCCAAGCGACCCTGCAAGTATCGCTGCCGCAATAAATGCGATAGGGCCACCAGCTCCTCCAAGGTTCATGTGTACCACCGCGTATGCCCCAATTCCCGCAAATGACATCTGACAGAGTGATACTTGCCCACCATAACCAACAAGTAAGACAAGTGAGAGCATAATTACTGCAGTTGCAAGCGCATCATCGGTCAGTCCAACGTAGGTCGAATTGAAAATCGACATTACAAAGGAGGTTGCTATGACAAGGACAAGACCCCCAATAACGGAAGCTCGCAAACTTGGGACGCGAATATTGGGGGCTTTTACTAGCTGACCGATACGGATTCGCGAAGATGGCATGAATAAAAGCACACCAAAAAGAAAAAATGTAGGAAGTGCACTGCGAATTGCACTATATGCACTTGTGTCGGGCAGATAAGAGGAGAACGAGCCCGCTAGCCCTAATAGTAGAGCACCAAGATATGTCATGGGCAGATTCTTTAGGCGACCAATCATTGCCGCAGCATAGGCATCGACCACAAGAAGAGTAAGGCTTGTAACTGAAAGTTGTAAGGTAGGGGCTAATAGAACTCCAGAGAGTGCGGCCAGGGAAAATCCAAGCGCCCAAGCAAACATTGAGACCCGACTAAGTTTTGCGCCATTGAGGCTAGTGAGTTCCTTATTGTCTACTTGGGCCCGCATAGCAAGGCCGATTCTGGTCTTGAAAAGAAGATATCTGAGAACAAATGCAACTATAATTGCTAAGACAACTGAAGTTATATCGCTCCAATATACATTTACTCCAGCTAACGTAATCCGGTGACCAGTTCCAAAAAATATTGGAAGTTCACGATTGGAGGTAGGCCATAGCACCTCAGCAAGTCCCATCAAGCCAACCATAAGCCCTATGGTAACCACTAATGATGTAGCCAAGGACATGTCTTTGAGTGGCCGGATAAGAAACCTCTCGACTAAAGCGCCAAAAAGGGGAGCGCAGACAACAATAACCGCAATAAGTGCGATAGGTGCTGGCAGGTTAAAACCGACGCGCAGCTGCCAGTAGAGAAAGGCCGATATCATTCCAACCGCGCCATGTGCAAAGTTGAAAACTCCAGTCGTTGTGTAAGTAACAACTAATCCACTAGCAGCTAGTGCATAAACCGAACCGGTTACAATCCCAGCAATAAGAAATGTGACAAATTCGTTCAATGTCTATCCCGAAATTGAGGCAGGTGGAATCTGAGGATCCGTATACAATGTACCAGTCGTGCAGTCAAAAGTATTAGGAGCCGTCGGATAAACGCGTACGAACTTGTCGTTCTTGACCGTGACGACTTCAAAGCATGGAGATGCCTTCCGATTCCCTGGGTCAATAGATCCTATTAACCCCCCAGCAGTAAAGCTATGAATTGAGTCCAGAGCCGAAATTACCTGTGCCCGAGTTGGATTAGGCCCCGCTTGTTGCATGGCCTGAGCAAAAAGCATTCCAGCGACCCATGAGTAGACGTCAAAGATATCCGGCGGTGGGTGTCCGGGAACTGCTTTATTTAACCAACTCAAGAATGTTTGCATTGCTGGGTTGTACTTAGCCTCACTAAAGAGAGCAATATTTAGAGTCAAATATATTCCATTTGCCGCGGAACCCGCTGTATTGAGAAACTCTTGGTTGTAAGCAGTCGCAGTAGTGTCAATAACCTTTGGCCGCCAATTGAGCTGCTGCATCGCTTGAAGAATTCTAGCCATCGACTGATAATCAGCTTGCCATGCAAAATATTGAACACCTTGCGACTTCATTGACTCTACGTAAGGCAGAAAGTCTGCTTCAATGGGAGGGGTGGCGTCTTTGTAAACGAATTTGAATCCAACCGACTGAGCAGTATACATTAGGCGCTCTCCTGTCAACTGTGTGGTTGATATGTCAGGCCACATTATAGCCGCATGCGATACGACAGATGGGAAGTTTTGTTTTACCCACTTGAACCAACCATTAGGATATTCATTGGGCATACTGGGGTCAGCCGCAAAGACATTAGTTCCGGCCGCAGCTTGAGGAGTTGTTGGATTGTCAGCGACGTCAGGTATTCCACATTGTTGGCCCTGGATTGCTCCAGCGTTATCGACCGTAGACATCACCCCGACGAGCGCAAAATCAGAAGTACATGCTTGTTGCATCGCTTGTGAGTATTTAGTTGGGTTTAGCCCCGCATCATAAGCATCCAACACGAGTTTTCGCCCATCTATCCCCCCGTGGGCATTTTCGTAGGCAACCCAAGCGCGCACTCCATCCAGAGAAGTTTGAAACAAACCTGGGACTGGTCCGGAGATGTCTTGGATTGTACCGATATTGATTGTGGTTGGAGTTATGCCAGGGGCAGATGCGATTAGCTTGGTGCCTGAGATTTCAGAGGTCTGACCGCCGCCGCCTAAGGAACCAAAAGAGGAACCTGTATTAACCCCACCGAGCCCGCTGATAATTGTCTGAGAGGAACCGCCGCGCATACCGCACGAGCAAATAGCGAGTGCGAAGGCAGCCACTAACGCGAAAGTTGGAAGTTGATGTTGTCTCACGTATGTGGTTCTTTTTGCATTGTTATTTCAAATTAATTTTCAAAACAGCACGGTAACGAAGTATTAACCCGTTTGATGGGTCAGTAAAGAAATCTTACTCACCGTCACATTACTAGCAAAAACGATAGAAAACTATAGGAAATCCAAAAATTGCGTAGTTATACCTGTTCTAGGCTGCTCTAAGCTCTAAGTACATGAAAACTACTAATAGAACATGACATATCGTATGGAAATCATATATATTTGACTGATGGCAGATCCCATTCAATGGATGAGCACTTCTGAGGCGGCGGACTACCTGGGCGTCACCTTGAGAACGGTATACAGATTTATTGATGAGGGCCAGCTTGCCGCGTATAAATTTGGCCGAGTCATCCGCGTGAAAGAGCAAGATGTCGTAGCTTTTGTTGAATCGGCAAGGATAAAACCAGGCACGTTAGAGCATCTACATCCTGAACCAATAGTTCCTAAGAACCCGCAAATGTCAACTCCAACCCGACCTATTCCGGCAAAGCCTCCGTCGGCCAATATCAACTAATTCTAAAATCTTCAACTGGCTAATCATATTGATGTACAATAGTTTTCAAGAGATGAGCGTGGCTTTTACACCAACCAGCTGCTTGCCAAGGTAGAGTTGAAGATACCAAAGTGGCGGACTGTTTATTTTGTAAAATCTGCATGGGCGAAGTGACCAGCGATCAAGTTTTATCAGATGAGAGTTGTGTCGCATTTCGTGATATCAATCCACAGGCACCAACGCACGTTCTTATTGTTCCGCGCAAGCACATTGAAAATGCTGGAACGATTCAAACTGGTGACGCTCAGATCTTAGAGTCCATGTTTCTGATGGCCCAAGAGGTTGCCGCCATTCAAGGAATCGACAAGTCAGGTTATAGGCTTATCTTTAACACCGGAGAAGATGCGTTGAATTCCGTTGCGCACTTACATATGCACCTGTTGGGTGGAAGAGCTATGGGGTGGCCCCCTGGTTAGCACTAAGCCCGTCGAAGAGAGTTAGCTGCCTTTGTCTAATTCAGAAGTTAAAATTCAAATTTCGGACAATTCACTTATGGCTAGTCTTGTCGGTCATCACGACGAAAATCTAAGAATGGTGAAAGGAGCCTTTCCCGGCACGAGTATTTTTGTTCGAGGCAATGAGATTACAATTGATGGCGAAGACTCAGAGAGAGTTGGAAGACTTTTTGATGAAGTTGTCTCCCTAATGAAACAGGGCCATGGTATCGATCTAGTCAACCTTGGCCAGACCATTGAAATGGTAAAATCAAACGAAAGTCCTAGCCAAGTCTTGGGCACCAAGGTACTGCGTTCATCTGCCGGGAAAACAGTAAGGCCCAAGACAGCTGGTCAGAAACGATATGTGGAAGCCATGGAGAAAAGTGTTGTTACCTTCGGCATAGGACCAGCCGGAACTGGCAAGTCTTACTTAGCCGTGGCTCAAGCGCTAAAGTGTCTCCAGGCAAAAGAGGTGAACCGAATTGTACTGACGCGCCCTGCTGTCGAAGCAGGAGAAAAACTAGGATTCTTGCCAGGGGACATGTTGAGCAAAGTTGATCCATATCTTCGGCCCCTCTATGACGCTTTATACGATATGATGGATTCAGAAGCAACTCATCGTCTGATGGATCGTGGGACAATTGAAGTTGCGCCTCTTGCTTACATGCGAGGTCGAACGCTTAATTCAAGTTTCATCATATTGGATGAAGCACAAAACACATCTCCAGAACAGATGAAGATGTTTCTTACTCGAATAGGCTTTGGTTCAAGAGCCGTCGTCACGGCTGACGATAGTCAGATCGATATAATGAGCGGCAAGTCAGGGATCGTTGGGCTAGAAGAAATTTTGACGGGAATAGAGGACCTATCTTTTGTCCACTTATCAAGTTCGGATGTCATTAGACACCGAATTGTTGCCGATATTATTAACGCTTATGAGCGCGATCGTAACTCTAGAGCCGTAAGTTTCACTCCACAATGAAACTTACGCAGAGTCTTGTCGACGTAGCCTTGGTCTTTGAGGGGACTGAGCTTGAAGTCGATTCAGAACCTTACAAGAGGTTGCTTGAAAATGTATATTCTGCGGAAGGTATCTGTGGGCCTGCCCAAGCCTCTTTAGTTTTTGTCGATGAAGCTCTAATGGCCAAACTAAACTTAGAGTATCGTTCGAAAGATTATCCAACCGATGTACTTTCCTTCGGAATAGATGATTTGAGTGATGAGCAGGCAGAGTTGATTGGCGACATAATCATCTGTCCTAGCGTTGCACGAGAAAATGCGAAGGGTAACGGAAATAGCTTTATTGATGAGTTGGCACTTCTAGTTGTACATGGTGCTCTCCACCTCCTTGGAATGGACCATGAAGACGATAGCGAGGCGTTAGTCATGGAGGAACGAGAGAGAGGGTACTTGGGTCAGTTCTGGGGAGCTGATACAAAGACTGCTATCTTAGCTGGTAAAGATGTGCACACTCACCTTGCCAGGGCTGAAGCTCAGTGAACTCACTCTATGTTGTGCATACCCATATTGACGGAGGATCGTCACTGACCACAAGTGATTATTGGTTGATTGCAGTAATCCTCGTGCTCATTTTCTTCTCAGGTTTACTGGCTTTAGCGGAGACTGGACTTACTAGGACGTCAAAGCACCGGGCGCTAGCCCTTCAAGAGGAGGGGAGAAGGGGAGCATCCCGTCTTGTAAAGCTTGTTGAAAATCCCCAGAAGTTTTTGACTCCAGTCCTTTTGCTGGTTTTGATTTGTCAGCTAGTTTCGGCGACTCTAGTCGGGGTAGTAGCCGGTCATATTTTTGGGCCATGGGGGATAGCAATTGCAACTGTTTTTGAGATACTTGTTATATTTGTGCTAGCCGAAGCAGTTCCCAAGAACTGGGCTGTCAGGAGGTCCGATCGAGCTGCACTAAAAGCCGCCCCATTTATTTCAGTAATCATCTCCTTCCCTTTGTTGAGGTGGATCTCAACGCTTCTCATCAAGTTATCAAACCTATTAGTTCCACTTGAAGGCAGCGCTGGGTTCACATTTGTTACAGAAGAAGAGCTCCTTGCAATGGCAGATGTTGCAATGGAAGAAGAGGCTATCGAATCTGAAGAGCGTGAGATGATTCATTCAATCTTCGAGTTTGGCGATTCGGTTGTGAGAGAAGTAATGACGCCTCGACCAGATATGTTGGCAGTGGAAGCACAGGCAAGTGTCTCTGACGTAATAAAGGTAGCCATCGCAGCAGGATATAGTAGGATTCCAGTTTACAATGGCGGAATTGATGAAGTTATTGGAATTGTATACATCAAGGACCTCATTCTGGCCGATTGGCAGGAGAAGTCGAGCTTGCCAGTAAGCGAAGTAGCTCGTAAAGCTAAGTTTGTGCCGGAAACCAAGAAACTGTCGTCACTTATGCGCGAAATGCAAAGCGAGAAATACCATATGGCAATAGTCGTAGATGAATATGGGGGGACTGCAGGCTTAGTCACTATTGAAGATCTTATTGAAGAGGTTTTTGGCGAGATAACAGACGAGTTTGACATCGAAGAGAGCGAGTTCGATGATTTAGGAAACGGTAGCTTTAGAGTAAATGCTCGGCTATCTATTGACGAACTTGGCGATAGACTTGATATCAAGTTGCCGGAAGGTGATTGGGACACGGTCGGAGGGCTGATGTCTGCAAAATTAGACCATATTCCCAGCGAAGGAGAGTATGTAGATTTAGACGGTCTTAGAATCATATGCGAGCGCGTCAAAGGTAATCGGATTGGTAGGGTGCGCGTTGAACTACTTGAATCTGAAGATGGCCAAGATCAAGAGAATGGCTCGACTGAAGGGCAAGTGCCGGGGCAAGTGCGGCCAGAAGGAGCAGAGCAGACCAACAGTGAGGCAAGAAGCACAGACGAACAAAGTAAGGAAGATGGTGAGTCGAAGGGAAAGTCTGATCGCGCCTTGAGCAGATGAAGAGTGGTTTTGTTGCGGTCGTTGGTCGAACTGGCGTTGGTAAATCAACGTTAGTAAATGAGATGGTGGGAACCAAGGTGTCGATTACCTCAAAACATCGTAATACAACTAGATTTGCGATACGAGGTATCCTAAATGATGCCGATTCACAAATTATATTTGTAGATACACCTGGTTTTCATAAACCACAAACCCGTCTAGGTGAGCGTTTGAATTCCGTAGCGAGCGATTATCTCTCAGGGGTAGATTGTGTACTCTATGTCGTGGATGCCACCGAATCAATTGGTCCTGGCGACAGTGGGCTTGCTGCGAAGCTAGATAGAAGCGCCATCTGCGTTGTCAATAAAGTGGATCGCGCAAAATCAAACCAAGTAATAGAACGACTTGTGGAAGTTTCAAAGTTTGAATTTTCAGAGTATTTTCCAGTTTCGGCCAGAACTGGGCAAGGAGTTGTAGAACTCGTTGATGAGGTGAGAACGCGGCTACCTGACGGTCCGCGGTACTATCCCAGAGATGTTGTTAGCGACATGGAGGTTACCACAAGGGTTGCGGAGCTTGTGAGAGAGCAACTCTTGAAAAAGCTCAAAGAAGAACTACCTCACTCTGTTGCATGTCAAGTAACCCACTGGGATGGTGCGTACTTATGTTGTGATATTTATGTAGAGCGTGAATCCCAAAAGCCAATTGTGATTGGCAAGAATGCGTCGGTCTTGAAAGAAGTCGGAAGTACGGTTCGAAGCAAGCTTGAGGAAGAGCTTTCTCAGTCGATATATTTGGACCTACGGGTGAAGGTGAATAAAGAGTGGCAATCAAACGATCGTCTGATAGACCGAATCGGATATGGGGTTGGAGACAACTGATAAGGTGCAAGGAAATTTCAGTGCCTTGGCACTAAATTGAACACCAACAAGAGTTCTCATCATCTACAACGTTCTTCCATGAAGGTTGCCACCTCATCTTTAGAGATAGTTCTTTTCATCGGAGGTAAGGTTTTTAGTAGGACATTTCGATAGGTTGCTTTCGCGAGACGTGAGTCGAGTACCGCAACAACCCCGGTATCTTGTGAGGATCTAATAAGCCGGCCTGCACCTTGGGCAAGTAAAGTCGCGCACCGCGGTAGGTCGATTTTTCTAAAAGCTCCAGCTCCTTCTGAATTGCGTCTTGCTGTTATTAGCGGATCATCGGGTCGTGGAAAGGGTAGCTTATCTATTACTACTAAAGATAAAGCTGGTCCGGGTACATCAATTCCTTGCCAGAAGCTCATAGTCGCAAAAAGACATGACGATTCGTTGTTGGAAAATCTATTCATGAGTTCAGTTTTTGAAAGTCTGCCCTGTACATATATTTCGTAATCAACTTTGCCTTGAACATATTCAAGAGTGCTATTCATTTGACTCCAACTTGTGAATAGAACTAGTGCTCTGCCGCGAGAGACAATTAGGAGGTCGACAAGTTCCTTGTGCATCTTGTCGGCATAAGTTGGATGTTTTGGTTCAGGTAAGTGAGCAGCGCAGTACAGTAACGAATTTGTCGGGTATGGAAATGGACTACCGACATCTAAGTATCTAACGGCCAAAGCGTTGGCACGATCCATGTCAACGCTAACTAAGCCAAGTCGAGAGACGATAGCTTGCGGAAGAGTTGCGCTCGTTAGCACACTTGTTGTGTTCTCAAAAAGCCGCGAGGCTAACGTGTGTCGTATGTCGATTGGCGCTAGGTTGAGA
>JAKAVM010000097.1 GCA_021827485.1 Actinomycetes bacterium
CGATCACTAGACCATTTGAATCAGTATTATTGACCGGATCCCCGTTGGTATAGCTATAGGGCTGGCCCGTTGCCTGAACCAGTGGATCAACACTTATAAATTGAGCTGTTTGTGGATCATAATATCTATTTATGAGATATATAAGCCCAGTTGGGTCGGTATATCCCCCGGCAAAGCCAAAGGGTGTTGGATCAGTTCCAGTTGATGAACTAAGGGTTCCATAGTCTGAGTAACTCTGTGTTCCAATAATTGAACCAGTACTTGAGCACTCCATTCTTATTGATCCAAGTTGGTCACTATAGAGATAAGTTGGTGTTGCCGTTGCAATGTTGATTTGTTCAATTGGCAGGCCATTTGGTCCATAGATGTAGTAGTTGGCCGAATCAGATAACAGTTGGGTTTGGCCGTTGGCCGTATCCCAGTGAAAGAGGATTGTTGTACCATTTGAAGTTTGCGACATTCTCAGGTTATTAGCATTGTAGGTATAGCTCTGTGAGATGCCATTTGACGAAGAATAAGAGGTGAGTCCATTTGGACTACTTACATAAGAGACGCTTGGAACAGATGGCACTTTGCCAGATAGAGAGATCTCTCCCGAACCAGTTGCGCCGACACTATCTGCTATAAGGTCTCCATCTGTTAGACCAATTGAAGCATTGCCTGTTGAAGTGACTTGACCTGACGGAGTATCTATTGAGCCTGTTATTGCAATTGACCCGCTTCCGGTTGCTGAGATCTCTGAAGGATCTGTTGAATAGATTGCAACTCCATAACCTGGCCCACTCATGCCTTTGTCAATAGATAGTTTCCCATTGCCTGAAACACTTAGCCCTGGGCCTGACTTTGTCGAAGTGCAATTTGATGGATAGCTAGAGCAGCTTAGAATAATTGTCACACCATTGGCCGTTACCTGAGCACCTCCTGAGATCTTCATTGGGCCTTCTAGGACGTAAGTGCCTGGATCTAGGGTGAGCTTTGCATTTCCTGAAACTGAAATAGATGAGTATGTCCCAGGCGTTGCACTCTTGATCTGGGCACCTGTGACATCTAGCTTTGTGGGTGTGGTGGTAATGGTTGGTGGACTAAAGCTTAGAAGTGGATTTGTTGTAGGACTTGCGCCTGTTTGGGTGAGATTGGCAATGGTTGCGCTTCCTGTTGTCTTAGCATTTCCCACCACATAGATAGCCTTTGAGACAATTTGAGATGATCCAGTTGCGCTAATTGCACTAATCGAAGATGAATTGACTGCAATTGGATTCGATGAGGTAATAGATGAGTTGCCCGTTGCGCTAAGTGCATTGGCCTTAGTCGGATCTAGCACACAGAGCATGCAAGAAACTCCAGAACCTGATGAGCCGCCTGGTCCTTGGTGGATCCTATTTCCATTTGCGTCATAAGTGTAGTTGGTTGTGAGTCCATTTTGGGTTGAGCTGGTTAGTTCACTTGCTTGGTTATAGGAAAGAGAAGTTCCACTACCAAGTGAAGTAATGTTGCCGGAAGGGTCATAAGTGTAATTTGATGAGTTGTCAGAAATTAGCTGGTTGATCTGGCTGTAGGAATAGGATTGATCAATAGCTGATAGGTTAGGTGTTGAAGTTGCCTGGGTTGCAACTAGACCATTTGGATTTCTGGTGTAGTTATAGCTGGCAAGGATGTTGGACCCGCTTGCGTCTTGGATTGAACTTATCTGATTGAGTGCGTTATACGTATAAGTCGCGTCGACTGAATTTGGATAGGACTGACTTATTAGGTTGCCGGACTTATCATAGCTAAAGATGAATTTATTGCCCTGCCAGTCTGTTTCAGATGTCATCTGATTAGCTGCGTTATAGGTATAAGTAACTCTAAGCGGATCAGAGTTGGGATAGGAAATAGAGGTTAGATTGCCTTGGTTGTCGTAGGTGTAAGTGGTGGTCGCACCTGAACCATCACTTTGGGATATTAGGCGGCCAAGTGCGTCATAGCTATAAGTACTAGTTCCTGTTCCATCGGTTAGTGATGTGAGTTGGCCGTCTGGATTATAAGTTTTCGAAGTTGGGGCAACCCCTGGCTGGCTTGAATTGGTAGCAATAGCTTGGCCATTTTGGTTATAGGTCGTCGTCGTGGTATATCCATCCGCATTGGTGGTTGATACTTGATTGCCAGATGGGTCATAGCCATAAGTAGTACTGGCCCCAAGTGGATTGATAGTTTCAACTAACTCATTTAGCGAGTTGTACTTATAATAGGTTGTATGACCATTTGCATCGGTATAGGAGGTTTTATCTCCATCGCCGTCATAAGTGTATTTGATTACAGATCCATTGGCCTCGATTTCTTGTACAAGCTCATTGTCGAGATTATAGATATATTGAGTAATATTGCCAAGAGGGTCTACGCTCTCTATTAGGTTATGATCTGCGTCATAGTAGTCCTTGGTGGTTTCGCCAAGTGGGTTAGTTGAAGAGACCATCTCACCATAAGCATTGTAGGTGTAAGTGGTCTTATTGCCATTTGGATCAGTTGTTGACGTCTTCTCGCCTAACGTGTTGTAAGTGTAGGTGGTGGTGTCTCCTAGGCTATTTGTCTGAGAGGCTAGATTTCCAAATTGGTCATAGGTGTAAGTCGTTGTATTACCGTTGGGATCAGTTTCCGATAATATATCGCCGTTGGGCGCAACATCATAGGTTGTAGTCTGGAAGACACCGGGGCTTATCTGGGTTGATTTTTCGATTAGATTTCCCTGGGAGTTATAGGTATAGGTGGTTGTAACGCCTTGTGGGGTTGTTGAAGAGGTCATCTCACGCAGTGAATTATAGGTATAAGTCGTTGTTTGACCACTAGGATTAGTTGAGGAAAGTACATCGCCAAGTGGATCATAGGTATTAGTTGAAGTATTTCCATCTGGATTGGTAGAAGTTATGGGCTCAGGAATGCCTGGCTCATATGTATAGCTACTAATAGCTGCTCCAGAGCCTTGCGAGTCAGAGACTAAATTGCCCGAACTAAAAGTTTCTAGTTCAACATTGCCAAGCGGATCAACAACTCTGACCTGTCCCCCAACCCCACTTAGTTGTTGCCCTGAATAGGTAAATGAGGTCTGATTGCCCATAGGATCGCTAATGGACTCAACCTGTGCCAAAGAGTTATAGGCAGCACTTGACGTGTGTAGTAACGGATCGCTTTCAGATAGTAGATAATGATCTGAACTATAAGTAAATGTGGTAATACCTCCGCCAACATCAGTTACCGAACTTAGATCGCCAGTCGATGAGTAGGTAAAGGTCGCACTTTGTCCTTGTGAACTAATGGACGATAGAACACCAAATGGGTTATAGGAAAGATCTAGTTGACGACCAGTCGCATCTGTTATTTGTTCTAGGTCGCCATTAGAGTTGTAACTTAGATTTGTGCTATTACCATTTAGGTCAGATTCACTTACAAGTAGCCCAACTCCGCTCGGCGACAGGGGTGTAAAGTTGAAAATCTTATCTGAGTCATATATAAGTTGATAGCCACTCGAACTCTGAGAAAGCGTTGCGAAAAATCCGGGGGGTGGCTCAAAGGAGTTGGCAGACCCTGGTGTAAAAGTCGTGATAGAACCGGCTGGCCCGCTAATGGTTATATCGCCAGCCTCGGGGCCAGCCTCTAGTGAGATGTTATAAGAGTCGGTCCACCCATAGCCTAGTGGCCCAAATGTCGACCAGGCATTGGAGTTATAGGTGCGGGTGAAGTTGAGTGGTAATCCTGGTCCGGCAACGGAAAGGTCTGGCTTTTGGTATCTAAGAGCCCCGGTTACAGGATCGGTAGAAAGCTTATTTGATGAACATGAATTTGCCGAAAAAGAGGTCGCATTGATGCATCCTTGCTCGACTGGCAAAGAGCCTAGGGTAACCGGAGCTAGTTCAAAACTACCACCTTGCAGATTAGGACCCACCCCGGCTGAAGCACAAAAGGCCGGGCTCGCACATGAAATTGCCCCTAAGAAAAAACTTGAAGGAGCACCTGGGTTGTAAGCATTGGTTCCAATAGGTTCACTTGTCCAAGTTGGATTTAGTGAGCTTTGCGACTCAATAACACCTTGTTCACCAAAAGAACCTCCAATAAGGCTTGAAGCTTGAACACAGTCTGTGTTTTGGGCCCCGTCATCAAGACATGATACTTGACCAGCTATTGATGGCGCACCATTATTGAGCGCCTGTTGGCTCCAGGTTTTGCCACCATTGGTTGTTGTCCAAGAATAGCTTGTGGTTGGCTCAAGACTTTGCGAGTGAATACCTATTGCTGTGCAATTAGATGGATCGCCACAAGAGATTGAGGTGGGGACAAGAGAAGGTGGAGTGGGTGTGTTTGATATTTCAAAAAATGGAGCCATAAGAGAAAGAGCCCAACTTTGGCCCCCATTGGAAGTTGTCTCACTTGCCGGGGCTTCATATCCAGTAGTTGGGATAGTCAATACACCGTTGACTACACTTTGGGCACCTTGAACCACCTTTACTTCAACGCCTGCTGCAACACAGTTAGAAGAGTTAGAACAGGAAATCCCACCATTGGCCGCCCCAAAAACCTGAAAGGTATTCGGATAGCTCGATGGCGGATATGTACCTATTGTGGGAAATGTTGAAACACTCCAGGAAGCCCCACCATTGCCTGAAGTTACATAGACTCCACCTTCGATAGAACCCCCAGTTGGTTGAAGTATTGGACCTCCAGTGCCAATACAAAATAAGCCCGAACAAGAAACCCCGCCAAATGTCTGAATGAATGGAGATCCAACTGGCTGGTTGGCAGCGCTCAGCCCACTTGCCTGGCTCCAGGTGATTCCACCGTCGACTGAGTAATAGCCCACACCGTCTATAGTAGTCCCGACTCTTTGCTCACCCAGAGCCGCACAGCTGGTTGGACTAGAACATGATACAGAGCGCAGTAAGACATTTGAGGCTCCAGATAGGGATCCATCAGACCAAGACTGACCTCCATTATTCGTATATAGAACTTCGGCACTAAATGATTGAGGATTGCCCCCTACACCAACACAGCTATCGTTGGTCGCACAAGAAACCGAGTAAATTGTGGCGCCAGCCTGGCTCGAATCAATTGCTCTAGTTGACCAATAAGAAGGAGGGTCAGCTACTTGTGTAACTTGAGTTGGCGCATAGGCTAGGCACTCAACGCCAGGGCTAGCTTGTGCATATGGTGGATAGATGCACTCGGGAGAATTGCTAGATGATAAATGAGCAATAACTGAATGTGTTCTCGGCTCGGCCTTAATTTCAGCCTTCAGACCGGCTGTGCTTGAAGCATAAAAAGGAGGATTTTGATTGACTATGGTTCGGTGTGGCCTTTTAGCCAATTGTAGTGTTGGCGACACTTGGGTACTTGCTTGGCTTGGATTGGCTAGTAGTGTGCCCCCCCAGCCCCAGAACAGTTGCCATGAGTACTCTAGTTATAACCTTGCTCATTTATTTCCCCTTTTTTATCTCAAATATCACAAATTCAATAGCCAATCTATGAACTAGATTCAACGCTAACACAGAGATTTAGAAGATGCTCAGGAAAGTGAAAATCTTGGCAACCCAGTGAAACTGATCTGAATTCGATCCACTAGAGTAAGCTCCAGAGTAAATATCGGCTAACCACTTAGGCCAACCTATTGGCAATTGGATAGAGCAAGTACCTAACACCCACTCGCGACTCCTGCTGGCCTTGAATTGCAACGACTCTACATGAAAAGTAACTTCCCCTTAGAACCTACTAACTTAACATCGCCATAAGAGAAACTTCATCCGTCAGGAATCCACTAGCCAATAGCTTGGTAGGTTGGCCGTAGTGGCCTTTCCAGCTGTCTGCCTACTAAGACTCTTGCCAACCACTGAACCCTCAAACTCAGTTGGCGCCCACCGAGCTTTGAATCGAGAGGTGCCTTAATGAAACCGATTTCTGCCAACATTTCGCCAACCGACTTGCGCCCGCACGGGGTTGCAGGTACCGCATAACGATATATAAGTGCGGAATAAGCCCTGGTAAGCGGTTTGTAGCGGAGATCAAGTCACCTTGCCAAGGTGAGGGTCGCGGGTTCGAATCCCGTCGTCCGCTCGATATTTCAGAGAACCCGTGCTTTGCTCTATGAAGGCTCTATGACTAGTGCCCCCGCAGTTACTGCAATACTACCTTGGGCTGCAGGCTGCACTCCAATCAAACCAGTGACAGCATCACTGGGCACCACTACCTTGATTGATCTATCATTCCACGACAGTATCTGGCCCGTATCTATCCCTCTGGCGCTAGCAAACCCAACCTTACCTGCAACAGATCCAAAACCCTGTCCAGTGATGTCAATTACCTGTCCTACCCGGGCAACAGAGGGTGAGACGCCTGATACCGATGCAGTTTCAGTCTTTAGTGCTTCCTGTATTACATTGTTGACAAGACATCTACTGGAGTTGCCTGGCAAAGTACATACAATCTCATTGATTACACTAGTGCAGTTCTCGACCAACTCATGCGATACCCCCTCTATTGCTGCCGAGAGGCCCGATCCATCGCATGACGACTGATATGAATTTGAGCCTTGCTTGCATGAGCTGGAAATTGACGTTTTGCATCCACCCACATACATCAACTGGCTCGATATTCCGGTAACGGGGAAATCGCCGAGTTTATATAGAATATCGTTGAGTGTACCGATCGCAGTAAACTGGCCTGAAGTATCTGCTGCCATAATCGCAGCATCCACCGTTGATTGAGTATTCCAAAGCTGGGCATATGCTGGCAAAGCTGCAGTGCCGAAATTATTTATGAACTGACAGACTCCTGTGGCTTTCTGTGCAGCTAAATCAAGACCAGAACATAGTTTCTCTAGGGCAGATTCAAGAGCCGTCCCATTCGCATCCTGGACCCCACCTATCGGAGAATCCAAGGCATAAATATGTTGAACGCCGAAACTGGATGCATTGCCACCAGCAACAGTTTGCCACCACAATTCTGCTACCAGCCCACCGTTGGAATGTCCGATAACTGTGATCTTAGCGTTTTCCCACACTTGGTGGATACTGTTTATTTCGTCACCCAAAACTTGCGCTTCAGATATCGGAGAATTATTCCCCGGATCTGTACTAACGGAAGACTGAACAGTGAGAGTAGGTGCCAAAGGACTGCCAGACAGAATTGCTCCTTTGTAGCTGAATGGTATGATTACTGCTCCAGCCTGGCCTAATGCATCGGTCAAAGATAGAGTTGCATAACCATCTCCACTCTGTGATGGAAATCCCCCCGCTGGCTTGTAATCATTCAAGATCGACTGCAGCGGCGGAGGCTTATCTGACATTGAGCCACTCGATGGTACGCAGTAACCATTGGGGCCAACTCCAGAATCTGAAGGTGACGCTGGAGCATCACTCCACGGAGAAGTACTCAATGGATCATAGGAGCCACCAGTAGTCGCAGACCCAATACCATCTGCAAGGATGACAACATACTTAGGGGTATGGTCAGACGCCAAAGATGGCGTACAGGTTGCAGACACGTAGTTAAACATGTCGGCAGATGAATTAGCGCTCGTACCACTTGGAGTCGTCACTGTGACAACAACAGTTCCGGTTCCTTTAGGCGATGTAACGGAGATGGATGTCGAGCTAATAACTTTCACGTCAGTGCCCGGAGTTGAACCAAAATCGACTGTAGTAGCGCCGGTAAAACCTGACCCAGTGATCACAATTTGAGAACCGCCACTAATGGGTCCATAATTTGGAGATATTGATGAGATAGATATACCAGATGGTTTAATCCCAATAGAAGTCAGTCCACTGCAGCTGGCCAGAATTACCGCTGATGCTAATGATATGAGCACAAATAGTTTGTTTGCGCGAGGAGATACTTTCACAGTTCTTACACTTTTTGGATTGAGTCTCAAAACGTGTATTAGGCGACTAAATCTAGACAACATGGTTTCCCCTTGTCCCTTTTCAAGCTCCGGTGACAATAATCACTTGTAGTGTCAGTTATACCACTATATGCGATCAGATACAACTGACCATCTAAATTACGTGCTACCACCAGGGCTCGGGGCACGAAACACCAGGATTGGCAAATAGTTGCCCGCTGATTGGCAAATAGTTGCCCCTGGATTTATCCCTGGAAAGGATTCAACTACCTGCCAAGGGGCTGCCAGCTGACGTCGTCGCACCAAACTGACCCGCCATCATGAGCCGAGGCGATAGAGATCTGGGGAAAGGCAGCTCCAGATGGTGCCGATCGGAAAGCGCTTAGTTGAGTCCAAGTTGAATTACCGCTTGTCAACGGCTTGGAAGTAACCCGGCCCAAGTAATCCCCGTTTGATGCAAACCACGATATTCCCAGTTCAGTAGTACCGCTAGCGCTGCGGCCCTCGCAGTACGCAGTAACCTTGAACGATTCGCCCTTAGATGTAATGCCCACTATTGGGTCCACTACGAAAGACGGCCAGCAGGTACTGCTTCCTGTCGTTAAGGAAAGTTCGACAGATCCTAGCCTATTGTGCCCCTTTGAAGGTGACCACAAAAGGTTGCCTTGATTACCACAATAAATCTGCCAATCGGCAGGTCTCCCGTCTGAACCATTGCTGAAATCACCATTAAAATCCGTGCTGACTATTCCAGCTTTGAAGAACTTCGAAACGACTCGTTCAGCTGGCTTGGGAGTTCCGGCACTAGTAAAAAGTCCAAAGTCGTATCCCAACGAATTCATTTTGACAGTAGACGGTATTCCGCCAGATGTGAAGTCGGAATAAATCCACGGTGCTGCCGGAGGAATTCCAAGCTCTTTGGTGTCCCACTCGATCCCCTGGTAATAAAAGGACTGATTAGCATCTTGAAGAAATGAGTCAGTGCCCGGAGATACGAAAGTGGAGGCACCGGTTTCTCCCACATAAATTGGAACTGGTGCTACTAGAGCTTTAGCATCAGCTATCTCTGAATAAGCAATACCAGGATTGTCATACACATGAATATCGTAAAAGCTTGGTGGATCACTATACAGAAGGGAATGTAAGGCATGCAGTTCAGTAAGTGCAGGATTAGTGGTTAATGAAACTGTGATGGGATCCGTGCCTGCCAAATAACGAAGGATAGGAAATTCGCTTTTGACCCACGATGCAACTGGCGGAACTGTTACAGGAGCTTCGTTCTTTAGCTCGATAAATGCTATCTCTGGGTCTGATTTGTAGCCCTCAAGGATGTCTGTCATCCAGGTACTACTTCCATTTAGATCGCTTACGTTTCGCCACAAATCAAAAAGAGTCAGGTCTACCCTCAGCCTGTTCTTTGCAGCAAGAGATACAACCTCATGTAACCTCGATAAATACGTACTTGAAGGTACGGGGAATCCAAATGTCAATGTAGGTAAGATAACCCTTACTACATTGGCCCCCATCGCGGAAATCTTCACAAAGTCCGCGTTGATTTGGATTGGATTCCATTTGGTCCACATCTCTGTCCAACCCCCATCAGCTGGATAGTAATTCATCATTTTGAATTGGCTCAGCGGAAGCGGAGAGTTAGCTTGTGGTAACGACTTGGTCTTGATAGAAGCAATCTCGCCTCTAGTAGGTCGAGAACACGCGGTCAGTGAGATGCTAGTCACTATTACCGTCGCGCTAATAAATACCCGAGTCGCTTTTACCCACGATTCCGATCGAAAAAACTGTCGATGGCCAATTCGAAGACGTTTGTTGCCATTCAGAAAAGAAGAAAATATGGACATCTGCCTAGTTAGCAATTGCCACAATTGAACCTTGGATATGCCGGGCATTGGAGTTCAAATCGCTTGCGCCTGCGACGCTGATTATCGAGCCGCTTGACTGTGCAATCCAATAGCCTCCGCTAGGGCACGTTACTATCGCAACCGTTGGCGAGGCAAAGGTCAGCTGAAAATCTTTAGGTGCATCACCAAAGGAGAGTACAGTTCCATTTCCTAGGACCACCAAGTATCCCCTTGAGTCCCGAGAAGAAGTTATGGACACCGCATCTACGTTAATTGCTGCATAGGAGCTAATGTCTTGCTTCCCGCCAAAATAATGAGCGTCGCCAAAGGCATAGACTTGTCCGGCACTGTTTAGTAACCAATACCCATTTCCGTCTTTAGTAACTGCCATTGCCGTAAAGAGTGCCGCAGATCCTTCTCCTTGCGCCCCGCCTAGGTACTGAGCACTTCCAAAGGCGTAGACTTGTCCGGCGCTGTTGAGCAGCCAATAACCACTTCCGTCAGGTGTAGCTCTTAACGATACAATAGGAGAGAAGCTCTGGTCTATATTCTTAGCGCTGCCATAAAACTGCGCTGCCCCAAAGCTATACACCCCTCCATCTTGTGAAGCCATCCAATAACCTGTCCCATCTGGTGTCCCATCCATAGAAACAATAAGGCTTCGATGGTTAAGTTGATTGGCCCCACCATAGTTAACAGCATCACCGTAGGTAAAGACTTCTCCCGTGGTCGATAGTTCCCAAAGTCCATTGCCAATCGGTACCTGGCTAATCAAATTGGCAGGTGATTCCGCATATGCGTTGCACGAAATATTGGACGGCCCTGCAACCGCTCCATTAGTTACATCGGTCCACGATATACACTGAGGTCCACTTGTCACTCGATCCTGAGGAGAAAGTGCGTGCATTACTTGCATGCGCTCAATGAGGGTGGAATAAGGGACGTCTCCGGTAGAAAGAATACCGAAGTTCGAGTCCTCGCCATCAAAACGACCGTTGTATGGCTCATCAACGTATTCAAACCACTCATCACCTACCACGTAAGGGTCCTCATAAAGTCTGGAAACGAACGCTTGATACTGTGCCGCACGCTGGCCTTGAGTTTGATAGATAGGATAAATCGGAGGCCAACTGTTAGTCAACCCGCTGTCAGATGCTCGAAAAGAGTATTCACCGATCATTATTGGCTTTCCAATTATAGCTGCAATTTTGCCAAGTAGATTTGGCCCTTGAAGATAGTAAGGCCAGGCCGAGTCGATGAATTGCGTAACTTGGCCTATGAGCTGATAGTCATCGATACTAAAGACATCTACGTAAGGAGTTGCTGCCTCAAGGAGCTGTGGCTCAATCAGTTGGGCAACGGCCTTGACTCCAAGAATGAGGTGGTTGGGGTCAACCGAATGAATCGCGGCAGAAGTCACTTGAAAGTATCGTGTAGCGAGTGCATAAAGAAAACCTGATGGATTCCCTTTATATTCTTCGGCGACTATTCTACCGGGTGATCCTATGGGAAGGTTTAGGTAGTCATCTAGAATTGGCTTCTGAGAGCGCCAATCAGGTCCCCAGTGGAGTTCTGAATCGCTATAGTATCCGATTAGATTTGGGTCATTCTTGAGAGGCGCACATTGGGATTGGGCGACTGAATACGCATTCGTGGCAAAAGATTGGGCAAACCAATCGTTACCACTTGCCATGGAGAGGAGTACCGTATATGGCATCTGGGAAGAAAATTTAGAGTAGTCCGAAAAGGCGCCAACTGTGTTGAACCCCCACTCCCGCATGCGAGTCACCTGCGCTTGTGTCCATTGAGAAATACTTGAATACTTCGACGCGATAGTCACACAGTAAGGACACTGGCCTGTCTTCTGATCGGTATCGGGATTTGATGAGACATGGTCAACGCCGCTGGAATAGAAAGGCTGCCCCTGTGGTGTTACCAGCCACCAACGATTACCTACGAATTGGGTATGGAAAAAACCAGTTGCGTAAAATGAGTTAGAGCTATTAGCGACAAGACTATGAATCGGAATGGGCTTAGATACACTAAGAAATTGGGGGTTCGTATTCGGCTTAGCTATCGATACAGATATGCAGCCGCCTATAGCCAGCGATAAAAGCAATGCCGAGAGGCAGCTAAGTCTATTACGGCAACGATGATTTGATTCCAGCAACATATGGGTTTGGGAGATATTGAACTTTACTTTATCAAGTTTGAGAGAGCGCTACTCCCACAATAGTGAAAATGAATCAGATTCTCTGTTTTTTGCTAAATTTGTTTATATGAAATTCGCATACTCACCCGCTCAGTGGAGTAACTTTTTCTTGACAATGGCTGGGGCCGCAGCTGCCTTAACCGGACTGATTTTTGTAGCTGTTTCAATGCATCTAAGGTACGTGGTTAAGGACTATGCATTGCGAACTGGAGCTGGAATAACTCTATTCGGGATGATCCTTGCCTTTGTCGTTTCAATGGAAGGCTTGATTCCTGGCCAATCTAGAGTCGCGCTTGGATTAGAGGTGCTAGCAACCCTTTGTATCTGGTTCGCGATGTGGGTGATGAGTGCAATTAAGGCTAGAAGGACCTTGGGTAAACTTCCTGATCTAGCCCGCAGACGACTTCCATTTTCATATCTGTGTTCGATGCTAATGTATTTAGGATCCATTGGCCTCCTCACTCGTTCGATGGGAGGCTTGGTGTTGCTTGCCCCCGGCCTAATCCTTTGCATGCTCATTGCCGTTCAAAACGCTTGGTTTTTTCTAACTGAGATTGGATTGGACGAAGAACAAGAAGAAGAAAATGAAGAGCGAGAGAATAGTGAAATGCGTGAAGCAATCGAAGGACGCGAACTGACTAACAAGCTAGACTCGTAACAATTGTCGACATCGCGCTCTACACAAAATGACTGAATCGAATTTTCGCGACTAAGCGCAACATCCACAGCCAGAGCCACACGAGCCTGGGTTAGGTGATCCACACATCGACATTGCTGACGCTTCCACCTTACCCGTTGCAGAAAACAAGGATAGTTTCTTGACCACATTAGAATGACCACTCGGACACGGGGATAGTAATGACGAGTCGGCCATCGACCGGTTAACTTCGAACTCAGCTAGGCATTCTTTGCACTTGTACTCATAGGTCGGCATTTTACGATACTACCTAACTTTTCCTACTTCCCCACTTATACTTTTCCGGATTTTGTCTTTACCCTTGATTCGTTCAGAGCTACGGCCTCTCGGATGAGAGTTTTCAGCGCTTTCTCATCAATCTTGTCACCCTCACGAAAGTCTATTGCGCGCCTAGCGTTTCCTTCAAGACTGGAGTTGAATAGCTTCGAAGGATCTTCAAGCGAGGCACCTTTGTGAAAAGTTACTTTCACTATATTTTTGTACGATTCTCCCGTACAAATAATTCCGTGGTGGTACCAGACCGGAACTCCCCGCCACTTCCACTCCTCTACTACCTCAGGATCAGCTTCATGAATTATTCTCCGAATCTGGCCGAGCACTTTGCCGCGCCAATCGCCGAGTTCTTCTATTCTCGCATCTATCAACTCCGAAGGGCTTCTGTTTTTGTCTGAGGTGATATTCTCCACGCTCTTTACTCTCCTTAGGGCATCGATGTTCGACTAGGCAACGGACTTATCTTTTCATTCTAAACCTAGAGAATAATCTTATGCTTACTTGCGCGGTATTTGTGATGACTTGTTGCCAAAAGATCCAAGGGAGATAACTTGCTGATAGAGCGCATCCAGCTCAATGCAACTCGGCGCTGAGCAATCATATGTATAGCTTAGGCTAGATTGCGCCAGCTAGACGCAAATTAGCCCGCTTAGTTGATCCCTCCAACAGCCGACCCATCAAATGGTGCATCTCCATAGTTGAATACGCCTCCGTCAGAGCCGATCAACCAGTAACCTTTGCCGTCCGGGGTTGAAACGATAGATATGATTGGGGCATGTAAAGTGAGATTCTCTGCACCACCGAATGAACCAGCGTTCCCGTAAGAAGACACGGCGCCATTGGCCGACACAGTCCAGTAACCTGTTCCACTCGGAGTTGAGGCGATTGCAACTGTAGGCGACTTAGATGAACTAAAAGAGTTAGACCCATATAGTCTTGCATTGCCAAAAGCACTAACAGTCCCATTGGACTGAACCAACCAGTAACCACCTGCGCTAGGGGTTGGGCTGATTGCAACTACTGGTGCAGCCAAGGATTTACCTCCCATGGAGCCGTAAAAGCCTGCATTACCAAAAGCAAATACTCCACCATCGGAACCGACCAACCAATACCCTTGGCCGTTAGGGGTTGAAGTAATTGCGACAACTGGAGCACTCAAAGGCTTTCCTGCCATAGATCCATAGAAGCTGGCAGAGCCAAAAGCAAATACTCCACCATCGGAACCGACCAACCAATACCCTTGGCCGTTAGGGGCAAGTGCGTTGCCAACTATAGGTGCAGCTGGGGTAATGCCCTTGGAGACTAGTGACCCGTCATTGCCGATGGATCCATAAGTAGCTACTGCCCCGGTCGGGTTGTTGACGATATAGCCAGGCTTGCTATTGGTTGTTCCCGGTGAACCACCACCAGGCGTTGTAGTCGTAGACGAGCCACTTCCTGGTGTGGTTGTAGGTGGAGTTGTGGGTGAAGTTGTGGGTGTAGTAGTTGGTGTAGTCGTGGGTGTAGTCGTGGGTGGAGTTATAGATCCTACTGTGATACTCAAAGGTGACGAGGTGGAAGTGTTATATAAGCCCGTCCCATTGAACACTGCCACAATAGAATATGTACCAGCCGATGAGAATGTAGTCGTACACGATACCGTTCCGCCAGAGAGCGGTATGTCACTACAGCCAGCAAGAGCAACCCCACCGGCAGAGATTGTCACCGTGCCTTGCGGCGTGCCGGAGCTACTCGAAGTTGTTGCTGTGAAGGTAACTTGCGTACCCGAGGAACCTGTCACTTTAGATGCACTAAGAGCGATAGAAGTTGGCGCGGGATTCGACGGGGATGGAGAAGAAACGATCTGGATGAACGCTGAGGAGGTAGATGACAAGAAGTTTGAATCTCCAGGATAAGTAGCAGTAATCGAGTGTGATCCAGTCGAGGAAGGACTAGTCGTGCACGTGGCAATATATGGAGCTGAACCGCTAAGAGGCTGAGAAGTGCACCCTGCAATAGGTACTCCGGCATCGCTGAATGAAACCGTACCTGTTGGGGCTGACGAGGCTCCAGATTCTGGCGTGACCTTCGAAATATAAGTAACCGATTGATTCACGACAGAGGAGGAACTCGAAGAGCTAAGCGTGTTCGTGGTGGTATAGCCAACGGCCTCTGAGGTAATTGCGAGCGCAGAGTCAAAATAGGAATCACCGCTGTAGTTGGCATAAACCGTCCGATAACCACTTGGAGTCGTGGTGGAAATACATGACCCTGTGCCCGAGGTAATAGTCGCACTGCAGAGACTAATACCACCAGTCTCGAAAGTTACCGATCCGCTTGGTAACGGCGATGACATTTCAGATGCCGTTGGAGTAACTGTTACCGAATAGGTAACTGAGCTTCCCGGAAGTGAAGGAGATGGCGAGGCCGACACGCTAGCGAGAGCAACTGAAGGGTCGTACAAATACGATACGTAACTACCACCAATCCCCACGCAAAAAGTTGGCCCAGTGCAAGAAATAGTACCGTTGACGTTCCCCCCCGACAACTGCATCCACGCCACACCGTTCCAAATGTAGATATTGTCCCGAAAGTCAATCCCAGCGCAGAATGTTGCTGTTGGACACGATAGAGAAAGAGGATAGCCATTGGTATCAACAAGAGCTGGACTTGACCAATTACTACCGCTCCAAGTCATAGCATTGCCAACACCGTCACTCGCCGCGCAGAATGTAGAAGACGAGCACGAAATCGACACAAACTCGTTGGATGAGTCGATTGGATTAGTCCAGGGCAGTGCTGGAGTCGTAGCCGATGTCTCCCATTGAGTTCCGTCGAATAATCTCATATTGCCTCCAAAGCTCCCAGCTAGACAGAAGGTAGGAGAGGCACATGCGACTGAAGTGAATGTTTGGGGGCTCATTGGATTACTCCAGGGCAAAGCTGGCGTCGTAGCCGATGTCTCCCATTGAGTACCAGCATAGAGATACGCGCTTCCTGACCGAAATCGAGCCGCAAGCCGATGACTTTAGTCGTGGGTCAAGGCTCGCTCGGGGTGTTGCCCCGACATACCCATCTGATATAATAGAGATGCCCGATGTTTCGGCATCGCGCATACCCCAGGGCATGGGGCAAGCCTCCGGCTTAGGCCGAGCTGCGCAGGTAAAGGCATCCGGTCCGCCGGTGCTGCGAACCTCTGGCGAGCTAGACACTTCCAGAAGGAAGCCCATAAG
>JAKAVM010000114.1 GCA_021827485.1 Actinomycetes bacterium
TCTACCATCTGAACTAGATCTTGGGAGTAGTTAATTTCTGATCTTTTTGAACTCCATCCGCCGGTTAGATCGACTACCTTTCTACCTTGGTGATAGATGCAGACCGAAGCACCGAAGTCGTCCAGGTCGATAAAGTTACTTACAAAGGCATCGAAAACAGGCTCAAAGCCTTCGGAAAACTCTCCAAATAGTGGTAACCCTTCAGAAAGGTTGCGGATCTGAGCAACTTCTATCATGGAATAAAGCATAGCCTCCTGCGTGATAAGCGGACCAAGCCCGCAAACAAAGCATAGCCTCCTGCGTGATAAGCGGGCCAAGCCCGCAAACAAAGCATAGCCTCCTGCGTGATAAGCGGACCAAGCTCGCCTAGAATACTTGATGTGCGAACTTTCGGCCGTTTCGTAAAAATTCTCTCCATCTCTGGAATTGCAGTGGCACTTGTATTAGCAGTTGTCTTGCCGGTTGGCGCGTTTGCCATCCAATCGGCGGGATCTCAAATACAACTCCAGCCACTTCACATTCATCCAATAGATCAACCGTCTTATGTTTACGATAACTGCAATCCGGGCAAAGGATCGAACCATTGCAACTCAAGCGACATTATTGCAACTTTGTCTAATAACGACTTTGCTCAGCCAGTCAAGAGCATATCAGACGTGCCACCGATAGTTATCAAAGCAATCCTTTCAGCTGAGGACCACACTTTCTGGGAGCATGGACCAATTGATGTCCGCTCAATCTTTCGAGCTGCCGAGCAAGATATTATTCACCACCAAATCGTTCAAGGTGGCTCGACGATTACCCAGCAAGTGGTCAAGAATGAAATCTTGACTCCCCAGAGAACATTTCAGCGCAAGATCACCGAGCTTATTGATTCATACCGTTTATTCAATAAATGGGGAAGATCAAAGATACTTCTTGAATATCTTAATACAGTATATTTTGGATATGGTGCCTACGGAGTTCAAGCAGCAGCTCACGTATTTTTTGGAACTACCGTCGACCAACTCAATGGGGCCCAAGCAGCGCTATTGGCAGGTATGATAAGAAATCCATCGTTATACGATCCAATTAGCTTTCCAAAAAATGCTCTTTTTAGACGGAATTCTGTGATCAATCAAATGGTTTCCTACACTAATCTGAGCCCACAGATTTCCAAGGCGCAAGGAAAGTTTTTGAAAGCTTTGCCACTGCCTAAAGTGGTATACCCCCCAGCTCAACAGCAATACTCCCCATTTGTAACCGAGGTAGTTCAGTACTTACTCTCCAATCCTGCCCTGGGAGCAACGCCTGCACTGCGTTATCACGAGCTTTTCAAAGGTGGACTGAAGATATATACGAGCTATGACCCTTCGTTGCAAGCCAAGGCCCAAGCTGCAGTGGCAGCCCATTTGCCAAATACAAATGGCAAATTTACGGCAGCACTTATTGCGATGAATCCCGCAAATGGTTATGTTGACGCGTTGGTGCCGGGCAATCCTAAATCCAACTTAGGTTATGATGTCGCGACTGGTTACGGTGGGCTTGGACGCCAACCGGGTTCTTCCTTCAAAGGGGTTGTAATGGCGGCTGCACTAGAGCAAGGTATCGGGCCGGGTGATACTGTCGATGGAACTTCACCATGTACCTTCCAAATGCCGGGTGGCCAGAAACCTTATGTAGCTAACAATGCTGATTCGGGATTTGGTATTGTTACTGTCCAACTAGCATTGACAGACTCGATCAACTGTGCGTTTATTAAGATCGGCCTGGCTGCTGGAGACCAGAGGCTAGTAACAATGGGAGAGCAGATGGGAATCAACGATCCCTTAGGGATCAATCCTAGGCTGCCGGGGAGCCCAACTAATCCTCTTGTTCCATTGCCTTCGATGGCTATTGGATCTGAAGATGCAACACCCCTAGAGATGGCGAGTGTCTATGCCACAATTGATGATGGAGGCATCTATCACACACCTGTTTTTGTTACCAAAGTGGTATCGCCTAGCACGGGAGGAAATCAGGTTTTGCTCAATAACACTTTGAATCCGGGCAAGAGAGTCTTGACCCTAGCAAACGCGGAGATAGAGACTCAGATGTTAGAGCAGGTTATCGAGTATGGAACCGGTACGGCAGCGCAACTTCCTAACCGACCTGCTGCAGGAAAAACTGGGACAACTAATCAATTCACAGATGGATGGTTTGTAGGTTTTACCCCACAGCTA
This sequence comes from Actinomycetes bacterium, assembly GCA_021827485.1. Taxonomy (GTDB): domain Bacteria; phylum Actinomycetota; class Acidimicrobiia; order Acidimicrobiales; family JAKAVM01; genus JAKAVM01. Next base: position 2,202 of record JAKAVM010000114.1, read on the forward strand.
GTCACGGCTGTTTGGATGGGCGACCCGGCTGGAGAGGTACCTATGTATGACGTTGGTGGAATAACAGTGTATGGGGGAACCTATCCTGCTGAAATGTGGCAAACGTTCATGTCCAGCGCCCTCAAGGGTCAACCGGTGCTGCAATTCAAATCGCCTCCCCCCAGTTCGATTCCTGCAGGCGGACAATATATCGACTGCGGATCCTTTACATCGGGTTCATTTGGAGCACCTCCTACCACCAGTGCCAATGGTTCACCTCCGCCGTCTAGCTCCAATTCCGGTCCCACTACCTGTCTTTTGACGGGTCTATCAAATCCAACAACTTCAACATCATCAACTTCAAGTGAAGCACCTAGCTCAACTACATCATCAACCAGCTCTACCTCAACTACACCAAGTTCCACCACGCTGACTGTACCTAGGTCTACAACCACATCGAGCTCGACAACATTTCCTCCAACTTCTTCAACCTTTACTATTCCCTCACCCAGTTCTTCGACAATTCCTTGAGATTGCACTAAGTTTGCGTTGATGAGTGAGCTCGAAATTCTTCTCCAACTTCAAGATCAAGACTTAGAACTTGATCGACTTAGGTTAGAAATAGACAGAATTGAAGAGCGCAAGCAACTAAGTCAAGCTAAAAGCTCGATAGATCTCATCGACGCTAAACTTGACGAGATTTCTCGCTTCAAGAAAGAGTTTTCCAAGAAACTCAAAGAGTTAGATACCGAAATTGAGAAGGTATCAGCTCGTATTAGTCGGCTTGAGGATCAGATCCGTAGTGGGCAAGTGCCAAATGTAAAAGACCAGGTGGCTGTGATGCATGAGATGGATCAACTTTCTTCTGTAAAGAATCAGGCAGAGGAGAACATGCTGGAGATTATGGAATCAGTCGAGAAATTGGACCTACAGGCAAGAGAGCTCGAGTCGCAAAAGCTTCCGATTACCAATACAGTTGCGGAACTTGAATCTCAAATCCAGGTGAAGGTTCAGGCACTTGAGCAAGAAATTAATAGCCACTTACCGAATCGGGAAAGCATTTATAGCACACTAACTACTGCGTTGCGATCTAAATATGAGACCCTGAGGGGTAAGTTGGGGGGCATGGCGGTTGCCCAAATACTTGATGGCAAATGTTCAGGTTGTCATCTAACTATACCAACTACTGAAAAAGAGAAAATTATCCACAGCACTGGTGAAAGCATCTCCAACTGTGAGCAGTGTGGGCGTATGTTGATCTACTTGCCACAGTCAGGTACTGAGTGAACTTGCTAGTACTTACTAGTGGTGACTTCTCTGATGGCTGAAGTATCCCCAACAATCACCCATAGGCGTTGATCGAATGTGCTGATACTTCTTCGACACGGTGAATCTGTTCTAAATCGTGGTGCAAAACTTCTTGGATCATCCGATCCCCACCTGACAGATCTGGGCCGTCAGCAAGCGGCTAAGGCAAGCGAGAAGCTCAAAAGTATTAGAAATGTCATATCAAGTCCACTTACCAGGGCGCTTGAAACGGCAGAAATCGTTTCGCCTAATCAGCAAATCAAAGTTGATACTCGGTGGCGTGAAATCAATTACGGCCAATATGAAGGACTGAATCTTGAAGATCTTTCCGAGGAAGTAAGGGCCAAGTGGAAATCCGACCCAGGTTTTTGCCCCCCAGGAGGCGAATCCTTAATCTCTGTTAGCCAAAGAGTTAGCTGTGCACTCGAAGACTTGCGAAACCAAGCGTGTGAAAGCGATGTTTTAGTAGTGAGTCACGTCTCTCCGATCAAGGCGGCAGTTGCACTTGCTCTAGGGGTTGACATGTCGATTGCTTGGAAGATGCGGCTGTCACTTTGTTCTCTAACTACAATTACAGTCGACGAAGACAATATGGTCCTAACTGGCTTCAACGAAGTGCCTTATTCTCGCTAATAGTAAGATTCCTTTCTAGCCCATCCACAACGTGCTCGCTTGCAAGTACGGGCGTTGGCTTACCGAGAAGTATTTTGGATAAGTTCTAAGGCGAAAGGCAGTGCAATTGGCTATACCAGCTTGGAGGTCCAGCTTTGTATCCTGGCCAGCTTCCACTTGGGGAGGTAGCGGCATGGGCTCTTCCAAGCTTGCTTGCCTGTGTGAGTATTAGCTTTGAAAGCAGCTCACCTGCAATCTTTGTCAGGTGGACACCGTCGTTGCATCGCAATACGTAATTGTTGGTTTTTGAGACAAATTTATTATTAGGGGCAAGAATACTATTTATATCTAAATAAGAGACAGTACTTCCGTGTGACTGTGCAATTGAATCGAGAAGTTTATTGTAGGCCACAACCCGATTCGGATTATCTTCAGGCCAAATGGCTCCACTTGGCTGAGTACCACTGTCGTAGTAAGGACTAGAGATCAAAATGACGTGCGCTCCCTTGCTGGAGAGTATTCGAATTGCTGAATCAAAACGGTTTACGAGATATTGATCAAAGTTGGGTTCACCAATATGTTCAAAAGTCCCGCCGATGGACTGGTCCATTAGATCTGCTCGTGCAAAGTAGATCACAACATCAGGATTGAACTTGTTAACCCAAGACTTCCAAACATTGAGTAGCTGGCTGGGCTGATTTGCAACGCATGGTTTACCTGGCGCCGATGTATACCACAAAACTTTGAAGTCTCCGTCCATAGCTAGTGAGCAACCGGGTGAACCCTCGTTCACCAGCTCTATATTATAAGACGACTGTTCTGCTTGGAGTCCCACTCCAAGGGTTCCCGCCATCGAGTCACCAAGCAGTAGGACCTTCAACCGCAAAGAGGTGGTAGCAGTTGAGCTTGGAGTGTTTGATAACGGAAGATCTACTGAGTTCTTTAGGTTTGGGTTGTTCGCAAAGGCCACCGTAGAGGTAGTGGTAGTTTGAGCAAACGCTGATGTAACAAAAATAGAGGTTATGGCTCCCGCCACACCAAGCACAGTAGCTAATCCAGCAACATAACCGTGCAAGGCACCTCGGCGAATACGCTTTTCGACTAAATAATATGAGATTGTAGCTATCGCCACCACTGTTGCAACCCTTGCAATAAAGAGCCAGAATCCGCTTAGGTTCGTATATGAGTAGCTAATAACCAGTAATGTTGGCCAATACCACAAGTATACGCTATAAGAGATCTTACCAAGATATGTTAGCGGAGGAAGGGATAGAAATTTCGTGAGGAAGTGGTTAGGAACCTGAGCTACACAACTGATAACTGCGCAACTTGAAATGGAAGCCACAAGAAAGCCACCTCGAAAAGCAATCGCAGACGTTTCGGAGACGGAGTTCCAAATTAGTGCTGTCACTCCAGCTCCCAGAACCCCAATTACAGGGAGTAAGAATAGTTGCCATCTTTGAGAGCGCGTTGACCATAGCTCAAGTCCAATTGCCAGAGCGGCGCCAGCCAGTAGACTTTGTGCCCTAGTATCAGTGCCGTAATAGACGCGGGTGGGGTCTTGCCCGGAATGGAAAAGTAACGCCATGAGTACTGCTGAAGCCAGGGCACCAAAAACTGCAATTACAAAAAGAATCCGAAGTCTTGTCCTCCTCCAATTACTATCATCTATTTGGCTGAATACTTGGCTCTTGTTCGAGAGATTAGTTTTTCTAGCGAATCGTTGTCGTGCTCTTGTGGTACCCATTAGTACTAAGGTAACAATAATTGGCCAGACAATATAGAACTGCTCTTCTATCGCAAGAGTCCAGGTATGTAGTAAAGCAGAAGGTTTGGAAGTGACAACGAAGTAGTTTGCGTTGGCAAAGATGAAATGCCAGTTGGCAAAGTAAAATAGCGTCGCAAGAGAGTCAGACTTTAGATTTGGGCTAGCAAGTGCGGTGGGGAAAATCAATGTCAGAATCCCCAGACCAATCAACATGAGAAAGAGCGCAGGTAGTAATCTTCGTGCCCTGCGTATCCAGAAATTCCTGAGGGATATATCGTGCGATTTATTCCATTCAGCGATCAACAGTGTTGTAATCAAGAAACCTGAAAGAGTGAAAAACGTATCCACCGAATAGAATCCACCTTTGAGCCAAGTAAATCCTGAGTGGTATGAGATTATTGCAAGTACTGCAACTGCTCGAAGTCCATCAAGACCAGGAAGGTAGGCAATTCGTGAACTCCCCTTATTGGGGCTGGCATCAGGGCCATTGCTACTCACGTCTTATTAATGCTTTTCAAATCGAATCCGCGTGAGATTGCAATCGAAGAGAGGATTACGATTGTTGGTTCAGCGGCCGATTGGAATCGAGTCGTGCCATAGGTTACGAACACTGCAACAACCACGACTAGTACCGGGCCAATGAGAGGGCTTATTGGTAAACGATATTTCCTCTTTATCACAACTCCGCCAAATATGGACGCTATGGCTAATACATAGAAACTCCACCGAAATGCAACATCCGCGCTCGGATTCCACTGCTCGACGAATGCGTTCAGATTTTCCTGTTGTCCTGGATTGAATAGCCAGAAAACTCGTCCTTCTCTAGCTAGTATTACCTTGGGAAGCTGCGATATATGATCTCTAATATAGTGAAGACCGACCGTTCTCCAGTAGGAATCTAGGACTGACTCATCCCCTTTCTTGGGAGGGGGACCAACTGATTTTGTAACTGGTCTATTCTCCAAACAATTCGGAAGATCCCAGAAACCTATAAATTGTCCGCTGTAAACCTCGTTACAGTTTGAAACTGCAAGTGTCATTCCTAACTGCGTTGATAAGAACTCCGGCTTAGAAAAACGCGAAAGATTGAAGCCGATCCATGGGCCTAAAGTGATTAGCGAAGAAGCAATAGTAATTGCGACTAGACCAACTGCTTTCTTAGTGGTGTCGTACAATAGTTTGTTGCGATATAGATAAAATGCAATTGGAATCGGAACTAGAACGTCGAGCAGAATTAGTTCAGATCTTGCATAAGAGGCAAATGCAATAATAATTCCTAACCATATGGCACCCTTTCTTGAAGGGTGTCGGATAAACCGATAAGTTTCTGCAATTAGAAATGAAATAACCAGTATTGACACGATTTCAGACATGTCGGTTCCGTCAAAGATCCACATGCCCGGATAAGCTGAGCCAATTATTGCTGCGACAATACTTGCCCTCCGACCAGCAATTCTCCCAGCAGCAACTGCTAGCAATAAGACAGAGAGTTCACCTAAGAAGCAACCCGCAATGCGTTGGTCATCAACGGTCTTCAATCCGAGGACATCTTCAACAGCTAGAGTTACCGTATAAAGAGGTGGATGGCTTGCGGAGGGCTTTATAGCCCCGGTTTCATAGTAAGCCGAAGGTAGGACAAACATCTTTCCCTCCAAGAGCAAGTGAGCTTGATCATGATAGTAAAGAGCGTCCCCCCCAATACCAGTCTTTACTTCATGGCGGAAAAATCTATTGCAGCCCGGGTAGTTGTCCTTGCCAAGACAGTGTGTCCCGTATTGATGAAAGCCGTTGAACTCGTATGAGGCGACAAATCCAATACGAAAAGCCAAGCCAGCCATGATGATGACTGTGATGCAAATAATATACTTGCGCTTGGAGTCCAGAGAAAACAAGGACGGTCTCGTCTCTGTCTGAGATTCAAGAGGGCTTGACATACCTGTTTACTCTGAACAAACGCGTCGGAAAGCTCGGCCCTTGAAGCGCCGAGTAGCTCACTGACTTGCCCCTTTGGTGTTATCTAGATCAGTTTTGCTTTCGAGAATCCTTTGAGATTCTGAAGCTGCCCAGTTGAAAAGTCCTTTGGACATTGTAGAGGTTTCCAAATTAGCTCTCTCCGCAAAAATTGTCCTACGTGCTCGATGTATTGCTTCATCGTCAGGAGCACTAAGCGCTGCCCATTCTATAAGATGGCAGGCTAAACGATAGTTACCAATCTGACAAAGTTCAAGAGCCCGATCTGCAAGCTTTCCTGCTCCTCCGGTTAGACGGGAGATCTCTTGCGCCAGTTCAACCCGTTTTGCTGGTTTCAGATTTGCGGGATCTCCGTCATACCACCCTCCGTACTGCCTCCATACGTTTCTTATTATGAACTCAGGTTCATCATATACAGGCTGCAAATAAGGCTTTTCCATCAGTTCTTGTGGCGGGACTACACTATGTAAAATATCGTTTAGAGCTATACCCTCATTCATCATTGAAATGGTCTCATCAACAATAAAGTCGAGTAAGTCTGCAGTATCTACCAGGGCCTGGCGGATCCGTTGTGCTCCTACAACTGGGAAGCCATGACCAGGCAACAGGACTTCAGGTTCCAGAGCAATCATTTTCCTAAGAGCCAGCGCCCATTGCTTTGGGTACCGCTGGACTTTCTGTGGGTTTCCAGCGTTTGGGGAGGCCCAGATAAATAGGTCGCCACAACAGATTGTCTTGAGGGACGGAATCCAAGTCCATGTATGGTCGTCAGTCTCTCCTTTGGCATGATAAAGCGCAACATCCAAATCACCGACTTGAAACTCTAGTTCATGGGAGTAAGTCTTATCCGGGTATCTGTATTCTAAAGGCCATTCTAAGTTGGCAAATCCGAACTGTCTCCGGTTGATGATGGCATTATAGCCAGCGGTTAGGATATATCGTTCAAAGCGTAGAGGTAATGCTTCATGCGATATAACCCGCGGACCATTCCAACCTTTATCGCTTGCCTCTTGCTCATATAGAGGTACACCAAAAACGTGATCTACGTGACCATGGGAGTAAATGGCCGTATCAAGTCGATCCGAGCGCCAAGCTCTTACTTGGTCAAAAACATTTTTGGCCAGAAACTGGCTTCCAGTGTCGACCATAACTAGCCCGTCACCCGAATCGAAGACCGAGACATTAGCGAACGAAGGCACAAATGCACTCGAAGCCGACAACGTTACCAAGGTGGATGATTGGGTAACCGGATGATGTTCGTTTACCGATGCTTTACCTGACCACAGATCATCTACTAACTCAAATATGTCTTTTTGCACAAATGAAATACTATCGCTCAAATACGTAGAAGCTGGAGTCGGCCAACTAAGAGGCTTAGTGGATAGGTGGGTTACTAACTTGGGTAGGGATCGAAATGGCTTCCTAACTGGTAGCAAATATGGCTGGTCGGGCCGATAACTGGTAATAAATATTGCTGGTTGTCCGATTCGAATTAAAAAAGTTTAAGCCATTAACGAATTTCAGAGAGATTTGTTTAAAAGATTAGGGCCGCCTGGTTTGAAACGGGATTTAAACTGGAGCCTTATCGATCCAGCATCGACTCAATCTCAGCAAGAAGTAGTGGGGGCAGATCGGACACTTGATTCCCAGAGTATGTCGATGTCGAGTCGGTCCAGAGGCTGATGGGCAAGTCGGTCTCGAAAGCGGATCGCATTCGAAAACTTGGATGCAGAAGCCGCTGTGCCGGTTATTCGATCGTGATGTTTCAGGGCACTTCCGATACTTACCCAGCAGTAGGCCAGCGCACGTTGCTGGTCGGTACTGGCATCGTAGGCGCCCCGTCCACCACCGGAAACAATTTGACGCACTTCCCTAAGGCCGCGAACGGCGGCTCGCAGTTCAGCCTCTTCCCCTTGAGGATCCGTCACACTGCAGGGATGGTGGGAACGAGAACCTCGCGAGAGTTCGCGCCTGGAGCACCTGCACCCGTGGTTACCAGTTCGTGTCCAGTTTGGGCTTCAAATTCAAGCTCGAATGCTGCCAAATCGAGATAGGTCGTTCCTGGCGATACAACAACGATAAGTTCGCCGTCCCGTTCTCCAAGCTGGACTCGGGTAATCCCGTGTCGAGCCGCAAGTTCAGCAAGTAGAGACGTTTTATGTCGCAAGAGATTATCAGTAGCGAACGGCGCATGCATATCAACATGATACTGTGATAAGAGAGGTACATCAACAGCCCTAATGGAGGAATTGGCATTAGGAGACTGAAGACATCTGCTGGGGAAGATCCACCAGTAGGAGATTGAACGTGTGCATACAGTATCACCCTGACAGTATATGTCATCAGTGATATAATAAACTTCTAGCTTCCAAAGACGGAGCACTGCGAATCTTGTTCGCGTTCGATCCGTTGCGTCAAGCAGTTCTCCTGCTCGGTGGTGACAAATCAGGCGAGTGGAAGGAGTGGCATGCAAGAGCGGTACCGGAATCCCACAAACTATTCGACGATTACTTAGCTGACCTTATCCAGAAACGAGATATCACATGAAAACGCAGAAATTCCAAACACTTTCCGATACGGCTAAGGCCGATCCTGTTCGTCGCTCTAACATCGAACGTTTTCGCGACGAGGCTCTGGTCGAGGTGATTCAATTTCAGCTTGACGAACTGCGCAAACTTCGGGGTATGACCCAAGTCGAGTTAGCTCGCGCACTGGGTTCAAATCAACCGAATGTTTCATGACGAAAGAAATCTCCTCAGAAATTAGTTATATATCGACTTGACTCAATAACTACTCAACTCTATAATTGGAAACATGGCGTTACCTCGGAGTCCCAGGGTTGCTGAATGGATGATGACTCTGAGCGTTGAAGAACTAGCAGAGGTTGATGAAGCTCTCGCATATCTTGAAGAGTTCGGTCGTTCCGCGGCCTTGCCCGATGTCCGCCACAGAATGCAGACTTCGGCGCATTTTCCCAATATGTCAGAGGTTCGCATCAACTTTGATGAGAAAAGAATCTTTCGGATACTTGTGTGCTTTGACCATGATGACGTACCAGTCCTTTTGGTTGCTGGCAACAAGTTCACACTTGGGAACACATGGTATCTGTCGGCGATACCCGCCGCAGATGAGCTGTTCTTACAATATCTTACCGCTCTAGAAGGTCCAAAGGAGGAATAATAATGAAAAAGTTACCATCTGGTTGGGATATCTATGATCCAAATAGTCATGATTCAAGCAATGACCCAGAATACAAAAGCGCTCGATTTCTAGCACAACAGCGAGCAGAGCGACGACGTGCTTCTTATGGAGTTGCTTTAGCACATCTTCGACAAGCCCATGCACTTACTCAAGCGCAACTCGCTCGAAGTCTTGGAGTTGCGCAAGGTGAAGTTTCTAGGATCGAACACCAGACGGATATGCTCACTTCGACGCTGAGCAGCTATATCGAGGCAATGGGTGGAGAATTGATAATTGTCGCCAAATTTCCTGGCACCGATCCCGTCGAACTGGAGATTGGAGAAATTTTCGGGATGGTTTTCGAAACAACGTAAGCGATATTGATACTCTCTTTACTAGGGATGACATATCGCTAGAAGATAATCATATTACACTCAATACGACGGACATGATTTGGACAAAGGAGTTGGAACCAGGGATAGTTAAGTGAGGTAAAACTTTAACTGGGAAAATTCCTCCTAACTTCCCCATTTAGTCCCCCGCCAAATATCGTCACCAAGAGCATAAAATTCAAGAACATTGAACTTCTCCTTGACAACACACTCAAAAATATTGGGGATGTCAGGGTGAATTCAACTGGCCGTCGCAATACCCCGAAGAGAGAGGTATGCGATGCGCAATCGAAACCGACAGAAGGATATCCGGGAATATAGGGGTCAGATCCCCCACCTGGGGCGCCTACCATCACGTGGCGCGAAGACCGTGTCAGGTTCTGGGCGGCGATAGCACGTGGTGGCAAGCTGAACCGTCCAAGTTCCCGACCCAGAAATAGAGACTTTCACGCAAGCCATCAGCTATATTAACATTACCCCAAGGTTCCTTAGTCCCCCAGTGAATATACATATAGGCTGGTAGGAGAGGTGCCAGTCTTAGCGTGGTGAATTTAGGAAGAGCGTCCAAAGGAAAAATAATAATGAAAACGTTAACATCTGGTTGGGATATCTATAAACCAAATAGTTCCGGTCTTAGTCGGGAAAACTGGGGATAACCAAGTCTTGCCATGCCTTCTACCAGGTAAAATGGCAAGTCGGCCTGTAGGCGGGGTACTACTTCATGGGATTGTATGGTTATGTCTCGTCCTGTCTCATAGTGTCTGATCAGGGATTTTGCTATTTCGGCAGCTCAAAAACTTGCGATTAGTAGGGATGACATATCGCTAGAGGATAGACACTTCCTAAAGAATCGGTGTAATCCCACACTTTATAATCAAGCGCAAGCTGGTTACCCCGAACTTGCCACTCCACTAATTATTGATAAATGCGATAAGCTACGGATTCTTATGGGGCACCTTGAAGAGGCCGTTCGGAGGGCATTCGAGTCGCCGCCTACTTGAAATTCAGCAACTCCCAGACAGCGACACTTTGGAAAGCAGCTTTCGCCGCTTTGTCAAGAAAAGCAAGTTGGCATCTGTATGCCTGAATCGAATTTACGGATGTCCAAGTCCGCGATCCGAAAGGTGCCTCAGCAATAGTCAGGATCAATCGATCAACTGGACATGCAGGTGGTTCCTCTATTGCACCATTGCACCAGAAGTGCTTCAAGACTAGAGAAAGGCTCTTTTGGGCATGGGCGACACGGAATACGGGATCGCACCTCGTGCTACGGGATTGAAAAGCCTGACAGAACTTGTTATTCATGGTTTCCTGTAGCCGCAGAATGTCAGCCTCGTATGCGCTGCGATTCTTTTGTCCCTTTACGTACTCGTTCGCAATTTTTGTCAGCTCTTGCTTCCAAAATTCACGGACACATAGCCTTTGCTGGAAAGTGCTTCCTGGTGTGTATGTAGGATTCCGCAGAAGGGCCGATTTAACCGCATCGTTCAATGCTACGGTCTCCCAGTTGCCTTTACCTGGGGAAACCCCGAACATTTTGAGAAACTTCTCTTTCTTCTTTTTGACTACTTGTGACTGTGTGGAACCATTGTGCAACCTACTTACCAACCTCTCTGAGACTCAGGCCTTTTGCTCTAGGTTTACCTTGCTCGTGCTCGTTGTTCAATGGTTCAATACCGGCTACCAGCTATATAAAGTCGATTTTGGAGATTGAGGCTTGCCTACAAAGAGCTATGTAATGCTTACCACTACTCTCTGTTAACCGCCCAGAGAAGGCTAAGACTTTCTTGCTTAGAAGTAAAGCAATATCTAAATACATCGGGGAACGATATGATATAAACAAGTCGTTCATTGTCGATGGGCAGTTATGATATTCAACACACAGAGGCGTAGGAGCAAGGACAAGTATTCCGAATATTGTCAATGTACCCAAACATTACATTCCAATGTTGGACGTGGGTTTCGATTTGTGTGTGAAATAAGTTCAAGAAAAGTTTCATTAACCTCCTACCAGGACCGAAAACTAAGGGCTTGCGACTCGATTTCGGTCAAGGCTCTCAAAATGGAATTCAACGGGGCTTCAGGTCCATGCTATTGGCTATACTGTAATATGAACATTATACTGTCATTTCCAAAATCGCGTCAACACTTTATTGCAAGTGGGTCACAACAACAATTCATTTACAACCACGGGGTTCAGGTTGACATTGCCTCGTGGCGGAATAAGTTGACCAAGGCCGGGCTGCAACTTGCGGGATTACCTGCATGCACTAGTGCCAAAGGAATTAAGCCCACCATTACTCGAAAAGATTTGTTCAAGCTAGGCGAGAGTGCAGCAGATACTCCGAGCGACGCCTTTAACCTTCTGTGGTATACATACGCGTGGGGAGGTCGAACTTCAGCAACTCGAAATCTATCCAAGTTGTTAGGTGGAGTTGTGCAGAACAAGGGTCACGTTGGATCTATCCTTCAATGTGCCGCGCAGGTGTCTCGAACTAGTCCGTCTGCCGCCTTCGGTCTGTTCAAGAAACCGGGATCCAATATTAACGCTATTAAGTGGCTAGGCCCTTCCTTTTTCACGAAATTTCTTTACTTTGCAGGCGGGGGCAAAGCCGCGCACCCGTGCCTCATTCTGGATGAAAGAGTGGCGGAGGCGCTTCGAGATGAATGCGGATGGATCGGCTTGTGTTCTAATGGACAATGCTGGACTCAAGACGTGTATTCAACTTACTGCGACCTGGCAGTTCAATTCGCAGCTTCCGAAAGTACAAGGGTAGGACGCCCCCGTTCGAGCTGATGAGATTGAACGTTCGCTTTGGGAAACATAGATTACAGGCATCAACCCACGCGAGAGCGTTATCGAAACGATGGCTTGATCTATTGCCAAGCGCTGGAATGGGAATGGGAGAACCTGCCGTCTTGCTATGTCGGTGAAGCTATCCATCTGACCACAAAAATAGGACTCCAACCGATAAATACGAAGAGGAACAGAATTTTAAGTTGGTTTAATCCCGCTGTAAGTTTGCCTTTACGACTTCCTCTGCTACGGCCTCCAAGTTCAATACCACATTAGGAAGTTCCTCATTGCCGTGGTCATCATCAAACCAACAGACAAGAACGTCGACATCATCCTTTTTGTGGTTAGACGAGAAGCTCTTGGAATTCTTCTTAAACTCGGCAAGTAGATATTCATCAGTGTAGCGGTCAATCAGAATGGCGTCTGGCTTCGTAGTCATTTCAGTTGAGTAGCCAAGTTTGTCGAGGACGTTCTTTGATGCTGCACAGCAGTATTGGTAGTCTGTGTTTTCCTGGAGTACTCCGAAAGCGAGATAAACATCAGTCTCGTTTTCGGGTTCCCAAGAATCAAGATTCTCTGGCCGAAATGCCTCAAAATGAACGTGCCTCAGATTTAATCGGTCCATTACAGTCTCAGTGCTAGAAGTTTGAGTGGGACTTTGAGTGGTTTGAGGAGTTCCATTTACTGAATTTATTACAACTTCTCGCGCTGAATTTATTCCATATTGGATCTCATCGCCAGGTGTAAGTGCGAGTTGTTTATAAAGTGGGGACATCCCAGACAATTGCCCTGTCGACTGTAGTGTCCCAGTAGCTGAAAAATCTACCACTTTGTCAATTATAACCGTGACGGTCGAGGGCAGTGTATCGTCCTCGAACTTCAGCTGTTTCATTGATTTTCCTAAATAGAGCGATCGAATCTTGCGATAGCTGTCAGTAATTTTTGTCGTGTATTGCTCATTCATTGCATCCTCTTTTCGCTCAATGTTGTTCTCGCCTTTATCCTATTGTCACCTTTAGGGCATTTCAAGTGATGGACGGTCAGATTCGTTAACTTCCTCCCACGCCTTCAAGTGCTGAGCTTATGACTCGATTTTGGTCAAGACCCTCGAATACGATAAATCTCCCAGAGATAATTAGGTAAGATTAGTCGTCACAGTACTTGTCGATTATCTCAGATACTAAACGTTGAATAATTCTCCTAAAGCTCAACAATGAGCAATGGGGATCATGCTCTTCTGAGTCTGAATTGCAGTAGAAGCAGAAAAAATTGTCGGGAGTAGTAGCGATTATCCACATCGGTTCCACAATTTCTTCGAGTAAATCAAGTACTTCATTGTACTGTACCAGTATCTCCTGGGCCGACATATT
>JAKAVM010000052.1 GCA_021827485.1 Actinomycetes bacterium
ATTTGCATTGCCAAAAGCAAATACTCCACCGTCGGATCCAACCAGCCAATATCCTTGGCCATTAGGGGCAAGTGCGTTGCCAACTATAGGAGCAGCTGGAGTAATTCCTTTGGAAACTAGAGATCCAACATCTGGTGCACTTCCAAAAGAGGTGACACCTCCTTTAGGGGTAATAACTATGTAACCTGGCTTCGATCCACCTGGACCAGTGGGAGGCGTCGTTGTTGGAGGCGTCGTCGTTGGAGGCGTCGTCGTTGGAGGCGTCGTTGTTGGAGGCGTCGTTGTTGGAGGCGTCGTCGTTGGAGGCGTCGTCGTTGGTGGGGTTGTAGTCGTTGAACTACCACTTACCGAGATAGTTAGAGCCGACGATGCAGATGCACTATATAACGACGTCCCATTGAAGTCAGCAACTATTGACTCGCTTGCCGATGTTGGAAAAGTAGTCGTGCATGATGCGCTTCCAGTACTTGGATTGATTGGCAGGTCGATACATCCGGAAATTTGAGTACCATTGGCTGAAAAGCTCACCGTTCCCGATGCTGGTCCACTACCAGAAACAACACTTGCCTCTAATGTCACGCTCTGCGATGTGGCCACACTTATCGATGATGAGGTTAGTGAGGTTGTTGTAGGACTAGCCACCGACGCAGGAGTAAAAGGAGTGACTGCATTCGAATGTGGTGATTGGGTCCCGGTTCCATTCACATTGGAGGCTGCAACCGTAAACGTATAGCTAGTACCATCGGTTAGCCCTGAAACTGTATAACTATCACTTGCCCCAGTAGTTGGATCGGTAGAAGAGCCAACAGCTCCAGCCGGAACATTCACTGACGATTGGGCACTCGCACCAATATAAGGAGTTATAACAAAACCAGTAATCGTGTCTCCTCCGTTGGCCGGAACCGTCCACGATATAGTGGAAGAAGCGCTGCCTATGGTTGCACTTGGAGCCGTTGGAGCAGCTGGCACTACCGAGAAGCTAATAACCACTTCAGCACTGCCAGGAGCCGCACCAAAGGTGTTTGAAGTGCCACTAGCGTAACTACCGCCAACGCCGCCGCCTCCAGGTCCCCAACCGCCCGTGTAGCCTGAGTTGACTCCGCCGCCTCCGCCGCCGCTGGAGCCACAGCCACCACCACCACCGCCTGCATACCCTGAACCCGTGCCACCCTGTCCAGGCCCACCTACAGACACCCCGGCAGTCCCTCCGGTACCGCCCGCACCTGCAATTGCTTCCCCGTCAGATGTCCCGCCTGGGTTTCCGTTTCCCGTGCTTGCAGAGCCAGCTCCACCCGAACCTGGCGTACCGTTGCTAGGGCCGGTGCCCTCTCCTCCTCCGCCACCGCCACCGCCACCGGCGGCAACAACAAGATATGTCCCGCTCGTGCTGGCTACGGAGGTACATCCGCCACCGCCGCCACCGCCGCCGAAGTAGTATCCGGAACCGGAATCACCGGTTCCGCCAGTACCACCGTCTGGTGAGCCACCTGGCCCACCGGCACCACCTGCCGCGCCCGTCGCGCTAGTTCCTGCAGCACCTGCCGACCCAATCACAATCGCGAGCGGTGATTCTGCCTGTGTGACCGATAGAGTAGTGACCACGGATGCACCTTGACCGCCTCCCGCACCGGGCTGGCCGCCAGTATTATTCGCGCCTCCTGACCCTCCGGCGGCGCCATCGGCAGCAACATTCAAGCTGGCTATGCCGGAAGGGATCGTAAAACTGCCAGAACTTGTAAACGTAACCGTGCAAGTTGTTCCCGAAAGCGAACCTCCAACAGAGGTGCATGCTGTCGCTGCCGAGGCTGTTCCTTCAGAGAGTACAACAATAGCCGAGGCGAGAGAACCGATCAGCAGGGTTAAAGCCGTTACAAACCTTAGAGTTCGACGAAACGCCAAGTGTTGGCCATTGGCAAAGAAGATCTTGTCTTGGGCCTTAGCGCTCAACCTCCAATAACCGTTAAGTCTGCGTAGTACTTCCTTTATCATCTAGCTCCACCTCGCTAATACTTGTAGATATTGGGTTAATGACGCACCACCATCAAGCGGATTTGATTATCCGAGCCAGTGAGGAATCCAACCCAAACCTGTTGGACTTATCTTACAATTCTAACAGTCTCGCATTGTTTCTACTTGCGCTCGCACACTGAAATACTCTCGTATGTTATTTAGTTGTACACTTAGATAGTAAGAACTAAATACTTAGTATTTCAAATATTTTCCTGGTGAGAGTCTATTCATAATGCGATTGAAACAAGTAGTCGTTCAATCACTACTTGAGCGCTCTAAAGAGATAGCAATTTTCTTAGAAGCGATTCAGACAACTGAAGACCTTGGGGAAGGCCACTCTATACTTATCGAAGGGCCTGCAGGAATTGGTAAGACTACGTTAATCTCTCAGTTCCAAACTCTGGCGGCAAACCAGGGATTGAAAGTTTACCGAGTAAGTGCTCATGACCTAGAAAGCGAATTTGCATTTGGAATAGTCAGGCAGATGACCCAACAGTTATCCGAAGATTCACCAATTCAATTACACTTTCCCCCGGAGCGGCGCACCGCAATCAGTCAAGATAAGAATCTACCTATTAGCAACCCACCTCCCGCTGGCCGGAACGGGCACGCAGCAACCAGCAAAGATAGAAATCTTACCATTGGTATAAGCCAAGATGTCATCTACGACGTTTACCAACTTGCTGCAGAACACTTCAGAACTTATAGGAGTGTCCTCCTGCTCGATGACATCCACTGGGCTGACGAAGCCTCATTACGCTTTCTAACTTTCTTAGTGCGCCGTCTTGCCAACATACCACTAGTGCTTGCAATGTCAGCACGAGACAAAGAGGAATGGAACTTCCCACAATATAGAAGTGTCCTAGTACAAGACGCATCAACAACTCATCTAAGCATTCCACCGCTCTCCCTTGAGGGAGTTATTGAATTTGTCGAAATTCTGACAGGTTCACAGTCAGAGCTTGAGTTTTCAGAAAAATATTGGCGCATAAGTGGTGGGAATCCATTTTATCTCCGAGAACTTCTTGCCGCGGGACTTGATGGCAACATTGATACATCCTCACAAGATCTAACTACTCTCAACTCCCAAAGGCTTGATGCAATTATAACCTCGCTTGAGGATCGACTAAATAAGCTACCGGCCAATTGCCGCTCGCTTGCGTATGCATTGGCCGTATTAGGTGATAGGAGCCCATCAGTTCAGCTGGCCTCTCTTAGCAAGATAGAACCCCAAGAACTGGCGAGAACAGTTGACCAATTGAGAGCAGTCAGAGTTCTAGGTCCTAATAACCAGATTGAGTTTCTTCATCCAATCGTCAAAATGGCAATTTACAGTTCAATCCCTATTGGACACCGAGAAGAATTGCATAAACAAGCTGCCGATATTACTTTTCAGGATCAATCGCCATCAGAGGTATCCGCAGCACACATTCTCCATGTTTCGCCGAAATCATACAACAACTCCTTGAGCATACTCGAACAAGCAACCAAGGAAGCACTATCGCGAGGAGCACCTGAATCTTGTGTGAAATATTTGAACCGTGCCCTGGAAGAAGAAATAGAGCCAGCCAAACGTTTTACTCTCCTCTACGAACTAGGTTATACAGAGGCGCTAGCTCGCCTACCCGAGGCAGAGAATCATCTTATGGAAGTAATCAACTTATCGCCAGATCCCAACGCTCGACTGCGCTCAGCTAGGGTCCTATGGAGTTCTAATAGTTTTGATGGCCGAAGTGGTGAAGGACTTTCTTTACTTCGTGACGCACTATCTCAATCAGAGAACGCTGATCCTGAACTTATTGAATGGGTTGACCTTGAATTAGCTAGGGCGACCCGATCATGGAGACCAACTGCATCTGAAGGAGTTCACAGAATCTTGGCCTTAGAGGAACGTATCTCCAACAAGCACTCCAATTACGCTAAAGTTGCCTACGGCCTTCTGGCGTATAACGCGTTGTTATCAAATCAGCCCGCTAAGAATGTCCTTGAATTAGTTTCAAAGGCACTACCAATTGACAGTTCGCCAGAGAGCCAGAGCGAGTCGCAGCTACTTGAACTCCCCCTATATACAATGATTTACTGTGATGCGTTTGATTTAGCTCATAAAACGATTACGAACTACTCTGACCTGATAAGCCGTCAAGGCTTTGCATTGGGCAAAATCAAGGCGGAACTTTGGTCATCTTTCAATTACCTTCGCCAAGGAAACTTATTGATGGCAGACGAGTTGCTTTCTAAATCTTTGGCTGGATCAATTGATCACTCGTGGCTTTTTGGACAAGCGGCATCGCAGCTCTGGCTTGCAGAAATCGCCATTGAGCGAGGCAATCTAAAGGAAGCCAAACAATATCATAAAGCGATTTACATGCTTGTTGCTCCGGATCGAGAGATTGACAACAAGGGATGGGCTGATCACATTTTATCCGGGCGAGCACATAATAACCTTGCACAAGGCAAGCTCCTGGAGGCAATAGATGAAGTCCTTCTAGCGGGGCGTAGACATAACGAATTCCTGGCTTTTTGCCCCTCTGAATTGCAGTGGAGATCGCTTGCCGCACTTGGTTGCCATAAATTGGCCAACCAACCCCTATCGTCAAGATCCAAAACTTCCAAGTCAGATAATCACTCCCCTGATCAAACAGAAACTTTAGCTTCTCTGAGTTATGCCGTCTCTTCCAATACAAAAGTCTCAGCAGACTCTTTGATGCAGCAAGCAGCTTCATTAGCTACGGAAGAAGTCGAACTTGCTCATCAATTTGGTGCACCGCGTGCTTTGGGAATTGCGCTTCGTACGCATGGGTATGTGGTGGGTTCTGAGGCATCCTACAAGGAATCGCTTCAAGTTCTTTCCACTAGCGGCGCACAGTTGGAGTTGGCTCGCACTCAGTGTGTGTATGCAAAGAGCTTGATGCAACTTGGAAGAAGCGATGACGCACGCGCACTCTTTGAGAGTTCACTCGAAATAGCACGAACTTCTGGAGCCTCACACCTTGTCAAGCAGATTGTATTTGGCTTGAAGGCCACTGGTGGAAAGCCTAAGTATTCCAAGCCCTTGAGAGAAACCAGGCTCACTTCAGGCGAGTTAAAGGTAGCTCATCTGGCTGCAAAAGGCCTAGGGAACCTAGACATTGCGAGATCTCTGTATATAAGCCGACGCACTGTAGAGACGCATCTCTACAACATCTATCGCAAGCTAAATATCACTACCAGATCAGAGCTTCAGAGCTGCCTTGAAACTTTATAGTGCACAACTCAGAACTAACCAGAGCGCAAACTCAGGCCGAAGAACCAACAACTAACCAGAGCGCAAACTCAGGCCGAAGAACCCAGAAATGGAGCATCACCAAAGGCGAATACTCCGCCATCTGAACCAATTAGCCAGTATCCCTTGCCGTCAGAAGTGGGGACTATCTGAACAATTGGTGCAGCAAGCTTTATGCCTGTTAGCGATCCAAGACTTGGAGCGCCATTGGAACCAATGACCAGACCACTTGAAGTCACAACCCAAAAGCCAGTTCCGGCCGGATCAGGGGCAATCGAAGTGATGGGTCCTTCAGTAGAAGGTACGAGGGTATTTGAACTAGTCGCATTCCCAAAAGCCATTATCTGTCCATTGGCTCTTACGATCCAGTAACCTTTTCCACTAGTTGTAGCTGCAATTCCAACAACAGGACTTGAGGACAACGTGTTAGAAGCTGATCCATAGAAACTTGCATTACCAAAAGCAAATACTCCTCCGTCGGATCCAACCAGCCAATATCCTTGGCCACTTGGAGTTGAAGTAATTGCGACAACTGGAGCACTCAAAGGCTTTCCTGACATAGATCCATAGAAATTTGCATTGCCAAAAGCAAATACTCCACCGTCGGATCCAACCAGCCAATATCCTTGGCCATTAGGGGCAAGTGCGTTGCCAACTATAGGAGCAGCTGGAGAAATGCCCCTAGAGACTAGAGATCCAACATCTGGTGCACTTCCAAAAGAGGTGACACCTCCTTTAGGAGTAATAACTATGTAACCTGGCTTAGTCGCCCCAGAGCTTACCGGTGCTGAAGTGGTTGACGTTGTAGAAGGCGGAGTTGTCGATGTAGTAGAAGTTGTCGAAGATGGAGTTGTTGTTGGCGTAGTAGAAGTTGTAGTAGGTGGCGTTGTTGTTGAAGTAGTCGTACTTGTTCCACCTGAACCAACCTCTATAACAAGTGCACTGGAAGAAGATGGCGAATAAAGTGATGTGCCATTGAAACTAGCAACTATTGACTCGCTTGCCGATGTTGGAAAAGTAGTCGTGCATGATGCGCTTCCAGTACTTGGATTGATTGGCTGGTCGATACATCCAGCAATCTGGGTACCATTTGCCGAAAAGCTAACCGTTCC
Source organism: Actinomycetes bacterium (assembly GCA_021827485.1). Classification (GTDB taxonomy): domain Bacteria; phylum Actinomycetota; class Acidimicrobiia; order Acidimicrobiales; family JAKAVM01; genus JAKAVM01. The sequence continues at coordinate 6,385 of JAKAVM010000052.1, forward strand.
CGATGCTGGTCCACTAACAGAAACCACGCTTGCCTCTAATGTCACGCTCTGCGATGTGGCCACACTTGTCAATGATGAGGTTAGAGAAGTAGTAGTTGGAGTAGCTGGAGGAGGAGGCGAAGGTTGAGGGATCAGGAAGGCAAGGCCAAACAGGTCGCCGCTGGCACCTCCCGTTACCGTTATAGTTGGAGTAGGAGCACCTGTTGCCGAAAGCTGCGTAGGAGTAAACTCCTCGATATAGCCAGATGTATCTTCAGCAACCCACAGGTCGCCTGACGAGTCAAATGCAATTTCTCGAGGTGCATTCAGACTGGTACCATTGCCATAAATTTGTATAGCTGGTGCAATATTACCGCCTGATACCAGTTGTGTTGGGGTAAAATCCAATAGTGTATTGGATAAATCATTTGCCACCCAAAGATCGCCCGATGAGTCAAATGCGAGACCAACAGGTGCCGCCAAAAAGCTGGGGGTGATAGAGATTATCACGTGGGGCGTTGGACCTGGAACGCCTGTGGAAAGATGTGCTAGCTGGGTGGGCGTGAACTCTTCAATGTCTGTGCCAACGGTATCAGAAACCCAAAGATCTCCTGAGCTGTCAAAGGCAATTCCCTCCGGGCCATTCAAACTCGAACCGTCCCCATAGATAGTTCCGTCTGGAGCGACGTTCCCCCCGCTAACCAGTTGTCCGGCTCCAAACTCAAGAACTTGATTCAAACCAGTGTTTGTAACCCATAAGTTGCCTGAAGAGTCAAACGAAATTGATGTAGGTCCAGCTAAACCAGTGTTAGCACCACTAATAGTCACGTGAGGAGTAGGGCCTGGTACGCCGGTAGTTAGATTGGCTAGTTGGCTGGGGGTGAACTCCTCTATGGCATTGCCTACGTGAGCCACTTCCCAGAGATCCCCATTTCTATCGAATGCTAATCCTTGTGGCCCATTCAAACTGGTTCCATTGCCATAGACTGACTCGGATGGGGTTAGGGAACCACCGCTCGAAAGTTGACCAGTTGAGAACTCACCAATGGAATTGGCCGCGAATCCAGAAGCAAAAAGGGGCTGGCTTGGCGCGGCTTGAGCTACCACTACGTGCCCAGCCTCGAGAGCAATCGTAGAACCTGTAGACATCCCCAAGAACAGAGCAAGGCTGCCTGCTAGCATTCGGCGCCTAGCTCGCTTGACTTGGAATGAAGCGCTCACTACTCCATCAGATTCATTATTTCTTGGCTTCCCACCATGGGACACCTCGGGCCCGCACATTAGAGATCCTTTCCGCAACTTAATATTGATCTTGGATTAGTATAACGATGTCACAGGCTCGAACGAATCGAAAACATACTCAATTTACTACCTAATTTAGCTACTCAATTACTTAGATTTTCCAAGTTACATACTTAGAAAATTAGGAGAATTCATCCCTGCCCCGGATCTTGCAAGGCGGAACCCGGAACGAAGGTGGAGACTTCATCCCTGCCCCGGATCTTGCGAGGCGGAGACCAGAAAGAAGCCGGGGCAGGAAACTTGAGCTTTATTCCAGCGTATTCATATCAGCACTAGTACTAAAGTGGTGAACCTTAGCCAACGCCCCCTACGGCCGACCCATCAAATGGTGCATCGCCATAGCTGAACACACCTCCGTCGGCACCGATAAGCCAGTATCCTTTGCCGTCCGGGGTTGGAACAATGGAAATAATCGGAGCATGCAGTGCTATATTCTCAGCACCACCGAATAGGCCAGCGCTTCCAAAAGCCGATACGCTTCCGTTGGCCGATACCAGCCAGTAGCCAGTTCCACTCGGCGTTGAAGCTATTGCAACTGTTGGTGACGGTGAAGCGCTCTGTGACGAATGACCGGCGTTGGAACCGTAGAAGCTGGCAGCGCCAAAGGCGAATACTCCACCATCGGAACCAACCAACCAATATCCTTGGCCGTTAGGGGTTGAAGTAATTGCTACAACTGGGGCACTCAAAGGCTTTCCTGACATAGATCCATAAAAACCTGCGCCGCCAAAGGCGAATACTCCACCATCGGAACCAACCAACCAATATCCTTGGCCGTTAGGAGCAAGGGCGTTGCCAACTATAGGTGCAGCTGGGGTAATGCCTTTGGAGACTAGTGACCCGTCATTGCCGACGGATCCATAAGTAGCGACTCCTCCAGCTGGGTTGTTGACGATATAGCCAGGGCGTGGAGTTGTCGGTGGGACAGTAGTCGGTGGTGTGGTGGGAGGGGTCGTTGTTGGAGGGGTCGTTGTTGGAGGAGTAGTGGTGGACGTGGTTGAAGAAGCCACGCCTATTGACAGTGCCTTAGTTGCAACAAGCGGGGGCGTCGAAGAATCAGAGACCGACACAGTAAAGCTGGACGTTCCTGCACTGGTAGGTGTCCCCGAAATCACACCACCCGACGACAGGGCAAGTCCTGCCGGAAGAGACCCAGAGGCAATGGTCCACGTATAAGGTGTAATACCTCCCGTAACGATAAGATTAGCAGTGTATGACGTCCCGACTGTTGCCCCGGGAAAAGATGAACTGACAATGGTAAGTTGACCGGAAGTAAACGTAAACTTATCACCCGAGTTAGCGACTGAAGACCCTCCCACTCCTACGACCAATACATCTACAGTTGCTGGTTGCTCTGGCGGGGTAACAGCAATTATTTCTGTTGACGATACAATTTGGAAACTACTAGCTTGCACAGATCCAAAGTCAACATAGGCTATTCCCCCAAGATTCTTACCCGTAATGGTCACCGAAGTACCTCCAGCAGTTGGACCTGAACCAGGGGAAACAGAGCTTACCGCAGGCGGATTAGAGGGTGGTGGTGGTGCCAGATAAGTGTATTGGTCTGCAGACGAGACAGCACTAGTAACACCGGCGTTGGTTACAGTGATATCAACCGCACCGGGAGTAGTAGCTGCCGGAGCGATCGCCGTTATCTTGGTAGAGGAGTTCACGGTGTAGCTCACTGCATCACTGGTGCCGAACTTCACGCCAGCTACACCGCTGGTTCCAGTAAAGCCGGTTCCGTTGATCACAACCGAGGCACCTGCTCCCATTGGCCCCGAAGTTGGACTTACCGATGTTACAGTCGGTGGCGATACACTAAGGGTAGTAACTCCGGTAGCGCCTAGATAGTAGGGGTCACCAGAATAAGTTGCCACAATGCTTTCATTGCTACCTGGCGGAGCATTCGAGGCAGTACACGATCCAAAGCCAGCGCTCAATGCAGCGGTAGTGCAAAGAGTGGTTCCACCGGCCGAGAAGGTAACCGTTCCCGCTGGCGCCGTCTCTCCAAGAGTTGCGAGGATTGCAGCCGTGTCAGGTGTACCAGCAACAGTTGCGCTGTAGGTAACCGACCCCCCATAACTTGTCGAAGTCGGACTTACCGATGGAGTGACTGAAGGTGCCCCATTATAAGTTAGAAACTCGTTGCCCGGTGAAGCACTATCTACTCCTAAACAGTATTGGGAGCCATCGTTCGGACACGACACTGACACAGGCGCACCACTTGAGTCGAGCTTGGTTGGCCCTGCCCAAGTTGTTCCGTTATAAAAGAAGGCATTGCCCGATGTATCGACAGCCTCACAAAAAGTCGTCGAAGAACACGACACTGACGCAAATGCATTTGTGCCATCAATTGGATTGGTCCAGCTATTGGGCGAAGTGCCAGTGCCCCATGAAACCCCGTTCCATATCACTGCCTCGCCACTAAGTGATACTGCTGCGCAGAAATTGGAGCTGACACAAGATACATATGGAGTAGTCCCAGTCGTGCCTGTTGAGACTTGAGTCCAAGTTGACGTAGAAGCAGATATAGTCCCGCTTGTTTCCCAAGTACGGCCGAAACTTGAAGAATCACCAGCCATGCAAAAAGCGTCGCTTGCGCAAGATACAGTCTTCTGACCGAGCCCGCCCCCTACCTGATTAGTGCCCTTGGTCCAAAGCCCTCCAGGGGGGAAACCGTTGTACTCATACCAGTTACCACTATTGTCAAAACCAACACATTGCAGTCCAGTGCCGGGTTCGCACCCTACCGACTCCATACTATCTCCCGATGGGACTGTTATAGTAGCTAAATTCCCAGCAATCCCTGTTGTCCAGTAATAAGAATAAGCAGAAGTTGATCCATTCCCATTGGTTACTGCAGCGCAGTAGGGGGTAGAGATACAAGAAACTGAGTTTACGGAAATACCCCCTATCCCAGTGGCATCCACAGGCGTTGGAGAAAGAACAGACGATGTCCCACCAGTGGATACAACTGGACAGTAGTTGTAAGCGCTACACGAGACAGAAGTAGCAGGACTTGCGTAAGAACCCACTCCTCCACTGACAAAGTTAGATACCTCGCCACTATATATGAATGCATTTCCCACATCATCCACGGCTACGCAGAAACTGGCCGATGCACATGAAACCCCATCCAAATAGTTCGAACCGTCGATATTGGCCCCGGTATGTGGCGCACTCCAAACAGTCCCGTTGAAGTTTGACTCGTAGCCACCTCCAACTGCAACGCAGTCGCTCGAAGTCGGACACGATATATAGGCCGCATGACCAATTATCGGGTTCGGACTATATGCACCCCACGACCCACTATAGCCGTACGCATTTCCAGCCCCATCAGTTGCGCCACACATTGTTGTAGTGGGACACGAAATCGATCCGAGGCCAAAGGAACTCGCACTTGCAATTGTCGCCGGAGCAGACCAGGTCGTTCCAGTCAAGATTGCACCTTTGCCACTAGAATCATCCGTTGCACAGAAGGTAGTAGTAGGACATGATATCGCACTTACTCCGAGGTCAACTGGATTTTGACTGGCCCAAGGCGATGCGTTGGCCCCAGTTGTAGCAGTAAGCCACACCTTCCCGTTGTACTCATATAGGTTACCACTTGCAGCTGCACCAACACAGAAAGTTACAGAGGGACACGATACACCGGTAAAATAATCACCACCGCTCAGTAGCGGATTGGTCCACGTAGTAAGAGTTGTCCAGTTCGTGCCGTTATAGGCATAAGCGTCGCGATTAGAGTCGACCGCCATACAGAAACTAGCCGATGTGCACGATATCGACATGATTTCATTGCCTGGCGAAATGGAAGTGGATGCCCAACCAACTCCGTTATAAATTACGATGTTTCCATTAGCATCTCCTACGGCGCAGAAACTTACCATCGGGCACGATACGGTCTCAAAAGTAGCACCCGGGTCAGCAACACTTGAGGGACTTGAGGCCCACACCGGGACAACTGTTGAAGCCGACACAGCTTGTGCGGGTGATACAGGCCCGATTGATGCTTCAATCGCCCCACCTATCAACCCGACTACGCCCGAGAGGCTTAGCATTAAGGCGACAATTATCCCTGTTAACTTTTTTGAAAAATAACTCTTGAAAAACTTCATTTGGTCTCCACCTTCTACTAATTGCATGAATAGATGGAGATATTGTGGCTGACTAAACGTTAGTTAATCGTTAGTGCACCCTTTACCAGGCTTTTTGTCTTCAACCCGAGGGCAGTTAGATACGTACCGCCGATAGTTGGGAGATTACTATGAGAGATCAAACTCAATTGAGATGCCCGCCTCAAAGCCAGATCTATAGGCCTCATCCCATTCTTGGCTTGAAACAGATTTCTTACCCTGCGATATATATAACGCAATTATATCTCTATAGCCCACAGGGGCCCTTACCCCGGACGTTCTAGCGATAGACTCGGCAGCCCCAAACAGTGCTGCCGCAATTTTCCCACGCGACTGCCCCGCCAAGTTACAAGCAAGCGCCAATAAGGAGTGATGCGATTGAAGTATGTCGCCAATTGAACGCTGAAATTCGAGCGCTCGTAGAAGATAATGGCTTCCCTCTTCTAAATTTCCGCAGATACCTTCAGCAATCCCAACTTGGCTCTGGGAAATTGCGATACCTCGTCGATCCCCTAACATGGTGAATATCTCTAAAGCGCCTAACGCCGACTGCTTTGCTGATTCAATGTCACCACCCAAAACTTCCACGCTGGAACGCAAGTGCTCAACTCGCGCAACGCTCCAGTAATCCTCATTCTTGGCAAATAGATCTCTCGCCTCGGCAAGCAAGTTACTAGCTTCATGTCCAACTATCGTATTTCTTGAGCCACCCGCAGCAGTCCCCATGAACACCTTATGAAACATAACGCTAGCCCTACCAACCTCATCATTAATAACTGAATATATTATATCTGCCTCAGCTATATATTCTGAGGCTCTAGCACCCTCGTCCTGAACTATTGCCATGAATGCAACCCCTAATAGTGCACTGCCCACAAGACGAAGGGTCGACTCTTGATCAGCACTTGTCTTGGCCAACTTGATCGCGCCTTCCAAACACTCTCTTGCCTCACCAAGCATACCTCGCAAACTCCAAAACCATACCAACGAAGTAGAAAGCTCAAGTGCAAGCCGTGCGTTATTTGTAGCCAGGGCAAATTGGAACGCAGCCCGTAAATTTTCCAATTCGGTAGTTGCCCGCAAGATCCATTCAGCCTGGCTCGGCCCGCGGAGTTTAGAATCTACAACTTTGGCAAACTTCAGCATCGTAATTGCATGGTGAGAAGATGCATCATGATACTCAAGACACCGTTCTAACTCATCACGAGCAAATGCGTGAACTGAGTCAAGGACCACTAATCTGGTCCCTCCAATACTAGAAATTCGTTCAACAAGCCCAGATTCTATTAAACGCAGCGCTGCATCTAACCCCGCCCTCTCTCCGAGTTCAGCTACTGAGATCAAGGCAGATAACGGCGCACCTCCATCAAATACCCCAAGTGATCGTAATAATTTCTGTGCCTCACTATCGAGGAGTTGATAGCTCCAATCCATGGAGGCCCTTAGCGTACGTTGCCTAAGCGGAAGATCACTTGCGGAAGAACTAACATCGTCTAATACACAAGTGATACTGGGAAGAAGCTCGCTAGGGGGAAGTAGTCGGCAACGAGCAGCAGCTAGCTCAATCGAAAGTGGAAGACCTTCAAGTAAAGCACATATTTGGGCAATTGACTCTAGATCATCAAGGCCTTCATTTGCCCCCCAAGCAACTGCGCGCGAACAAAACAACTGTATAGCTGGGTTTTCCCTCAGCTCACGGTCATCGGCCTCATTTCTCGGTGGCACAAACCTCTCTAGCGTGACAACTGTCTCAGCCCGCAGATTTACCCGGTTGCGACTAGTAACTAGAATACGAAGCATTGGGCATCTGTTGATCAGCTCAGAAATGGCCAATGCCGCATCGGGGAGCAGCTGCTCTAAGTTATCCAGGACTAACAAAATCTCTCTGTCCCCGAGGCATGAGCACAGCTCGTCGATTGGGGAACGCAATCCCACAAGAGCCAGCCCAAGAGATAAAGATATATTGCTAGCAAGCAAGTGTGCTTGCTCCAAATCTGACAAAGCAATGAATGCAGCACTCATTTCAAGTTCGTTCGCAAGTCGGTAAGCCACCTCTTGAGCTAACCTGGTCTTACCGACACCTCCAGGACCAGTCAAACTAACTAACCGGACATTATCACTAGTCAGTAGTCCAATAATCTTGCTCAACTCGTCTTGCCTACCAAAAAGTTGATTTGCTGGTTTAAATACCAAAGTGGGGACATCCTGGTGCTCGTCTTGCAATCCAGTGGCAATTTTCTCTGCAAGATCAAGAGTCTCTCTTTGCGGTGTAGCCCCCATCTCAATTTCAAGACGATCACGATAAATCCGATACTCAGTAAGTGCCTGACGGGAATCACCTGAGTCACTTAGAACTTCAATCAGCTTGCGAAGTCTACTTTCATCCCAAGGATCTAATTCCCATAGTCGATAGGCAAGGTGATTAGCCAACTCCCAGCAATAACTATCGCTATAAGAGTCTATGAGTCTACCCATTAGACCAGACACCAACCTAGCCAGTCTAGTTCTTTCTTGGCTTACGAACTCTTCAAAACCCAGAGCACCGCGAAGTTCAAGCCCGTCCAATAATGGACCTCGATACAATTCAATGCACTGGCTCGCAGTCCCAAGATCCAACTCTTCTGAAGTTTGGATACCTATAAGCGAGTCGAACTCAATTTTGTCGATTACGAGTTGAGGTCCGAAGTTTGTCTCACCTTGGTGTGCTAGAGAGATTTCATTCCGGCCAGATTCCAGGTGATCTCCTATCAACTCACGAAGCTCCACTAGGGCCAATCTGAGATTTGCCAGTCCTCTGGATTCATCCATGTCACTCCACAAAAGAGTTGCCAACTTGAGCCTACGAATTGGATTAGGAAAATGAAACGCAATGTAGGCAAGGGCTGCTTTAGCTTTAGCTGATCTGATCAGAACCGGTTCGGCATCGAGCGCTACTTCAAACTCGCCAAACAACTTGATTTCCAAGCTTTTTGGCTGGACTTTAGCCGGATTCTTCACGTTGTAATTATACTCCTAACGTGAAGTAGACAAGTAGGTATTCCATTGCTCACAGCGGCCCTGGCGCCGTCATCCGTACATGGCTTCTAGCAGTTCCAACGTCGCTGACGGTACTGGTTGATCCGGAAGAAATCCGCGTACAATGTCGATACCATCTTCAACGCTGTTCAGCCCGCATATCCGATACAAAAGCCGGATGTCATCTTGATCTTGTTCGGCCCTCGCTGCCAACAGCTTCAATGCTAGAACATAAGGGGCAGATCCGACAGATACCTCTAGTGAGCCAGACTCGTACACTACGTTGGCGTTGGGATCAGAGCCGATGAGGTAACTTCGAACCGCGTCATTGAGCCAATCGTTAGGAAGTCCCATTCTGCGTGCCACCGCACGAGCCGCTTCGTACACCACAGCGGAATTGTCGAAAATACAATCAACGTCTCGGGTGCGTCTGTCACAATTGTAGGCAAGCGCAAGAGCAGCGCCCCCAACCACAAATACGTCGACGCGTACCCTCCGCCGAGCTAGCTCAGACGAAAGCTTCTCGAAAGCAAGGAGGATCGTCTCACGATCAAGTAATTCAGACACGGTCGAAGGCTTCAGCTGTAACCAATACCCCGTGCCGCTTCAGGGAAATAGGGCTTTCGCGTAGTGCTCGCGCACGCAACGCCGGGAGGTTTGCTGGAAACCACCACGGTTTGGCAAATCGAGTCTCCTCACAAGTCCAAGGTGGAGCCTCGACACGGTATTGCGCGCACAGGTGTTCCACAAGACCTGCAATAGCTGCGTCATAGTTAGATAACCCAACCAGAGGGGGCGGATCATTTGTCATCCATTGGCGGGCGCTCGGTGACGAACCTCGAAAATCGTCGGTGAACTGAAGGAGCCACCGCCACGCCGTAGCACAATCACTAGCGCAGTCACCATTGGCAATACATGCTTGGATTCGCCTGGCCACATCGGCAATCTGCATAGCGCCTCGGCGGCGATTGCTACCGAATTCAGTACTCATCATCAACGATTCTATACTATCGTTACTAATGTTGAAACCCACGGCTCAAGGAAGCTCACTGAGCAGTGAGGCGTTACTTGAATGAACTCATGCGTTTCTGTGACATACTCCTTTGTTCTAATCCTTTATTCTAGTAATCCTTTATTCTAGGTTCGCATGAACGGAATTTAGAGTGGATCCGCTTGCAAAACATGATGTTTATGTTAAACTTTAACTATGAAAACGGTAACGGCTAGAGAGCTGCGAGAAAACCTTGATGAAATTGTGCAGAGGGTCAGAGGCGGTGAGACGATCAGAGTAACTTACCGCTCCAAACCAGCGTTTATTCTTCAACCGGAAAAACTCTCTGAATCCATTGTGCGAGGAAGCGAAGAGGCAATGAAGCAGTTTCTAAATGAAACTATTCAACTCAGTAAATCAAAAAAACGATCGTCTTTGAACCCGAAAGCAAATATCAAAGAACTTTATCATGGAATGCTTGACAATGATTTGAAATATCAGAATCTATCTAACAAGTGAGTGCATTCTTGGACGCAAACGTTTTACTTGAAGTTCTGCTGCCGGGCAGGTTGAAAGCAAAGATGGCAGCTAAGTATATTCAACGAGAATCAGTAGTATCACCGTTAACGGCTCATCTGTATGTGTACTTTGGTAAAAAGGAAGGCTTCCCCTTGGATGCACTGATGAGAAACCTAGCCCTACTGAGTTTCACGGATCTCGGTGACGCTGAAGTGCGGTGGGCGATAGCTAATTGTCAAGGCGATGATTTTGAGGATGCTCTTCAGGTAGCATGTGCTGTTACTTACGGCTGTGAGGAATTTGTTACTTTAGACAGATCATTGGTTCAGAGATACGACAGGTATATAAAGGTGAAACATTTATAGGCTTTCAGTTATTTCGAATCCCCTTGCTCCGATAGCAGCGAAACTACTGCAAGATTTGCCGCAAGGCATATATATATATCTTATTGCGCGATTTGTGAAGCAAAGTAAGATAGAAGCGAGTAACCAGCGCCCTCGGCAGTTGGAGACATGTTAGGGAAGGCAAATGACGGTCCACAGGTATATGAACTTTGATCAAAGGCAGTCGGCGTTGTCCAAGACCAGCCTCTGATTAGGATTCCGGGAAATAGTGCCCACCCAACTATCCCAATATGATGTGATTTTAGGTAGGAAAACAACTGAGGAACCATTGCAGGAGCGCCAGGGAAACATTCGCCTTTTGCGGACTGATACTCTCCCCACTCATCGGCCATCACAGGTACACTCTGCGAAGCTATGCCAAAACGGTTGTCCCATATCGACGTTGGATTGTTGACTTCTGAAGCATTAAAATACGGGTGTACTGCATAAGCAATATTCCCTCCGGTAAGAAGATGCGAAGTAACTTGGTCAAGAATTTCGCCGGCCCCTATACCTTGTGCAAGTATCAAGTTCGTTGCCCCGGTAGATCGCACTGCATTCACGAGTTGCTGCATACCGACATAACTCTTCTTGGTTGTGGGATCTGTCCCACCATTTTGCCAAAGTTGCCACGCCTGGGCTTCGCCGCCAACGTCACTCCACGGGATTCGCCACTCATTGAATAAGTCGAAGATGACCGACGGGTTGTGCCCGTAGTGAGCAGCTACTTGTGACCAAAAAGATACAGATTCTTGAGTGGGAGCGGGGTTGTTAGAAGTTTCTTCTGTCTGGTCCGAAACGATAATAGCCATTCCGTTGGAAGTAGCGAGATTCACCAAGTGATCGATCTCAGTTAGATAACCAGGCGTGGATCCTGAAGCTAAGTTATCCTCGGCCAATTGGACTCGAATAAGGTTTGCATGCCAAAAATTCGAGGCCGCCTGAAACTCGCCAGAACCTAAGTTGCCGACTTGATTGTCACGCGCAAGATCGAGTTTCCAACTAGTGCGGGAGACATCGTAGACTTCAAGTCCACGGGCAACGAAGACTTTACCGGTCGAATCGAGTATCTGATTTCCCGCTACGTGAAACCCCGATGGTGCCTGTGTCGGGGAAGATTGGGTGGTCGTAGGAATCGCTGTCGGCATTTCGCCCTGTTTGAGGGTAACGGACGACGCGTGGCCTTTGGAGGAACATCCTGAGGAGACCAGCAGAACAATTGCAACGACGATCACCTGCATTGTCGCAATAGTCGTATTGCGATTCATCTAACCATCAATCCCTTCATCACAGTATTATATACAAAGTCAGCGCTCGCTTGTGGAGATTCGTTCCTGGCTATAATTCGAACCATTAGCATGGAGGTAACAGAGGCCGCGGTGTCAATAGCAGTAGTCGGACACTCGATCTCTCCATTATCTACACCAACCTGCAGTATGCCAGCAAGAGGGGCCGGTAGTGGGAAGATCAGCCTTGGGTCACGAGAATCGACAGGAGGACCTTCTGTCTTGCTAAACACAACAAATACGGCACGCGCCAGTACGCGATTATCAGTAATCACCTTTGCAGCTCTACGCAAATGACGTTGAACAGCAAGACTGACCGGCAAAGTTGAAGCATCCTTCAACGCTGCCTTGTTTAGGAAGGCCGCTTTCTTTGCAAGCACTGCTGCGGCCAATGCCCCCTTTGTCCCATATCGTTGATAAATCGTGGCCGGACCTACCCCAGCGTGAAAAGCTACCGACTCTACACTTGCTTGATCGAATCCGACCTGTTCAAACAGTTGAAGTGCTGCCCCAAGAATCTTATCCTCGGATCGAGCGCGCCGAGTTGCTCCAGCTCGCAGCCTCCACTCTGGTAAATCTTGAGGAACTCTGACGGTCATGGTAGTGCAATTAAGGGCTTCACTAGAAGAACTATAAGCCACCTACCCACGGTTTTCATATTTTATTTGATCTCTAACACTTTCTTTACAACTCTCTAACATTCTTCTTGGTAATATCTGAACTATAGTAACTATAAATTGGATATAGGTGCGAATCAAGGAGGAAGCTTCATGGAGAAAATCAGGGCCTTGGGAACCAAGATGGTATTGCTTACCCTGGCGATAAGTGTCATGACCTTATATTTGGGCGGGTCAGCAGGCGCCTCAATTACCCCAAAGAGGACATACGGGTTAGCAGGTGCCACTGCAAGTACTACTGCCTATCCACATAAGATACGTCCACGCACTTCATCGGTTACCTATGGACTTGACGTCAACCAATTCGACGGCGATATCGGACCTTCACGGATCCCAGTAGTTTTTGGTCTCATCGCACAAGCCGGAGCTTCAAATGTTAGGTTTGGACCGGGTGGAGGCTGGCAGGCAATCGAGACTCAAGGTCCGGGCCAGGATAACTGGACTAGCTTCGACGCAAATATGGCGAGCGCCTACGGCGACCATCTGAGCGTTCTGCTAGAGATGGGAAACGAACCAGCCTGGGATGCTGCCAACGGCAACGTCAACGCTCCTCCGTCAGACTGTTACGCCTGGACTCCGACGGTACCTACAACTTGGTGCTCTTCCGTCACAACCTGGGTAGATGATCTGGTCAACCATATGCTAACTACTACGATTGCATCAAGTAACCCGCCCGAGTCTGAAATAAGTGAAGTTGCTGGCCTGATACCTCGCAACGAGCCACAAAACTACGCAATGAACTGGGTCGATCCAGCTTCCGGAGGCGCAAGCCAGTGGGGTCTCGACTACGCACACTTCCAGCAGACTGTATATCTAGCGGCACACTCCACAGTGTCAACTTACAATTCGAAAAATGCAACTAGCTATTCAATAGCCGTTATGAATGGGGGCGAGGAACTTTCCTCTCCAACGAGCCGGACCTTTTCGCGCCCATTTCAAAACAGCCAAACTTACGCAGATAATGCTCAGGAGATTGTAGAAACTCTCTACTCCACTCCAGCTTTTTGCGACTCTATCGATACTTTTGACTTTCATGTCGGCGATCACGGGCCCCTCTGGTCGGTAAAGATGGTAGACAATTCAGAATTAGCCCTAGAGTCATGCGATGGCGGGAAACACCTACCAATTTGGGTAAGCGAGGTCGGATACACATCGATCCCTCAGGTTCAGACCCTACCCGAATACGCTTCCGAGCTAGGCGGTGCTTACCAAGGTGGTCAACTCGGCCAAGCACGTTATCTATATGACACAGAGTCTGCTCTTGCTGCAGATCCAAATGTCGTGGGTATTAATTGGACTTTCGTAGTGGACCCGAACACTTCAACAATCTCTTCCGGCGGAGCACTCCACGGACTGCACAATACAGGTCCGGGATTAGGTTTGTGGGCAGCTAATCCTGATCTCGGATACACTCCAAAGCTAGCCGTAAGCGCTTTGCAAGCCCTTGATGGCCACGGTGGTACTGTGCCATCCACGCCTACCCCTACCACTCAAACCAGTACGGGGATACTGAACAACGCTCCAAGTATCTTCGAATCCATTGATTGCACGTCGCCAGCTCAGTGCATAGCGGTCGGAGCACCGGGAGCAGTTGCCATAACTTCCAATGGAGGTTCTACTTGGAGCATAGAAAATGGTATTCCCCAGGTGGGGGTCTTGAATGGCATCTCGTGTATTACCGCAAGCCAGTGTATCGCCGTAGGAGAGGCCAATGGAAATGGTATCGTTGAGCTAACTATCAATGGTGGTACAACCTGGACTCCTGGTTCCCTACCAACCGGAACAAGTTCGCTGAACGATGTATTTTGTTCCTCTACTACACTATGTATCGCTGTAGGAGATACTTTATTAGGAGCTGTGGTTGAGTTATCAAGCGACGCTGGAGCAACTTGGACCTCTGAGGCCGTACCCTCGGATCTAGTCGACCTAACCAGTATATCATGTGCCTCTTCAAACATATGCGAGGCAGTTGGTAATGGTTCTGGAAACCCTAGTGGCGCCCTAGTAATAGGAACTAGTAATGGTGGGTCCACCTGGACGCAGCAACCTCTCCAAAGTGACGGCCAGTTTCTTTCCTCAATATCTTGCCCATCTCCTTCGACTTGCTTGGCAATTGGAGGCACAAATTCCGGTACGCCATTGGCCATCTCTACATCCGATGGTGGGTCTTCATGGAAGGCTTTATCTTTACCACCAAGCGTCACAGCCTTATACCAGGTCGCATGTACAACGGCTTCCTCGTGTGTTGCAACTGGTGATGCTGGTAGCACAGCCGGATCTATCACTACAACCAATGGAGGCACTAGTTGGACGCTAGTACCTATGGCGGGACTCACCACCGCTTTTGGTATTTCCTGCCCAACTAGTTCAGTATGCTTCTCAGATGGGAATGGCTCATCTTCAATTGCTGAGTCCTCTGATGGCGGGCTCAATTGGACTTCCCAGGGCCCTTCAACCGATCAGCAACAGATCTTGGCAACAGCTTGTCCTTCATCTACCACATGCTATGCAGTTGGAGATACTACCACTTCCGGAGCGATTCTAACTAGTACCGACGCTGCTAGTGCCTGGACTTCTCAAAGCGCACCATCGAACATAAGCGATCTTTTTGCGATCTCCTGCCCATCTGTGACCATTTGTTTTGCAAGTGGTGATAGTGCGAGCGGCGGCGCAGTTATTGAAACCACCAATGGGGGGTCAACTTGGCAAGACTTATCAGGTATACCGGCAAGTTCACTTGTCATAGACGGAATATCGTGCCCTAGCACAAGCCAGTGTATCGCTGTGGGAGATGGTAGTTCCGGACAGTTTATGGATGCAGTTGCTATTGAGACCATCGATGCAGGGCAGTCATGGAGTGTACTGACTTTACCATCTGGGATTTTTGATCTCTATGGTGTATCTTGCGCATCAGAATCTAACTGTGTAGCGGTTGGCGACACAGGAAATTCAACCTCTACGTCAGGTGTAGCTATTTCAACCTCTGACGGTGGTGCATCATGGTCAAGCGCATTGCTTCCAGTAGGTCCGAGCTTTCTCTATAGCGTTTTATGCCTACCAGCAACTTCAACTTGTTGGGCGGGAGGAGAACAGTTCTCAGGTGGCTCAGGTGGCGGAACGAATGGGCCATCTATTCTAATGAGTACTGACGGGGGTGCTGATTGGACCGCCCAATCACCACCCTCTACTTTATCGTCAGTCCTGTCTCTAGCGTGTTTGAATACTTCAACATGTATGGCATCTGGTGTCGGCGATACTCCGGTAATATCCACAACCAATGGAGGTGGAACCTGGCAACCTGGCCAAGTTCCAGTCTCCCCGTATAATTTTCAGTCAATTGCTTGTATGTCCTCTACAACATGTATCGCTGCAGGAGGCAACTTGATAGCATCCATTGCTAATAGTGGCTCTCCACCACCTCCTCCACCACCTCCCCCACCACCTCCGCCTTCGAGTGGAACAGGTTACTGGATGATGGACGCCCAAGGTGAAGTGTTTTCCTTTGGTACTGCTCAGTCGCTTGGTTCAGCAAAAGGTATCGGACCGTGGGTAGCCATGGCAGCTACCCCTGACGGTGGCGGATACTGGTTGATTTCATCGAAAGGAGTGGTTCAAAACTTCGGAGATGCAGGGCAACTCACGTTGTCTAATGAGAAATACGGGGTATCGCCTCCGGTGTCAATTGCGTCTACTACCGATGGTAAAGGTTACTGGGTAGCAACTTCTAATGGACAGGTGCTAACGGCAGGTGATGCCAGTTACTTTGGCTCCCCTGCTCAATCAGGAATATCTCTCAACTCCGGTATAGTCAATATGGTACCTACGCCCGATGGAGCAGGTTATTGGCTCTTAGGTGGTGACGGCGGGGTATTTAGCTACGGTGATGCTTCATTTTATGGATCAACTGGCGCAATGCACTTGAGTAAACCAGCAATCGCTATGACTCCAACATCAGATGGTAAAGGTTACTGGTTTGTCGCTACCGACGGAGGTGTCTTTGCGTTTGGTGACGCAGTTTATTACGGGTCCATGGGCGGCAAGCCTCTGAATAAACCCATCGAGGGAATTGTATCTACTACTGATGGTGGTGGTTATTGGCTGGCTGCGACCGATGGAGGGGTATTTAGTTATGGCGATGCCGGATTCGTAGGATCCCTGGGGAGCAATCCGCCTTCAAGTCCAGTTGTTGCTTTTGAAAGGAGCTAACATGAAAACTACTAAGTATCTTAGTAAGAATAATAATAGCCGTAGCCAACGATTAGGTATTCTTGCGCTGACCGGTTTGGCGCTTGCATCTGCTTGTGGGCTATTCAAGGGTGGCACCCATCCTGGAAGTAATTCACGCCCAGCGGGTCTGGTGCCTACCACTACGTCTAGTTCAGCTTTCAGTGACACAACCAATCAATCGCAGTTGTCAGGAAATATTACGTATGGAATTGATGTCAACCAATTTGACAGTGATATCGGACCGCAAAAAGTTCCCCAGGTACTCCAGATGATTCGCCAAGCTGGTGCCAGAGCGGTTCGTATTGGTGCTAGTTGGGCAACAACAGAGCCATCTCCCGGGGTATTCAACTGGACCGGGGTCGATAAACTCTTATCGACCGCCAATACCGATGGTTTAGTCGTGCTCTATGAGCTTGGAAACGAACCTGCCTGGGATGCGCTCGGGGGCAATGTGAACGCCCCGCCGAGCGACTGCGCATCCCCGTCAGCGTCATGCTCGTCGGTCATAACCTACGTATCAAATCTGATCGCACACGCAAAAACTGAAGGATTGAACTACCTAATTGTGCGCAACGAACCTCAGAATTTTAACAAGAATTGGGTCGGTGGCACCGCCGCTGCTTACGCCCATTTTCAACAGGTGGTTTATCAAACAGCCCATCAAGCTAGTCCAACCATCAAAGTCCTAAACGGTGGTACCGAAGCAGTATCGGCTAGCCTTGCTAAGCTACGCAACCAAATCCAGCCACAAACTGCCTATATGAAACAGGTTCAGGGTTTTGCCTCAGAACTTTATTCTAACCCGATATGGTGTGACTCTCTAGACGTTCTTGACGTACACGTAGGCGACCATGGACCGGTCTATTCGCCACAGATTGTTGATGCGTCCGAGGCGGCACTTCAAGCATGTAACGGTGGGAAACATGTACCCGTGTGGGTAACCGAAGTGGGCTATCCTTCCCTTGCTTCGCTCCAAGCTTCTCATGTTTACCAAGTCGAGCTAGGTGGGAACTATCAAGGAGATCGGACTGGACAAGCACGTTATCTAACCGATACCTTCAACGCCTTGGCTAAAGATCCTAATGTGATAGGCATTAACTGGACATTTATGATCGACCCAAACCTGAACAACACAGTTCCAGCTGGTGCCACTTACAACCAGACTTTCAGCGCTGGCATGGGAGCAGGTTTAGCTTACGCATCATACAAGGAGAAAGCAGCCTACCAAGCATTTCAGTTGGCCTCGCGAGGTGGATCATGAATCAAGAACTCACAACCGTAGTTGTTGGAGCAAATATCATCACGATGGACCCGAATCGGCCACGAGCCGATGCAATAGCGCTGGCTGGCCGCAACATACTTTGCGTTGGTCCCCTAGCTGAAGTTCTTGAAAGGGCAGGGGGCGGAGTAAACATTGTAGACATTGGAGGCAAAACTCTTATCCCAGGATTCATCGATCCGCACCACCATCTCTTCCTCGTAGCGGCCGATAGATTCAAGTTCAATCTGGATGGTGCAAAACCTAGATCGATCAAAGAGTTGCTTGACGAAGTCGCCAGAGTTGTACAAATTGACTCGGGAGAAGGTTGGCTGCGTATTCACGGTTATGAACCTCTGTCGTTGTTCGAACATCGTTCTCCAAATGCAGCCGAATTAGACTCGGTTTGCCCCGATCGGCCACTTCACTTGATTGGGCTGACCTATCATGAATCTACTCTAAATAGCCTTGGACTAGCTCGGCTTGGTTGGAACTATAAATCTGACGATCCTCCAGGGGGACGCATTGTGAGAAATCATCAAGGAAAGCCGACTGGAGTTCTTCTTGAACAAGCAAGTTTTCAAGCAGAGAGCATTTCGCGCGAAGAGCTTATGCGACAAGGTGCTCCAAGTTGGATCGATCGAGCCTCAAGCCATGCATTTGAGTTAGCGAAGGCTGGTATAACACGGATAGGCGACGCGTGTGTGCCACCCATCGGTATGACACTCTACGAAGAAGCATCTAAGCAAGGAAGACTGCCAATAACTATTCACCGCTTTCCAGTGGGCTCATCTTCGCTTGGCGATCCCTATGTAGGTGACCGTGTCACGTTGGCTGGTGATTTCAACAAGCTACCGATTGGCCCAGCAAAAATTATCGTAGACGGAGGGGAACGCT
Source organism: Actinomycetes bacterium (assembly GCA_021827485.1). Classification (GTDB taxonomy): domain Bacteria; phylum Actinomycetota; class Acidimicrobiia; order Acidimicrobiales; family JAKAVM01; genus JAKAVM01. The sequence continues at coordinate 25,058 of JAKAVM010000052.1, forward strand.
GTCATCTCTGTCTATCGAGCCGCCAGTTGATGTCAACTATTACCTCAACTCTGATCCGGACTTTTTCCCGAGGTTCACTTGCCTTAGCTCTAGCCAATAGGAGTGGATGGGCACGTCGTGAAGCCGACGGGAGATACCACACTGGCATTCGGCTATTGGAGGATGACTCTCTTTTAGGTGCTGTAAGACAGGCAGCTCAAAGTGGTGTTCAGGTAGCGCTTCATGCAGTTGGTAATGGTGGGGTTAAATCGGCACTCGATGTGCTCTCTATGGCACAAGGTGCACTTGCTGGCTTGTCGGGTTATCCCCGGATCGAACATGCAATGATCGTTGACCGTGAACTCATCGAACGTATTGCCTCCAATCAAGCTCTGGTGGTCGCCCAGCCTTCTTTCTTGACTGATTTGGGTGATGAGCTTACCGTGTTGCCCCTGCCTTCACCACTTCATCTTATGCCTTTTCGAACTATGCTAGACGCAGGCGTAAATATCGCAGGGAGTTCAGATTTCCCCGCTAGTTCTTTCCGGCCTCTTGCTGGAATCCAAGCCGCGATGCTTCGCAAGACCGCTGGTGGAAAAGTCATTGATTGCGATGAGGCTATTACTGTCGAGCAGGGATTGCGGATGTACACGACAGTTGCAGCCGAGTCGCTAGGGGTCGGAGCAAGTGCTGGCACTCTTAGAGAAGGCAGTAGTGCTGACTTGGTAGTTTTGTCAGATGATCCTTACACGATACCACCGGAGCGCTTGGACAAGATCGAGGTTCTCCAAACGTGGGCTGGCGGTAAAATGATTTTTGATTCGGCTCTCAAGCCATGAAAACTGTAAGAAAAACCTCCTTGGCTCTAGTTCTTTCTATTGCAACTATTCTTACGTTGGCTTTGATGCCAACCCTCGCACCAACTTCGGCCCTCGCACCAACTTCGGCCCTCGCACCAACTTCGGCCCTCGCACCTGCGTCGGCCCTCGCTTCTCCCTCTTGGCCACATGGATCAAGCGTAGCTAAAGCACACGGATTACCTAGTGGGGTACAGAGTTGGCCGGAAGTGATATACGGACATGACGGATACAGTCAAGCAACCTGTTCAGGAACTGATGCCCTTGGGTACAGTGTCTTCGCTCCAAGCGCACCAGGACCACATCCAATTGTATTTGGAATTACTGGGACCGGCTTCAAAGGATCGGCCGGATGTATATCGGGATCCAACCCGCCTGAACCAGTCTATACTTCGATGAATTGGCTGATGGCCCAGTGGGCGCAAGCGGGATATGTTGCTGTAAACATTGAGTACCACGGATATACAAATGGTCTCTACGGTGACGTCACTTATCCCGGTATAGGCAAGTGGGGAAATATCGCTGATGGTACCGTACAGCTCGATATCAAACCGGCGATTCAGTACTTTCTTTCCAATAACCCATCTCAATATGGTGCCGATCCTGCATCAGGAATAGTTGTATTTGGTGGATCATCAGGAGCACACGATGCGTACATGGTTGCGGCCACTGGAATTCCAAATGTGACCGTTAACGCAGTTGTTGGATGGTCAGGACTTCCGGATGTGAGCCTTGCTGGCTCGTATCCCGAATCTGTATTTGACCAATATATGCAGACAACTCCCGGCACCGATGTCGAGAACTTTGGAGATCCGGACCATCGAATTAACTCGTCAATGCCACCACAGTACGTTGCTAATGGTCTTACTGAGTTTATTAACGTTCAAAACGCTCAATCTTATGCTAACGACCTTAACAAAGCTGGCATCACAGAGTGGTTACGCATTCCAAATACCTCTGAGCATGCAACAGCCTATGCGGGTTACACTTTCACCGGACAGAGTCCTGAAGTTTCCCAACCTGCAGCGTCGGTCGGTACGAGTGTCACGCAGGATTCTATCAACTTTGCTAATCAGTACGTGAGAAATTCGGCCCCTCCACCTTCAAACAGTCCTGGCTACTGGATGCTCGCGTCCGACGGAACAGTTTACGCATTTGGTTCCGCAAAATCTTATGGCAATGCAACTGCTCTCTCGTCGGCAGCGGCGTTTGCCCCTACTCCCGATGGAAAGGGCTACTGGATTGCCTCTCCCGACGGATCCGTCGAGGCGTTTGGAGATGCAAGCGCTTATCCACAGCCAGCTAATATATCCGGTACCGTTGTATCCATCGCCAGCACTGGCGACGGAAAAGGATATTGGATTACCACTTCAACGGGTCAACTGATTACGGCTGGAGATGCGATTTCGTATGGGAGTGCACCTTCCAAACTAAATGCTGCAATTATTGACATGGCACCTACTCCTGATGGGGAAGGATATTGGATGCTCGGGGCCGATGGTGGAGTCTTTGCTTTTGGTGACGCAGGATTTTACGGTTCTACTGGGAATATCCATCTCGTTTCTCCGGCAAATGGCATCGCTCCAACCCCCGACGGCAAGGGTTACTGGTTTGTCGCTACTGATGGTGGTGTCTTTGCGTTTGGTGATGCAGGATTTTACGGTTCGATGGGAGGCAAGACTCTTAACAAACCAGTCGAAAAAATGGTAGCGACTACTGACGGGAAAGGTTACTGGCTCGCAGGTTCAGATGGTGGAGTCTTTGCTTTTGGTGATGCAGGATTCGTAGGTTCCCTGGGGGCAGATCCCCCTGCAACTCCTATCGTCGCCTTCGATCCATCGTTATCTTGAACGCGCCAGCTGGCCACAACCGCCTTAGTCCACGGCGGGGAAGTTCAATCGGAAACTCGTTTGCGTTTGCGCACCACCTGAACGATCACCACAACAACACAAGCCAGAAAAAACAATATAAAAGCAAGCTGGCCCAAACTAAATGCGCCTCCCGAAGAACTAGAACTAGTTGAGTTGCCGGAACCAGAGCTAACTCCTGACAACTTCAAGTACTGAAGCTGTGCAAAATCTGCTGTTCCCGAAGCACCCACGACCGGGTCAGCGGTTGCAATCATAACCAAATAATTGCCACTTAGTTCAGCAACTCTCCAAGTTTCTGTTCCGTGAATGATCCCTGCTGAAGTCACAGCGCCTGGAACACCTGGAATATTGAATGAGCTTCCTGAAGTAGCACCCGCCGCCCCTTGTAGCATCTGCTGGGCCACATTGGGAGACGGAGTTTCGAAGATGGCGTCTGTAAAGTTGTGGGATGTGTTAGCCCATTGGCGCATGTATAGTGATGCGTTTGCTTGTGCAGCGTACTTCTCAAAGCCTTCAACGACACTAAGCGTCGTTGGATCGAGACCCGATAGACTAGTGTGAGAAGTCACTAGACCATTTAGTGGGCCAGGTGGGGAAAGCACTAAGGAAGGATCGGCTGAAACTGTACCAGGCATCAGAGAATCTATATTGCTGGCGTAGGCGCTCGCAGCAGTCAAAGAACCTACAGCAACCAAGAGAAAGAATAGGATAAGGATACGCACAAGTCGAAAGTGGCTCACTAAATCAACCCGATCAGGAGGCGAACTTTAGCGTCGCGATAAATGTGTTGAACGCTGAATCGGCGCTACCCGATGCGTTAGCAGCTGAGATCAGATAAAGTATTCCATTTCTATATACGCTGGCGACCTTAAACGCACCAGCACTACCTGGAATAATTGCGGTTTCTGAAGGAGAGCCTTGGAACGTACCAGACGTTTCGTGAGTCACTGTTGCCTGGCCTTGTGAGATGCTCGACGCGAATGAAGTTATCGCTTGAGACAACATTCCACTGACGTCACTACTTACAGCTTGCTGAATGCTTCCCGGAAGTACCATATAGGATATTTCAAAAAAATAGTTCTGATTTGAGTCGGTGCTTGCGGCGGTGTAATTAACTTCGGTAACAGTAGTTCCCGACTGTGTTCTTGGAGTTGAAGTCTTTTTTGGAGTTTGGGGCATATCGACGCTGAACTGACCGACGGAATCGGTCACTGGCGTGTTCAGACTAAACGATGCACTAGCTGACTTCCTCGCCGAAGAAGTAGATCCTGACCCTGAACCAGACGAACATCCTGATGCCAAAAGGCTTATGGCGAGTATTGCGGCCGATGCTGCCAGTGGACGTGACAAGCGATTCATATGTTTTTGATACCTCCGGTTATTGGGAATGGAATAAGTGCTGAACGCACCTTAGGCCGCTAACGTGCTCCAAGTCCCCAGGGGAATCCACGGTTGCTACCCTAGTACCACAACGTCCTTGAAGCGCCCGTAATCAGGGGAACGGCAAGGGTTTGCCCTGGGGTAGTCTGCTGATTATTCAGAGATAATATCTGGGATGCAAACATGATCAACGAAGAGTCTGTGCCGTCAGGTACTGGTGGGAATACAACATTCAATGCCCTTGCCTGGCGCCAGGAAAAAGGTCTGATGAAATTCGAGTCTGGAGAGTTGAGAATCGAAAGTCAATTTCTTGGATTCCAAGGTTCCAACGGTACTCTGATCAATGAGCCTATCTCCGGGATCACTGCAAAGATGCAAGTTGGTGCAACAGGTGTCGTCATTACCATCAGGGGAGAACGGCATACCTTCACATTCGCCGAGCCTAAAGACGGAGGTCCGGTACTGCTGCGAATAATCGGACTTGGCCGAACATTTCAGGCATTTAAGGCCGCAGAAATTGGTCGAGCCTTTGAAGAAGCGCTCACAAATAGCCAGCGGTGAAAGTAAGACGTTAACTCCCCGACCAACAACTGGCTATGAAATCAAAAACATTCAAGCGCCGACCAAGGACCGACCATGAAAGCAAGAAACCTTGCTCATCTCTCCCTTCCACTGGAGAGAATGGAAATGAGCTGAGACCTCGATGAGATGTTGAGTTTCATATAAATATTGCGCAGGTGGTACTCGATAGTTTTTACACTTAGAAACATCTTTTCAGCAATTTCTCGATTAGATAGTCCCGATCGCACGTTTCGTGCCACCATTGTCTCTTGAGGTGTTAATACTAGAGCCACAGAAGTGCGCTCACCCGGGAATGGTATCCCAGCGCCCTCAAATATACTTCGGGTAAGTTCCACGTAGGCAGTTGCACCCATCGCTGCGAACTCATCAAGAGCACGATCTAAGTACTTGCGGCCTCTTACTTGGTTCTTAGCTCCCAATAAGGCCTGCCCAAATGCCATTACCGAACGCGCTTGTTCCAATCGTGCCCCGATTTTATCGTATAGATCAATAGCAATATTGAAATTACTTGCTGCTTCCTCCATACTGCCTTGCGCTGCGTAAAGCACCCCGCGGGTTCTGGCACAAGCTGCAAGTGCCCAAGGTCGTGGGTAGGAGATAAGTAATGCATCGATTTGCCCCAAGACTTTTTCTGCTTCGTCAAGTTGAGCAGTTGCAATTAGAGCATCCGCGTGGATAGTGATAAAAAGATGGACACCTGGATCCAAACGCACCATTGAGGAAAAATCGATCAGAGATGCAGCCTCAAGTAATTCTTCAGAGTTATTACGCGCATAAGCAATTGATGCCAAAGCGGTTGCAGCCTCCAGTACGTGAATTTCAAGCCCCGTTTTCGATGCAGAGGCCATCGACCTTGCTGCCGACTCACTCGCAAGATTCCATTCGCCACGAGCCGCCAACGGCAATGTCGCTACCGCGTATACATCTGGGGCAAAAAACGATCCTCGCAGTTCGTCTGCCGAGGTAGTACAGAGTTCCGCCCACGAGGAAGCTTCCTCTAAACGTCCGACTCGATAAGCCGTTTCGCTTAGATAGACAGCTACCATGAGGCGATTCATCGGAGCATCTGATTTTTCCCAAGCTGATTGAAGTACGTTGTACGAAGTTTGCATCGACCCTGCTACAAGTTCCAGAACTCCAAGCATAAGCTGAACATCCAAGGATACTGCATTGCTTTCCATCGCTCTGCGAGATGTATCATTTCCAACAGCTTGGCCTGCTCGTTCGCGTGCCGCTTCAAGAGCTTGATCAGTCAATCCCGCCAAGAGACTTGCCGATAGCTCAGTAGCACTCAGTGCGGACTTCAAAGAAGGATCGCCCTCTGCAAGATCGTGGGCTTTGCTAAGCCAAATCCCAGCACGCTGAGAGTCAAGCGAGTAAATCTCAATTCCAGCTAAGTTTAGTGCTGCTATCGAACCGACATGGGCAAGGCCTGAATTAGCCGACCCGCCTTGAAAGGCAGATTCCAAGAGAGTTCGAGCTATTTCAATCTTGCATTCAGATAGGTAGATAAGCCCACATACCAGATCCCGCCACGGGCCTGGTTCGCTTGACTCCAGAGTTTGTTTCCAGGAAACAGCGCTAGGGGTATCCCCCTCTACTATGGCACAAAAAGCGCTCAGACATGCTCTTCTACTCCTTCTTTCACCATCCTTGCTCAATTCAAAGGCTTGAGCAAAATAGCCTGACACGATTGATAGACCAGCTCCACCTGATTGTGAATGACCCATTGAGCCAAGCATCTCAAATACAGCCAGGTTCTCTATCTCATCACCAAGTTCCTCATCGACTCCCACGGTTGCCGCAACGCGATGAGCAATACTGATTTCCACTGAAGCGCAGGTGAGCGCAGCTCTATTGTGAAGTGCAAAACGCTGCGAGGCTACAATACCTCCGTAGACAGCGGCATGTGCGAGTGCATGTGGAAATGTAAGTTCCCGACCTTGGCTACCTGGAATCGCTTCGAGTAGACGTCCGTCGAGCGCTTCGCCAACGCAGGATTCACACTCAGTAATCTCCGCAAGGTCACTTGCTTGCCAAGCACGAAAGCGTTGTCCTAGAACTGCCCCAGCCTCAATAAAAGCGCGCGTTTGGGAGGAGCATCGGTCAAGTCGACGAGACACTACATGGGCAAGTGACCGAGGGGCCGGGAGAGCTCCGCGACCTTCCATAAACGGTTCAGCCCCGATCTCTTCGAGCAAGGCACGAGCATGAATTGGATCTCCACCGGTATGAAGGCGAAGGCGCCGAGCACCGTTTGTGTCAAGCTGCACCCCAGTAATTGTGAGGCTAAGTTTCGCAAGTTCACTAGATGAGAGTCCTTTTAAAACTATCTTATCGACGTAGGATTCATCCATAAGTCGCTGCCAACCATCCGTCAGCATGGCCAATTCCTCGCTACGAGCACTGGCAAGAACTAGGACCTGATCATGAGTAGATCTTCGTAAAGCAAAAAGAAGCGAGTCCGCTGAAAGTTTATCCATCCAAGGCAGATCATCAATCAAGATAAGAAGAGTGCCATAGACCTCCAAATTCCCGAAAGTTTCGAGTAGACTTGCACCGATCGCCAACGAATCGGCACTTTCTGAGCGTTCGGGAATGGCTGCGCACTGGCTTTGAAGTTTTTCAGGTACACTCGCTATCAGTTGGTGAAGTATCCCCAATTGAATTAATGATTCCTCTTCGTACCCTTGAGCTCTTAGGCATATCACACCTCCGCTTCGAAGAGAAAACTCTCTCATTAAAGATGTCTTTCCTACTCCTGCGTTTCCGCTCACCAATGCAATCTGCATATTGGAAGAGCGGGCTTGCTCAAGTAGTCCATTGAGCAGAGAAATCTCTTTATGCCGTCCTACGAACTCTCTGCCAGTAGAATATCTGATTGCGATTCACCTTTCGATTAATTGTACACGCGAACACCCCCGTCTATCGCAACTACACTCTCAATTTATACCAATCTAATACAATTTGATCCCTTCCTTCGGGAGGACTTCTGCCATATTCACAGAAGCAATGAGGGCTCCTTCAGCGTCAATCGCATCTCTAACCACTTCTGCTCCAGGTTCCAAATGCCAAAGCGCAAGCAGCGCAGAAGCGTCCAGTACTACCGCCACTTTAGGAAGCGTCTTCGCAAGCTTGTTCTGCGCGCCGCTCTGCTATGAACTCATCGACAACCGAACGGCCCAGAGGCGAGGTGTCAACGTAGGCACCATATCCGCCGAATAGCTTCAGCACGTCACTCTCGCAGGGATCGACTACCTTGGAGAGCGGAACAATCTCAACGACTGGCAGCCCGTGATCTGTAACAACCGCTGGTTTCCCGGAATTCGCTACCTCCTCGATGACAGCTCCAGTGCGTCGCGCAAGGTCTTCTATACTCACAGCCATACCTTTATATTACCGCATCGGTGGAGGTGAGCGGACTCGAACCGCCGACCCCTACGTTGCGAACGTAGTGCTCTACCAGCTGAGCTACACCCCCGTACCTGTTTGTATGCTAGTTCAAGTCTAGGAGTAGCTTCCACAGGGGGGGCATGGCTGGTGTTTATCGGGATGCTTGGCTGCGTGCTTGATTGAGACCGTGGCAGTAGGCCGGGGCTGCAACTCGACTAAGTGCTTTGGCTAGGTGCTTGGTTGGTCAAGGCCACTCGGAGCCTCTCTTGGATTAGAGTCGTGGTCAAATCAGAGCGTGATCGTTCTACAACTGCTCTCAGCGCATCGGCACTACGCCTCAGCCCGCCAGTAATTGCATCTGGATAGTCGACGGTAACTAAGAAATCAAAAGCACCCTCCATCGAGGCAAACAATTCGACTGCCCTTGTCGTCTGCCCATTGCGTAGTTCATCTAACATGCTTCGACGCACTTCTGATGCGGCCTCAGCTAGACCATTGAGCCATGCAGCTACCCTAACGCCAATACTCTTATGGTTGGGTAATGTCTCTCCCGCCACTAGGCAGCGAGTCATGTACGCTTCAGCTACTTCTTTCTCTGCATCGTGCAAAAATCCTGCCCCCGCAATATCAGGAAATCCTCTAAGGGATTCTTGGGCCGAACGCAGGCAGGAAACCGCATTAGAAAGATGTGCATTGTATTGCGTGTCATTCTTCAAGTGCACGGATCGTATCGCAAGGCTCGATTCCCGAATTGCCTTACGACAATCGCCAAGCGCTGCCTCGCGGGCACTGTGAGCACCATCTAGCTCTTCACGAATAACGTTAGATAGGGTCTCTAAACTATCCTTGAGAGAGTCTTCTATCGTCCTCCCCCAACAGCGACAGCACCAACGTTCTCGTAAGAATCGTCGAAGTACTCTGTTTCCGGTTCCACGCCACGACCTAAGTAAACATAGTGGGATTTCCTGAGCCTACGGTTGGTAAACTCATCCCTATCATCATAAATTACCTGCTTGTTATCGAATAAACTGGCAGGTTGATCAGCCTCTATATCGTATAGAGAGTCATCGTGGAAGCTTGGAATAACATCCGGACCGGGCACAGCAGTTCTAAGATGTGTGACCTTCATTATTGACTGAGTTGCGACATACTTAGTGCGAATCAAAAGCACGCAGTAGCCGACCAAGACAACCAGATCAATTGCAGCGAGAGTCCATAAGACTCTCAGAGGTGGTGCCACCCCTAGGACAAGAAAACTACCTAGTGAGATAAGTAGCCCTGCAAGAATCTGACGCCGACGTTTGAGTGAAGCACTGCTCCGTAGCCTTTCAGGCCGAACACTACTGTCATAAAGCGCTTCACTAAAATCTCGAAAGTGAAGACTTCGTATAGGCGAGATCGGCTTCATCTTAGGCTGTGGCAGGACAAATTGGTTCGACGCACCATCTGGAACTCCAAAGTGACCCGGGTCGTAGCCATCCGCATCGTAACCGTCACCACTTGACTCCCATAATCGAGTGTGAAATGAGCCAATCGAACTTATAATTCTGCCTTCAAACCACCTTCTATAGATAGATGGCCCAAGAACAATCGCCCAGAGCACAATCAAAAAGAGTATTACCATAAAGGCCTTTTCTCCTTAGACAAACATTTGTTAACAAGACTTTAACGCCTGATGAGTTCTAAGTGGTGGATACTCTAAATTTTCTATCGCATCGGAAATTAACGTCTCTTAGAGATATCTTCCAATGACTCAAATCACCTACAGGTCAAAATTTCTAGCAATTGTCTCTGATCTTCGCCAAGAGCCCGATCGGCCACCCGTTTTCTCCCACAGTGCCAGATCTCCAATGGTCATACCACGATCAATTGACTTACACATGTCATATATCGTCAATGCGGCTATGGCACAAGCTGTAAGTGCTTCCATCTCCACTCCGGTCCGATCAACTGTATCGACCTGAGATTCAACGTCAACGTGGTCGTCGCCAATCGTGAAATTGACATAGACAGAGCCAACCAGAAGCGGGTGGCATAGTGGCAATAGGTCGGAGGTTTTCTTAGCTGCCTGGATGCCCGCAATCCGGGCTACCCCAAGAACATCGCCCTTTGTTATGGCATTTGAGGCGACTTTCTGGGTGGTTTCCGGCTGCATCGAAACCCTACATCTAGCTAAAGCCCGCCGATGCGAAGCTTCCTTGGGTGTGACATCGACCATTCTAGCCCTACCAAGGGGATCAAGATGAGTCAACTCTCCTCTCGAATCAGATATAATTAGACAGTCTAGTCAAACTTTTTGAGTAAGTGAGCGACCAGATTGATTATTTTCTCCAGATTTGGAAATTTTGCTACTAAAACTTGCCGGAATCTCCCAGATATCTCAAAAAGTCCCCGAACTCGGGACCTAAATCTGTCCTGCGAAGAGCAAGCTCAACTGTTGCCTTGAGGTAATCTAGTTTGTTGCCTATGTCATAGCGTCCATCTTCAAAAACATAACCCAATACTCTGGAAGTTTCGAGCAAACGAGCTATTCCGTCAGTTAGTTGAATCTCTCCACCACTACCAGGTTCAATCCCCTCAAGGGCTCCAAAAATTCCTGGCGTAAAAAGGTAACGGCCCATGACCGCCAGATCCGATGGTGCATCTTCAGGGTTGGGCTTTTCGACAATTTCAACAATCCGTTGAAAGCCGTCCTCTGAGAGTTCCAACCTAGCGCATCCATACTGGGAAATCTCATTGGGTGGTACTGCCTTGAGAGCCACGACTGAGCATCCCGTAGCGTTATATATTTCGGTCATGCGAGAGATCACTTGCGATTGAGGATCCATAATGTCATCGCCTAGCATCACTACAAACGGCTCGTCTCCAACATGCTGCTTAGAAGTCAGAACAGCGTGGCCCAGTCCTTTAGGGTCTCCTTGACGCACGTAGTGAATGTCTGCAATTTGGGAGATGTGTTGTACTTGGTTTAGTTCCTCAATTTTTCTGGATTCTTCGAGAATATGCTCTAACTCAAATGAACGATCAAAGTGATCTTCAATGGAACGTTTACCTCTTCCTGTGATTATTAGCACATCTCGAATACCGACTGAGTTTGCCTCCTCGACGACATACTGGATTGCAGGGGTGTCCACCAGTGCAAGCATCTCTTTTGGCTGGGCCTTGGTCGCTGGCAGGAACCGCGTTCCCAACCCTGCCGCAGGAATTACAGCTTTACGTACTGGTAAGGGGGCTTGAGACACTGGTTAGAATTGTACGTTGGTTTCAGCTGACCAGTAAACCTGAGTATGTTCGCCGGTTAGAACTCTTCCCGACAAGCACTCGCGCCAGCTAGCCCCTTTCCGGTTAGCACCCTTGTCGATTAGCACTCTCGCTCTGAGAGTGCCAAAATATATATAATTAGAGATTCGAGGTAAAAGAGGAGGTGATCTGGTGCCAACTTATGAGTATGTCTGCAAAAAGTGCACTAACCAATTTGAATTGGTCCAATCAATAAAAGACAACCCGATCGAAAAGTGTCCAAGCTGCGGCGGTCAAGTAAGAAAAGTGTTTAGCCCAATTGGAATAGCCTTCAAAGGAAGCGGGTTTTACAAAAATGATAGCCGTACCTCATCAAATGGAAGTGCAAAAAGCGACACGACCACTTCGAGTCAATCGAGTGCCGAGCCCTCATCAGCTTCTACTTCCACGCAAGGTGATTCTGGGTCAACCGCTGACAAGACTTCAGAATCGAGGACTTCAGAATCGAGGACTTCAGAGTCCAAAGCGTCAGAACCTAAGAAAGACACTTCGAGCCCTGCTAAGCCATCAGCTCCCAAACCTGCCCCAGCGGCTACTCCAGCTTCAGTCAAGTAAGAACCTTGTCTTGGCAGTTCTAGCTCTGGCCGCAGGGCCGCAAGTCAAAGACGGGCCTTATTTGGCAGTTCTAGCTCTGGCCGCAGGGCCGCAAGTCAAGACCAGCACTGTACCACTCCAACTTTGAATCACGAGGAAAGTACTCGCCGCTGGTAGGGTCTTGAATATACTGGCTATTCATATCGGGTGAAGCGCAAATAGCCTCCAGGCCTGAAACGAAACGTTCAATGTCTGATTTCGATGTGGATAGTCCGCAGCTTACTCGTACCGCTCCTGGAATCGAGGAACGATCTCCTAGCCTTACTTGTTGCCTAAACTCCTCAATCTCGGTGTCGGAAAGGGCCAGCAAGCGCGTTAGATAAGGGTGGGCACAAAAACATCCATGTCGTACCCCGATACCGTACTCACAACTTAGTCGGGCAGCCACCAATGCGTGTGGCATTGATCCAACTATAAATGTTACAACTGGCAAGAGGCCATCCGGATTGCTAGGGCCAAGAACATTAACGTGGCTGAGCTTTGCCAGATTTTTGCGGAGCAATTCAGATATCTCTCGATCATGGCTCTCAATAGTTTCCCAGCCGAGAAATTGAATAAATTCGATGGATGCTTGCATCGCAACTGCCCCTATGACATTGGGAGAACCTGCCTCTTCCCGGTCTGGAGGTGAAGTCCACATTACTTCATCAAGCCCTACCAGATCAACAGCCCCTCCCCCCGCTAAGAATGGCTCACCTTCTTCAAAAAACTTTGCCGGGCCCACCAGGGCCCCTCCCCCAAATGGAGCATATAGTTTATGTCCACTAAAAACTATAAAGTCAGCGTCCCGAGGAACTTGACGGTGTGGAGCTAATTGGGCGCAATCAACTAAGACTGGAAGGTTGCGCTCATGGCCTAGAGTAATAATTGTTTCAAGGTCGGGGGACCAGCCAGTAATATTTGAAGCTCCAGTTATCGCTAGTAAACGAACGTTCTTGAAAGTATCTAGCTTGAGCCTAACGTCGTTAGCGGTAAAAGTGCCTTCTCTAGAACATTCAACATAGCCAACATTGGAGTATCTTCGCCAAGGGAGTAAGTTGGCGTGATGTTCGACAACTGTCGTTATCACCGTATCGGTTGGCGATAATCTCAATCTAAAAGCAAGATGATTTATCGCCTCTGTCGTATTTCGACAAATAATTGCCGTCGATATATCATTGCCTAATCCACTGTGGCCTGTCTTGCCTACAAAGCCCAATATAGCTTGTCGAGCCAGTTCATAGGTCTGGGTCGATAACTGAGACTTGTAACCAGCACCTCTATGGATACTCGAATAGTTCGGCACGAACTCATTGACAGCAGATAAAACACTAGGAAGTGCGGGGGTAGAAGCTGCAAAGTCAAGAGAGAGATATCTTCTTGAGCGCCCATCAAGACATAGAACTTCAACATCATCTCCAACTAATTCAATAGGCAGCTTACCCACATCCGTAATTCTACGGGTTAACGCCATCGAAGACTAAATATCTTATGACTTTTGCCTCTAATAATTTCATCCAAGAGAACCAATAATATATTTAGTTTCGTTTCCAATTTCGAAACAGTTAGATAAGAGGAGATGATGCAGTAATGAAGCGCAGAACCTTAGACAGATTAGCAAGTTTAGGTGGTACCGTTGTGGTGGTGGTTCTTCTAGTTGCAGGCTCATTATTGATGTGGGGAGCCAGTTTTGCAAATTCAAGTGTGCATAATCAACTCGCGCAACAAGATATTGTCTTCCCAACCGCGCGCCAGTTTGCCAATGCCAAGCCAGGAACTGAGATAACCCCTTCGATGAAGCCGTACTTGCTCCAGTATGCTGGCAAGAAGCTGCTGACCGGACCAGAAGCGGAAGCTTACGCGGATCACTTTATCGCAGTACACCTTTCTGAGATGCCATACAAAGGTGTCTACTCACAGATAAGTGCAGCATCAATGGCAAATCCAAAGAACGCAAAACTTCAATCCATGGTCCAGACAGTATTCAAGGGCACAACCCTAAGAGGCCTTCTACTTGAAGCTTATGCTTTTGGGATGTTTGGCACGATTGCGCTTTGGGCTGGAATATCCTCATTCATTCTAGCTGCAATCATGTTGCTCTTAGTAGTCTTAGGGTTTATACATTCAAGAAAGACTCCTGAGACGGCTGAGATCTAGCTAAGTAGCAAAGTAGGAAGAGCCTAGGGAGTTTCCCTAGGCTCTTTTTTTGCTCTATTGCGCTCAACAGCATACACAGCAGCTTCGGTACGTCGTGACATCCCAAGCTTCGTTAGCATATTTGAAACGTAGTTCTTGACAGTCTTTTCTGCTAAGAAAAGTTCTACCCCAATTTGTTTATTGGTAAATCCCTTAGCGATTAGTTCCAAGATTTTGTTCTCTTGGGGAGTTAGTCCGTCCTCAGTTTTGCTCGGACCCTTGTCGCCTTCTCTGAGGTGTTCGAGGACTTTTTGAGTTTCAGATGCTCCAACTAGTGACTTCCCTTGGCTTGCAGTTCGAATCGAACTAACTAGGTCATTACCTTTTACGTTCTTGAGTACGTAGCCCGCAGCGCCAGCAAGGACTGATGCAACCAAGGCTTCGTCATCAGAATAAGAAGTTAGCATCAAACATGCTATCTCAGGATTTGAGGACCTGATCTCCCTACACAGTTCAATCCCGTCGCCATCAGGAAGTCGGACATCTAAGACCGCAACATTGGGTTGGGTGGCTAGGATACGCGGTGCTGCCTCTCCTACGCTTGATGCCTCACCGACGATAGTTATATCGCTTTCGGCTTCAAGGAGGTACCGCAATCCTTGACGAACAACTTCATGGTCATCGACTAGGAAAACGGAAATGGGCACACATAGATACTGACATATCACAATCAACTCCGAAAGTTTGATTAGATAACCAGCTCACATCTAACATCTAAGGCAAGTGCCTTATCGCCGAATCAACGACCCTGAGAAATTGAAGTCGCTTTTAGATGCGGCGTTGTCGATTAGCGCTGGTCTAGATCTCGAGTTAATTCTCAACAAACTTGTACAAGCAGCAGCCAGTCTTTCGGGCGCCCGATATGGTGCATTAGGAGTCTTGAACCGTAAAGGAACCGGACTTGATAAGTTCATTACCACTGGTTTATCTAAAGAAGAGATCGAAAAGATCGGCTCATACCCCACAGGCGCCGGTGTACTCGGCCTACTGATCTCACAACCAGAGCCATTACTTTTGAAAGATATTAGCTCCCACCAAGCTTCTGTAGGATTTCCCCCTGGGCATCCAACTATGACTTCTTTCTTGGGGGTTCCAATCATAATTCGGGGGACTGTTTATGGGAACCTTTACTTAACCGACAAGAAAAATGCGCAAGAGTTCAATAGCCAAGATGTAGATATGGTGACTTCCCTTGCCTTGGCGGCAGGTATCACAATTGAAAACTACTATCTCCACGAACGAGTCTCTGAACTTACATTAGTAAAGGATCGCGAGCGAATTGCTCGCGATCTTCATGACACGGCAATACAGCGAATTTTTGCTATAGGTTTGGCACTTCAGTCATCTTTGAAGTTAGTTGAGGACAGCCGCGCTAAAGAACGCATCGACGAGGCGATAGGTTCTTTGGATGAAACTATAAGATTGATTAGAACCGCAATCTTTTCCCTCGAATCAGGTTCTACTACCGATAACGAAGAGGCCGGAATTCGACTTCGTATACTACACTTATGTGATGAAGCAGCAAGAGGCCTTGGTTTTGCCCCACAGATCCAGCTTTCAGGCCCGCTTGACTATAACTTGCCTGCATCGGTTGCCAATGAACTGATTATTGTATTGCGCGAAGCTCTAACCAATGTTGCAAGACACTCAAAAGCAACTGCTGTTGATGTTGAACTATCTTATGAAAATAGCGAGCTTATCCTAGAGGTGCGCGACAACGGAATCGGAATTAGCTCTCAAACATCTGGTGGTGGTCAAGTATCTGGCGGTGGCAAGGGAATAGCCAATATGTGCACCCGTGCTGAAAATCTAGGGGGAATCTGTGTTGTACATAACCAGAGTCAGAAAGGTACTTCTGTCCTGTGGAAAGTTCCAGTATGATATGACACGCGGGGCTGCGCTATGTTACTCGGCTAGTGGTACCGGCGTTCTATGGAGAGTTCCCCTTTGGATCCAACTTCGCAGATTATAAACTCAGTGCGCTGTGGACTAAACGGTGGGCGGGGATGCGCTTATTCTTGGACATATCACATTACTTCAGATGTCTTGGTAACACTGCTTGTAATGATCTTGATTGGGCTAGTCTCAAGTCCCCTTACCTCAAGAATGCACTCAAGTTATGCCCGTTCAACGATGCGGCCACAAATATGGTCCCCCCCTTCACTTGGCAAAGCAGTCGCGCCGTACATACTTGGTCGAGCGGAGCTACGGCCCGGGCTTGGGCCTTTCCGGTTGATGGTATCTCACTTACTGGAATTTCAATAGGGGGCTACTTTTTGTGGTATATCGTGCTGGGATCTACTATACACATCAATATACAATCGCGAGCTTCTTAGAATCCTTGGGCCAACTCTTGTAGGCATAGGTGCACTTAGCTGGTTTTTCCGACGCCTACTCCTAGCTCGAAGAGGCTATCCAACGGGCCTATCCCACCTACTAATCTCGCTTTCCGGAGCAACTAGCTGGTTACTTGCTATAAGTCTAACTGAGCACCTGGGCGAGACGGGGCATAAGGGTTTTAGCTTCTCTTGGCTGGGGATATCCGGATTTAGTTATGTACTGGCAGTTGTATTTGCCTGGTTATCTATCAATTCAATCCACCGAAAATCATTAGCTCTGGAAACTCAAGCAGAGAAGTCAATCTCTCACGAGGCTGAACTTGATGTCTTTAGATTCTCTATGCGTGATGGGTCGGGTTACTTGTTGAGATCTAACTATAATCCACATCCTTCGCAATACGGTGGATTAGTACATCCAACCGGTTTTGAGGAAATGTCTGCCCCTATTAGAGTAGGGACAAATCTCTTGGTTATTGGAAGTAGCGTTGCTGAGATAACCGCGAGAGTACTTGAACCGTCGATTATCACTAGATTGGGCCCTACGGTTATTGTTGCATCCTCCCAGAATCTTAGTGATTCCCTCAAGAGAATCGTTTTGGCTCAAGGGTCTAAGTTCCTACACTGGACTTCTGGAAATTCCAGTTTCCCATCTAGCTTAGCAAGTAATGAAACCCAAGTTGCTTGGAATCCGTTCTATCCCACGCTGAATTGTACAAGTGCAATATCGCTAGCTCGCGATCTGATATTGACCTCCTCCCAACGACTAAAGTCGTGGGATTCCCTTTAGTGGCGACAACTTACGCTGCCTCCACTTTATAGAGTAGTTTTGGAAAGTCCAGACGAAAGGTTCTGGCAGCATCCGTTCCATCACCCAAAGCATCCCGAGAAGGGCTGGCCATCTATTCTAAGAGTACCGGACTCCTCCTCTAGCTTGAAAAACCACATTGGAGAACTCTACGGCCCTCATTCCGGCCACTCAGTAACTGTAAGTCTTCCCAGTCTCTCCGAAAAACCTTGGGAGGCGGTGGCAGATGCCGCGAACAAACAGGCCTAGGGCACTAAAATGCCGCGAACAAACATGCCTAGACCGCTGAGCAGCATATATTCGCTCGTTATTTCATTAGGTTTTTAGCAATCAAGGTCCTTTGGCCCTGTTGGAACACTCAAAATCTTTCGATAATGATGGTGATGGGAAGTCCGCAAACAGATTTTGACTCTCTAAAGCTCCATTTGGAGGTCGCCGCGAGCAGGCGAGCAACAAGCATGGGAGCTTTTCGTATGTGGAGTCGTTATTGCCGGGAAAGGAGTGGACAACGGGTTCTTTGAACGAAAATATTGAAAGATTAACTCAGATTGATGCCGTCGCTGAAGACGTCGTACGAAACGAGCATAATAATTTTATCGTAGTCGGAGTAGATGGAACTCCAGGTTCGCTCCAAGCTCTTGCATGGGCAGCCAGTGAGGCAAAACTTCGAGGCGCAAAATTGCTAGCAGTAAGGGTGTGGCATTTCCCTGTTACTGCGTCCGGAATGCTTTTTGATGATTCTATCGCACGCTTGGAAAAGGAGGAGGAGGAGGAACTAAAACTAGATATACACGATGTATTGGGAGACGAATCCCAGTTAGAGGTTGAAACCCTAGTTGTTAGTGGCGCCACCTCAAAAATGCTCTTTTCTACAGCATTAGGAGCCCAACTTCTTGTGATTGGCTCGAAAGGACATAGGGGATTTACCAATGCAGTTGTGGGATCCGTCAGCTCTCAGGTAACCCACTACGCACCTTGTCCTGTCGTCATCGTACCGATGAATGCCAATTCACAAATAAAGCCGAACGCCGCCCACTCCGCACTCGGCGGCGTCGGATAGGACGGACACATTCCAGTGTGACGAATGCACAGATCGTGGCCCCTCCCACCAACCGCTGCGATCTGTTTTTTCCACTGAGATGTGATCAGTTCGTCTACTGAATAAGTAGCGAACTTCCGTCCGACCAGCGAGAGTACCTGTTGCCGCAATGGCGACAGGTACTCTTTCGTTTAATTACGACTTTTCTGGAGATTGCGCATGTCCCCGTTGAAGTATCGACTGTTTTGCTTACTCAGGCACCGTCCGCCTAAGCATTTTGGGGATTGCAGGCCCCTTGTTCAAGGTATCGACGGCTAACTTCCTGAGAGCGAAATATCAGAAATGGCCATGGTTACTCCTACTGACGGCCCTGGAAGCCACTCTTGATCGTTGCCAATTCCCACAATCCCAAGAAGCATTTTCTGGATTGTACTTGCAATAGTTGCTTCTTTGATCGGTGAACCAATCGTACCATTCCTAATCATGAGTCCTTCAGCTCCAACCGAAAAATCACCACTAATAGGATTGACCCCAGAATGAACGCCCGAGATCGAGCATACTAAGACCCCTTCATCTATGCCGGCTACGATATCATCGGGCGACTCTAAGCCCGGCTTGCAGTTGACCGCGCGAAAGCCAACGCCCGGAGTCGATGCAAACCCCGCTCGTGAAGCAGATGCAGTTGAAGAAACTTTAGCTCTCCTAGCCGAATAAGTATCGTACAAATAACCTCGAAGAACTCCATTCTCGATCAAGGTAACTGGTCGACACGCCAAACCCTCTGCATCAAATCTCGAGGCAAGATAAGCAAGGGGATTTGTAGGATCCTCTACCAGTGTAAGCGACTCAGCACCTACGGTCTCTGAGATGCGACCGGCAAAAAGTGACCGGCCTTTCTCGACCGCATCACCCGACAGTGTCCCCACGACAATTGATAGAAAAGTCGCTGCTACCCTTGGGTCCAAGACTACCGTTAGCCTATTAGATTTGGGCTTTACAGCTCCCAATAGTCGTGTTGACCTTTCAATTGTGTCTTTACCGGCCTCTTCAATGCTCAGATTGTCCGGAGCCCTACCAACGCTGAAACCTCCTCCAGTCCGAACATCTCCATCCTGCTCGGCTAACGCGTGGGCGGTTAGAAATGCTCCGGTCCCTCGGCTTGATGCTTTCATACCTGTGGTCGAGGCGAGAGCTGCCTCCCAGGCTACGTCTGCATAGTTTGACGACTCAACTTTCTGGATACGCGAATCACCATTCAAGATAACTTTTTCCAGTTCGAGTGCAAGCCCAACTTTCAGTTTGGTCGGTGTATCGAGCACCCCACCATCCCAAAGTTCTAAATCGACGGGGAAAACACCATCTGGCTCAGGAAGACCAATGTACTCATCGTAGGTTGCAAATTCAAGATTATCGCGCGCCTCTTCGAGAACTTCTCTAAGGGCACTCTCGTCAAGGGTTTGGGCGTATGCAAAACCTTGGCGGCCATTCTTTATTACCCGCACACCCAGCCCAGAGGACTCCGCTTGAGTTAGGTATTCAACTTTGCCTTCATATACTCGAACGTCAAGCTCTCTATCCCAACTAGCGAAGGCCTCAACCTGTTCGTCATTTCCGGCCCACGAGACTACTTTATCAACCACCTTATCTAGTTCAACCATTGGAGGTCCCACCAATTGTGATTTCACTAATTCTCAATGTCGGTTGTCCGCAGCCTACCGGTACCTGTTGACCGTCCTTGCCGCAAGTTCCTGGAGTAGTAGCAAAATCATCGGCAATACAGTCAACCTTTTTGAGAATTTCTGGACCATTTCCTATCAAGTTCGCGTCACGCAGGGGAGTCGTGATTTGTCCATCTTCTATCAAATAAGCCTCAACCATTCCGAATACAAAATCTCCTGTTGCGGTATCTACCTGGCCCCCGCCAAGTTTGGCGACATAAATGCCGTGATCTGTATCGGAAATGATATCTTCTGCCTTACTGGTTCCTCCGAGGATGTATGTATTGGTCATCCTAACCATCGGAAGATGTTGATAGCTCTGCCTTCGACCGTTACCCGAAGAGTCTCTGCCCTGCCTCGACGCCCTACATCCATCCCACATGTAGTCAACCAACAGTCCGTTTTCTATCAATACATTTCTGCAGGCTGGCTTGCCTTCGTCATCAATACTGTAAGTTCCCCATTCACCTGAAACAGTACCGTCATCGACAAGAGTTACAAGATCACTTGCAACTAGTTCACCAATACGATTGGCGTATACAGAAGTCCCTTTTACGATATGGTCAGCTTCCAGCCCATGTCCACAAGCTTCGTGGAATAGTATTCCCCCTGATCCTCCTTTGATCACTACTGGCATCGGGCCCGTCGGCGCTGGCTTCGCACTAAGCTTACGTATTGCTCGCTCTGCGGCCAACCGAGCAAGCTCTTCAACGTCAACTTCTTCAAAGTGCTCAAATCCCCTAGTACTAGCAGCTACCTCGAAACCCATTTGCATCCCAGTATCGCCTACGGCGACACAAGACACCATAAATCTTGTACGCACTTGATCATCAGTCGCCCAAAGGCCATTTGAGTTGGCAACCAATATCTTTCTACGACTATCTGCATATCCACAAGAAACTTGCGCTATATCGCCTCCTTGCGCTCTTGCACTCTTGTTCGCAAGCTCTAGCAACCTAACCTTATCAGCCTTAGCAACACTTTCAGGCCACATAATCGATCCACCAGGGACTCTTGGATCTGCTTTACTTTGCCAGTGCAAATCCACCGAAAGTGACTTACTTTCTTGACTATCAATTGCAATAGAAGAAGCTGCCTCTGCTGCCTTGAAAAGTGCTTGCTTTGAGAACTCACTCGTATAGGCATATCCGGTAGTTTCACCACGGATAGCCCTAACCCCAACCCCGCGATCCCTCCCGGAGGATAACTCTTCAACTTTGCCATCATCAAAACCGGCAGCCATTCCCCTCTTGTCTTCGGCAAAGAGCTCTACGAACTCCGCACCTCGAGACAAGGCAAGGTTGATTGTTTCCTGTGCTAAGTCTTGATCTATCATCTTTCCACCTTATAGTTTTTCCCCTAACGATGCCTTTGTAGCAAGTAACTTTTGAACTTATAGTTAAATTGTCCTAGTTTTAGCGTGTGGATAAAGTTAGTGGCCAATCCTCGGATAATAAAATTTCAGTGGCTCAAGTGCAGCCCGGAATAACCTACCAATTTTCTCATAAAGTTTCCGAAGCTGATACCGCTATTGCCCATAACTCGGGGTCCGTACCAGTCCTTGCCACCCCCAAAGTCGTCGCACTGTGCGAGTACGCATGTTGTGAAGCAATAAGTAGTTATCTCCAAGAGGACTACACCACGGTGGGATCACATGTCGATATAAATCATCTTGCACCTAGCAGTGTCGGCGATGATGTGGAGATCGAAGTACAAGTTTCAAAAGTTGATGGTCGCAAATTTGTCTTTACTGTATCGGTATCCGACCACAAAGGAACCGCTGCATTTGGTACCATGACCAGAGTTATGGTCAACCGAGACAGTTTTCTTTCAAGACTCTAAGAAAATCTTGCTAGACCTGGCCGCGACTATGCCAAGTTTGAACTTCGCGGATAGACAATATTGGGATCGGTTATCACGTTCACCAAATATGGAACTCCTGAATCAAATCCTCTGGTAATTGCCTCCCCAATCATATTGGGATCGCGTACTATCTCGCCCGCTCCACCAAGCGCTGTGATAATTTGGTCATATCGGCACTCACTTTGGAGGTCTGCCGCCACATCATAGCCATATAGGGCCTTCATCGGATGCTTTTCAAGTCCCCAGATCCCGTTGTTGCCGACCACCATTACTACCGGCAGTTTCAATCTTACCAATGAATCTACATCCATCGCTGAGAATCCAAAAGCCCCATCGCCTATCACGCCGACTACTTGACGGGTTGGGTGGGCGATCCTTGCCGCCATTAGATAACCCATTGAAGTCCCTAGACAACCATACGGCCCCGGATCAAGCCAACACCCAGGCTCGTATGATCTTACATACTTACCGGCGAATGAAACAAAATCACCACCGTCACCAACGACTATGGCATCTCGATCCAAAATACCGGCAAGCTCTCTAAATATCCTCACTGGATGGATCGGTATTGTGCCTCCCCCATCAATTTCAGAGTCAGATTCCAACTCCTTACTTTCGAGTTCGCGCAGCTCTGTCGCCCAATCTTGTCGATCCTTGTGTGCCAGCGAAGAATTTGCGAAGCTAGCTACATAGCGCTCTGCGTCCTCAAGTAGTTGAATCAAAGTTGTTTTGATGTCTCCATGCAATGTAATAACATTTTCAAGGTGGTTAGCTTTACGAGAATAGTGATCAACGATATGTACAACTTGTGCATCGCCAAACCTCCCGAAAGAAAGCCGAAAGTCCAGTGGCGTCCCAACCACGACTACAAGTTCAGCTTGAGCCAGCATTGAGCGAGTGCGAGTCAGGCATAAAGGGTGGTCAAAGCTCAGAATCCCTCGACCTTGACCATTGAGGAAAGTTGGAATTTGAAATCGTTCGACTAAGACCTTGAGTTGGTCCTCTGCGCTCCCCATCCATACGTCGCCTCCGGCCACTAAGAGAGGTTTGCGCGAGGAAACAATCAGTCGGGCAACTTCTTCGATTGATCGAATAGCAGTTTGATCTTGCTCTGCATTTATCGATTGTGAAACGTTGACTTTCTCACCCCAACTTTCCGGAATCTGTGATCTAGAAAATATCCCATTAGAATAAATCACATCGATTGGTATGTCCACAAATGTCGGCCCACGATGAACTGCCATAGCTTCATTACACGCGTTTTCCACTAGTGGAAATATCTCGGAAGTGTTAGTTGCTGTGTACGCGGATTTTGTGATTGGAGATATGAAAGGGATGTGATCTATCTCTTGTAACGAACCTTGCCCCCACCTCGCTTGGGGAGAACGTCCGGCAATAACCACAAGAGGTGAACCATTGAATTGAGCACTGGCAATCGCGGACATCGAATTTGTAACACCAGGTCCCGCAGTAACAACACAGACACCTGGGCGGCGCAACAACTTAGCGATGCCTTCAGCCCCAAAAGCCGCGCTCTGTTCATGGCGAACGTCATAGATTGGTAAGTGACTCTTTACACATGCGTCGTAGATTGGAAAGACATGACCACCTGACAGAGTAAAGATCTCGTTTACGCCCCATTGTTGTAAGGCTGAGACTACAAGTTGTCCCCCGTGGCCTTCGGCGTAATCTAGTGAGTTTGTTGGAATATTCATATACCTTACTCATCCTATTTGACTTGCCAGCAGGGAAACAGTTACTACTCTAAGTGATCTTTTAATGATGCCTAGGCCCTCCCGAGCGGGGGAAATATAATTATTGGAACTAGCCGATGCCATTTTGAGGCACAAATGGTGCCTAGGGGGATGCCAGCCATGCATAACTACGAAAAGTCTGACAGAATCGTTAATATTGTTGTTAGGTTGCTCTGCCAGGAAAGAAAATTCTAGTTGAGCAGCCATAACTGGCTCGGGCTACCAAGTAATTAGCAAAGTTCCCGTCCAGGTTTTCAGAGAATAAGGTGCAAAGTGTTACTTGAATCGATAAAAGGCCCTGCTGATATAAAGCAGTTATCCCATGCGGAATTGACCACCCTATGTAGTGACATCCGTTCTTTTATAGTTGATTCAGTTTCAAAAACTGGTGGACACCTAGGGTCCAATCTAGGAGTAGTTGAACTGACCATTGCCCTCCACAGAGTCTTTGATTCACCGCGTGACATCATTTTATGGGATACAGGTCATCAAGCATACGTTCACAAAATACTTACTGGAAGAGCCGATCAATTCAAATCACTAAGACAAGAACACGGCATGTCAGGCTATCCTAACCGAAAAGAATCTGAACACGATTGGGTTGAGAACAGTCATGCCTCCACCATTCTCTCCTATGCACATGGCTTGTCCGCAGCATTGACAATCAAGTCGCAGATTGACTCTAGCTCTCAGGTCAACAAAGAAGACAATAGCCAAATCCGTGAAGAGCAACGTCACGTCGTTGCTCTTATTGGTGATGGAGCATTGACAGGCGGAATGGCCTACGAAGCACTTAATAATCTTGGACACAGTAAAAGTAAGTGCATAATCATACTCAACGACAACGGTCGCTCGTACGCTCCCACGATATCACGGCTCTCGGAAAGTATAACCAAACTTCGACTCAACCCTTCGTATGTTCACACTCGCCAAAAACTACGTCAAATGCTACGAGATCTCCCCGCCGTAGGTGGCATAGCTTATACTAGCGTTCATGGGCTGACGGCAGCCCTCAGAGAGATGGTCGAGCCACATGTATTCTTTGAAGCACTCGGAGTACGATATACTGGACCAATTGACGGTCATGACATAGAGGGGATGGAGCACGCATTCAACAATGCAAAAGAGTGGGAAGATGGCCCAATAGTAGTCCATGTCTTGACCGAGAAAGGTCATGGTTATGGCCCTGCCGTTGAAGATGAAGTCCAACGTCTGCACGACCTGAAAGTTTCTCCAACTGGCAAAGCCTCCATAAATCCGATAACAGAACGGGCCTCCTATACTGAAGCTTTCTCCGATGCCCTGGTCAACAGTGCTTCGATAGATGAGAGAATCGTGGCAATTACAGCAGCCATGCCGGGACCTACTGGATTACTCAAATTCCAAGAGAAGTTCCCGGATCGTTTTTTTGATGTTGGTATTGCAGAGCAACATGCCGTGACTTGTGCCGCTGGAATGGCGATGGGTGGCCTCAAACCAGTGTTCTGTGTTTATTCAACCTTTTTTTCTCGTGCTTTTGATCAGGCAAATCTCGATGTCGCGATGCATGGGCTACCGGTAATTTTTGTACTTGATCGGGCTGGGATCACGGGAGACGACGGACCTAGCCACCATGGAATCCTTGACCTTTCTTTGTGTTTAGCAATTGCCGATATGACAATTTTTGCGCCTTCATCAATTGGTGAACTTCCGAATATGTTGCAAAGTGCACTTGGACTCAATGGGCCATCAGCTATTAGGTTTCCCAAGACTCTTGGACCAATTCTTCCACTTGAGCAAATTGGAAACGGACTAGATGCGCGCAAAGTCACCTCTCCGTACCAAACAAACTCACCTAGTCTTAGCGATTGCGCAATAATTGCAATTGGAAAGATGGTTGAACCGGCTATTGAGGCGGTATCCATCCTATCTGCCGAAGGAATTAGCTGCACTCTCTGGGATCCAAGAGTGATCCGACCTGCAGACCCTGAAATGATAGCTGATGTTCGCCGACACCGATGCATAATTACCATTGAAGATGGAATCCAAGTGGGAGGAGCAGGTGCATACTTATCTACTTTGATAATGAATAGTTGTGATCCTTCAGCAGTACCAGCAATACGAAACCTTGGTGTACCTGGGGCCTATATTCCACATGCCAAGCCTGACGCGATTCTTGCGGACCTTGGACTGGATGCTATAGGAATTGCTAACTCTGTTCGCGAACTGCATTTGAACATCCAGCGCTCAAATATGAGTAATTGATTATCATATTACGTTTCGATGACCAGAGAACTAGCGGATTTTTTCAATGTATCGGCAACCGCTATTTTGACTATGGAAATCCAAGCGGGCACAATAGGAGAGTTGTCACCTTTCCCTGAGTTAGTAAGAGCAGCACAAGATAGTAACTTGCTTGCAAATGTCGGCTCCCTCTTGGATGCTGGGAGAAAGAGCAACGTCAAGGTAGTCCACTGTACGGCCAGCTTTCGCTCGGATCTTAGAGGATCCATGACGAACGCTCCGCTCCTCAGGGCTATGACTCGCAAACCCGAACACATCCTTGAGAATACTCCCGGTTCTCTGGTTTGCAAAGAAATCCTTCACCAGGAGTATGACTTAGTTTCAAATCGCTATCATGGAGTTTCACCTTTCACAGGAACCAAGCTTGACTCATTACTTTCCGATTTAGGTATCACAACGGTCGTGGCTACAGGTGTATCGTTAAACGTTGCAATACTAGGTTTAGCTATCGAAGCGGTGAACCTTGGGTACAATGTCATACTTCCAGTTGACTGTGTCGCCGGATTCCCTGAGCAATACGCTCAGCAGCTCATAGAGCGGACCTTATCCTTGTTGTGCTTCATAACTACCAGCAAAGAAATAATTGATTTTCTAAACACGCGTTAAGCAAAGGTTAGCTAGTCCGTTATCAATCAACCACTAAGCTAGATCAATCGAACCCATCAATTGGTTGGGTCTATCAACTAGATCAACTGGCTCAATCAACCAATCACCTTTGGAAACTCCACCACCTGTTGATAGGTGGGTCTGTTCTCCCAACTCATAGTAGGAAGCGGAATCGCCCCAGCTTGCTCAAACTCAATCTGATCAAACATTGGAAGTGTAATCTGTGATCCATGACTGATCGAAGATGCAACTGTATTATTATCTTGAGTCCAACTGGCAACGTCAGTTGAACCGGAATTATCGCTAACCAGAGCGTTATAGGCCACCTGGAAAGCATTCAAGATATCTTCTTGACATCTTTGTACGACACTTGTTGAATCTACAAGCGAGTTCGAGCCTATATTGGAGGCCGAACCCATATTGGGCGTCGGACTTGCATTGGGGGCTGGGCCTGCATTGGGGGCAGGGCCTGCATTGGGGGCTGGACAAAGCCTGGAAATCATTGAAGTTGAAAATGGCTGAGCCACTCTTGCACCTTCTATTTGATCAATCGCTTTCAACAAATATCCTTCCCATCCAGAGTAAAAACCATCTCCATCGTGAACTCCGCCGTCATTTGGAGTTTCAGCAAAAAGCATCGATACTTTCTTATAGCCATTAACCAAACCATCGTAAGATTCTGTCCCACCCGGACCATAAATCCCACTGTAGAAGCTTTCTACTAGTCCCGGATAGAGCTGGTCCCATATCGCGATTGCTGCGGCATTTTGATATTGTGTATCGACTGGCGATGCTTTGATGCGATGATACCCTGCAGCCGCCCAACTCTGGAGCTGCCCAATCATCTGATCTATGCCGGTTGGAGTTGTCGAATTCAGAGAGGGACCAATTAGCTTCAAGATCGGATCGATTAGCGTATAGGCATCCAGATCCTGCGTAGCAGCGTTTTCGGCAACTTGAGCAACTTGGGCTCTGTCTAGTCTGTTGTGATGTAGCTTCAAGTAACTTACTAACCCGTTTGTTAGAAGTTGAGAACGAAATACTGGTCCCCATGCATATAGATCATCGCTGGCCGAAAAGCCTGGAGCTGGTTTATTGTTCCACGATACCAAATAACCATTTGGCGGATTGATGGCATGAGGATGCGCTGCGAAGGACAAGAAACCTTGCCACTCAGCTTGCCCAGTTCCCCACGTTGGCAAGTTGGGATTTACATGAGGATTCCTAATTGGATCACGACCAGATACATAATATGCTATGTCTTTCGAATTGAGATAAAACCAGTTGAAAGAGTATGAAATATCGGAGGCAGCTTTCATCCATCCACTGGGGGTTCCCGAGATTGAAGGCATTCCAAACTCTAAATACCCGACAAACTGATCTATATCATGATTTGTAGTCGCATCCTGTCTGGAAATTGCAACGGGCTCACCATTGACCGAAGACCATCCTTGCACCACGCCGTGGACCGTCGAGTAAATAGTTCTCGTAATTGAATTAGCCGACGTTATACTTGTCGTACCCGGGGTAGATTCAGTAAAGACCTTCTTCGTCATTGCTAAGCATTTTCCATCAAACAGGTAGTGGGTCCCCAACGGTTGGACCTGACCACCTTGTGGATTGCATATCTTCTCAATCCTCATATCGACTTGATCAGTACTTGCGGTAGTCGCCGACCACGCATAGTCTGTTCCCCTTCCTAGCTCGACTTCAAAGTTTGCACCAGGAAAGCTTGCGCCAGTCGCTGAATATCCAGGGGCATGGAGATCCTCTTGCATCAGTATCTCAGGGTCGTAATAGCCAAGTTCAGGACCGAATACGGCAATCGGATGGCCACTTTTCGAAAGTTTTGCCGAAAGTACAACTGCATTTGACTCAGAATTGGGCTTACCCGAAAACAGTTTTGAGAGAGAGCCAACTATGCTAGCAACTTCATTAGCTACCTCGGTCGCTTTAGGGTACGGGGGCTGAGTTTGTGCCATGGCCTGGGGTTGAAGCTGTGACTGCGTCTTTGACGGGCTCTGCGGCAAAGATGTTGAACTCGCAACCCCAGATGCACTTGTTTGCGAATTTAATTGATTTCCAAAAGCATTAGTATTTGTACCTCCACTTGCTTGCTCAGCCCCCGAGAGACCTCCTTTGCAACCAGAAGTAAATTGAGGTGGAGAACCTGCTAAATCAGTCAGGCTCGTAGGCGCATTATCTGGCAGTGCAGTAAGCGACGGATTTATTCCCTTGGGAATCATATAGGGGAACCTTGTATTGATTACGGTCGGCGCGCTGGGATCATTCTGCTCTTTCATGTCATTAAATATATTTTGAGCCGCCTGTTTCCCATACATCCCTTGCAGATATTCAAGTAAAGCAGCATTTTGAATCTCATTACCACCACCTGTCGCCTCCAGCGCAATAAGAGTTGAAACAGCAACGACATCAGTTGGCTTCCATAAAGTTGGCTTTAAGCGTAATGCACTATATTCGAATGGCATCATAGATGGATCCTTCAAAGCCTGGCTAATGTAGAGATTTACTCCTCGCACGTAGCTGTCAATCATCAACAATAAGTCGTTTCCTTTGGATCCATAGCGAGTCTTGAGTGCATTTAGCTGCTTTTGGTAATCTGCAGTTGTATATGCCTTAGACATGAGCGACTGGAAATCCATACTCTCATAGTCGCAAGAGTTCCCCACAAATGACATCAAGTCCCCTTCCCCATAATGTCGTAATACGTCCATTAGGAACAATCGGTCTTGTGCCCCTGCGTAGCCAGCACCATAAGCCATGGACTCCAAACTCGATCCATAGATATGCGGAATACCATTCTTGTCTCGATAGATAACGACATTGACCTTGCGATTAGGTCGCTCGGTCTTTACCACTTGATTTGCTTTGATTCCGAACGATTCGTTGAGGAAATACTTATTGAGGGTACGGTCGGTTACGGTTGGAGATCCGTAGATAAAGTTATTGTACATCGAAAGCTGGTTATCGGAATTGCTAGGGCGTAGACCAGTACTCTCAAACTTTTTGAAATCCGAAGCTGTGACAAGGCCGTTCTCGCCAGCAGGCAGGATATCCATGGCTTTACCCTGTGATCCATCTTGAAATCCATAAGTTCCCTTGGGGGAGCTAAGTCCAATGAGAGAACCACCTGAGCCGGAGGAGCAGCTGGTAAGTACCGTCATCGACAAAAATAAAACAATCGCGAGTTTCAATGCCGCTTTACCACTTCTAATTTTGGCCATCAAAAAATTCCCCTTTCAGTGGAACACAGTGTAGCCAACTAGCTGGTGATGGTTCAGGAATATGAAAAATGTCCGGTTATCTTCCGCAAAAACCCAAACAAATCTTTTCAAGTATGCCCCTGAACTATTAGAGTAGATCCGGGCCGCTAGCTCATCAGGTAGAGCAGGGGACTTTTAATCCCAAGGTGCCGGGTTCGAGCCCCGGGCGGCCCACCAATAACATCCAGGTCAAAGGCTAGTTTTGGAAATATCCCACATCTCTCGCCTTGATTTGCTACTCTGATGCTACTCCACGGAGTAGCAAATAAAAAGGAGCCAGCAAGACAAACTTATGCAAGGACATGTGAGACAAAGAGGAGATGCATGGGAACTACGCGCTTTTGTCGGACGCGATCCGGTCACTCAACGAAAAAAGTACCTGACTCGTACGTTCCGAGGCGGCAAACGTGGGGCGAACGAAGCACTGGCAAAGTTCGTCACAGAGGTAGGAGGTGGCGGCCATTCGGCACAGGACGCTACGGTGGCCGACCTAATCCGCCAGTGGTTCGAGATGGCAAAGCCAGACCTGTCTCCGACGACGGTGCGTGGGTATGCGCGCAATATCGAAACCTTCATCCTACCCGCTCTTGGACCGATTCCCCTCGCTAGGCTGAAGACGTCTCAACTCGATCAGTACTATGCCAAATTGCGCGACCAAGGCGGGAAAGGCGGAACCCCTCTTGCGCCAGCTTCCGTACGCCAAGTTCATGCGATACTTCGTCGAGCACTGACCCAGGGAGTGCGATGGGGATGGATAACCTCCAATCCTGCAGCATTTGCTTCGCCGCCTAAAGTACGTCGTCAACAGTTGCAACTGCCGGAACCCAATGACGTGATCAAGCTCATCGAGACCGCAGAGTCGCGTGACTTAGATATGGGATGCTTTCTAAGGCTTGCAGTGACAACAGGTGCCAGACGAGGAGAGCTTTGCGGGCTGCGCTGGAACGACATTGACTTCAAGACTCAAAGCCTCACTATTTCCCGGTCCGTTGTAGAAGGAGAGCACGGTGCAATCATCGAGAAGGACACCAAAACGCACTCATCACGTCAAATCGCTCTCGATAGCGTTTCATTCAAGACTCTTGTAGCTCGTCGAGCGAGAGCTACTGAAGTTGGATTGAACGTTGGAATATCACTTGCAAAAAATGCTTTCGTCTTCAGTAACGCTGCTGATAGCCTTCGGCCCTGGGAGCCCTCAGCGGTGAGCAAGGAGTTCAATCAGATTCGACAACTGGCGGGACTGGACAGCTTCCGCCTTCACGACCTTCGTCACTTTGCGGCGACCCGCCTGCTAGCAGCAGGAATCTCGGTTCGGACAGTTAGCGGTCGGCTCGGCCATTCCAATGCTGCTACAACTCTCGGCGTGTACGCTCACTTCGTTGAAGCATCGGATCGCGACGCAGCAGAGAAACTGGGTGCGATTCTGTCACGATAGCCTCCATGGAATGACCTGACGATATCATATCGTATACCGATTAGTTTGTACTATTATTTATCTATGACGTTATAAAGAGGAACTTTTTTCAATCAGTGAATTTTACTTCTATGAAGAAATAAGTTTCGATAGTGCTGACCTACGATGATACTCGTTGTGGCACCCCCTGAGTGGGGGCGATGATTTGGGCGTTCAGGGCACTACCGGGATTCTTCCACGACCTTCGAACTGCTAGGCCGCAGCAAAGCCATTAATCGGACTAGGCGACGGATTGGCTCCAAGGGAACCTACATACCCAGCATCACCGAATGCAAAAACTCCTCCGTCAGCACCTGCTAGCCAGTTTCCTCCACCGTCAGGAGTGGAGGAGATCGAAGGTACAAAGCTAGTAGGATTTGCACTTAGAGAATATAGTTGTCCCGTACCGACAGCTTCAACGTTTCCGATCGCATTAATTCGAAAAACAAAGCTACCTCCAATTGAGATTGGAATTGTCTCCATCCTTGCGCTTGCCCTCCCTGATTGAAACTGCACGGGAATTTAGCATAGACATCTTGCTATCCCGACTGTTGAATGCAGATTACCCCCTGAAATTGCGTTACCAAAATAGCCTGCCTCCCCATAGGCAAATACTCCGCCGTCGGAAACTGCTAGCCAATATCCTCCACCATCTGGAGTTGCGGCAATTGCCACCACTGGGGCTGAGAGCTTTAGATTTGACGGCGATCCGAAGAAATTTGCATCCCCATAGGCAAATACTCCGCCGTCGGAAGCTGCTAGCCAATATCCTCCACCGTCTGGAGTTGCCGCAATTGCCACCACTGGGGCTGAGAGCTTGAGATTTGACGGCGATCCGAAGAAATTTGCATCCCCATAGGCAAATACCCCTCCGTCAGATGCTGCTAGCCAATATCCCCCGCCGTCTGGGGTAGCGGAGATCGCGACTATATAGGCAGACGAAGACACTGCAGTTTTGGGAGTGTAGCTACAAGCATCGCCAAGAGTTGTGATAGTTGCATTTGACGAAGCGAGCCAGTAGCCATGCCCGCGATTGATACTTGTAGGCAGGTGGATATCAAAGGAGAAACTATAACTTGTGATCCCCGGCCCTATCACAGTTACCATCACTGAACTTGGAGAGCAAGTACTTGAGGTGTTCACCGGTTCAGCGGGCAAAGCTGGGGCAACAGTTTGGATCTCAGTATCTGAGATAATTGAGAATGATGTCGCAGCTTGGCTCCCGAAGTAAACAGCGCTTGCCCCAAGTAATCCAGATCCGCCAAGCGTTACGGTTTCTCCCCCACTAGAAATTCCCTCCTCAGGAGTTATAGAGTTTATTAGTGGAATGCTTGATCCAACTTCTCTAATTTGATTGGCATATTGCTCTTCAATAAAGAGCTGGCCCGATGGTGAGATAGCAAGAGATGCTGGGTCGTAGACAGACGCTTGTGTAGCTGGTCCACCGTCACCTGGTAGTCCGATCTTTCCAATTCCTGCAAAACTTGTCACTATGCCGGTCGTCGCCGACACCTCCCACACGCGGTTGTAGTTGGTGTCAGATATAAAGACATTTCCCGATTGGTCAACTGTAATCCCGCCAATATTGCCGAACGTAACCGAAGTTGCCGATTGACCGTCGTTGCCGCCGTTGCCGCCGTTGATCGCAGAACTGCTGCATGATAAAGAGCCTGTGCCCGATCCGGCAACCGTTAGAAGAATTCCGGTCGATGCGTCAATCTTACTCACCTTACAGTCGGTGAATTGGCCAACATAGAGATCTCCCGACGGGCCGATTGCGATCTCTGACAACGCGCCCAGCATTTCAGAGGTTGCTGGTATGTCCGATGCACTCGACGTGCCTCCTCCGGCGACAAGGTAGATACTGCCTGAAACCATCGACATCCCAAACTGACTATGACTGGTCGTTGCTATCTCCTCTACTGCTCCTTGCCCAACACTAATCAGAACATCCCCTCGGGTATCGATCACCAAAGAGCCTGGATAGTAGAGCTGAGCAGCACTTGCAGGACCACCTAACCCGGTCAATCCCGCTGTTCCGGTTCCGGCAATGGTTGTTATATCCCCAGTTGCCTTGGATATCTCGCGCACTCGTTGATTTGTAGAATCACTTATAAATACGTTGCCTGCGCTATCTACAGCGACTCCATCTACTTGACCAAGTTGAGCCTTGGTGGCTGGACCACCATCTCCCGAAAAGCCACACATCCTAGGAATCCCGGCAATTGTAAAGATCAACCCAGTCTTAGCTGACACTTCCCTAACAATGCAGTTGTAGGTATCGGCAATAAAGAGATTGCCATGACTATCTAGTGCAACTGCTCCAGCTGGACCAGGGCAATTTGATCCCATGCAGTTTCCAAAGTAGGAGAAGAATAGTGTCGCCTGGGTTGCAAAACCACCGTCTCCCGAATAAGAACCACCCAGGAACCCTGGTGTCCCAACAACTGTCGAGATCGTTGGTACTCCGTCAATGTTTGATCTGCCTAATATGTTGTATTTGGAGACGTTACGGTTGCCAGCAACTAAGGCCTGAGCACCGAGTGAGCCGACAGTATTTATTATCATGAAAGGCCCGAGTAGTAACACTAGAGTTACTATCCAAGTACGAAACATAATCAATCTAATACCATGAGATATTTTCTACCAGACCAGCAATACGGTTGTTCACATTCGAGTACCCATTGTCTACAATGTACAATCGTGTTACGATCCAACCGAGGCAGACTATGGAGCACTAGCTGACACCACCCACTGTTCAAGATCTTGCTCTGGAATTGCACGATCTCCCCTAACATGCGTCATTCTGTGTTCCACTTCCGCTTCCCTTCTTTCCACGGTTGTCTTGAATTAGCTTTTTTACCTCAAGTACAAATATAGAGTAGAGCTAACATGCCAAGAGGGCTGTAACATTTTTGCCAATTGTACTAGATTCCCCAGACTTCTTAAAAATACTCTTGCTCTACGAACGTTATAGAAGATGTTGAAATTTTCAAAGTTGACCCTTGAAAACGCTGCGTTGAAGGACCCTGGAAAGGGGTTCTTATATCGTCAGCCAGTTTCAATAAGAGTTGCTTTGAATATTTTCTCTATTATACCATTTATTTAATATTCTTGAGATTACTACTGGAGAGTTATCCCGTTGAATAAATCGTTGAGTACCTCTCTGCTTGAGGAACCTTTCTAGCGTTTCAACTTTGGTTATATGAGGTTACTTAGTATCCATTTCAAATGCTAACGCTTGAGAGGGTCCTCACGCCGTTCCAGGCAGTACGTTCTCATGACAAATAGGCAGGTAGAGTAGGGTGTACCGTCCCGCTGAATATCCTACAATCTTGTCCGTTTTGATGTGTAGGCTGTAAGTCTGGTTCCGCTAACTAGCCATTTTTCTTGTACCAATCAAGTGCGAATTGATCGATTGTATCTACATCACGCCATAGTACAAACTCGATTATCTCACACGCTGCTCCTAGCCTCTGCGCCCATCCGTGCATCGTCGACACATACCGACAGAATCCGTCAGAGTCGGATAATGGACGATGATCGCTCCGTACAAATCTCCGATATCCAGACAAGCTCGCTAATGACCAGGACACCTTGGTGTCAAGAATGAGTGGAAACTCGTCCATATCCATCGATTTTCCGGAGAAGTAAAGAAACTTAGTAAAGAATGCGGAACCGATCCCATTGATGTCGCAGAACTCCTTGTAAGCACCTCCAATGTCCTTAGAGGCAAGACAATTTCGCGACTTACTTAGCCTCGTCTTCGTCTTCTGATCAGAAAGAAATGAACAGATATCCCGGAGACGATAGTGTCGACCCACTGAGGTCCCATACCCCCACATGAGTGATGCGATCAGCATCCTTCGATCGAGGGTTGATTGATCCGGAGAATCAGAACCTAAGCCGTCAATTATATCGTGTCGAGATATTTCATCAGAATAATGTTTATGAATCCAAGCAACATCCGGATCATTCGCAAGTAATGAAGGGTGATCTTTGTTACCCATCCACTGGTGCGGCGAATAGCCATACCTCTTCGTCATTACTGTTTTTGACCCTGGAACATCAGCCTGCCTCCAGTAGGCTTCTAACGTTCGAAACGTGTCACTCATCCGTACAATATACCGATCTTTGCAACAGAAGTTCCTTATCCAGCTCTATTCTCGGCCTCGGTAGGATTTCCTTGAACTCTATGGCAACTTCTGCAACGGTTCGATCAGAATTAATGATCCGATTAGCAGCCTCAATCCTGTACTCCATGTAAACTCTCTTCGCCTAGTTGACAAAATATATCCTTTCACAGGTCTCATGCCTGAATAATATAGATATCTACTATTTTTGGGGAACCCCAAAACTAGTCTTCCGATTGAGAGCATCTATGCAACCTCGTTGGGTTCGAGCCCAGGTTGTGTGCGAAATTGTGTGCAAAAAGGCTTTGGCAGCACTGTAGTAGTGCACTAATATACTAATACGATAGCAAGTTTTGTTGGGAGAGCACCTTGCCGACAAATGCGGGTGGTGGCTCGGAGGCAATGATCTTTTGGACAGCGTCTCGGACCTGATCCTCGATACCGCAGGATCGAGCAGCATTCATGGTGTGGCTGTACGCCAAAGACACATCGGTGCTGGTAATATTGTAGCCATATCCCTGGGCAAGCCAGTGAAGAGAGAGGAGACCGGCACCTACAGCGAAGTCCGGATTCTTGACTGCAGAGTCGCGCGCTGCGCGTGCCAAGGTCTTGGGGTCGCACGGACTTCGTCGCGCTAGATCAAGAGCTACTTCATATAGCCCGGCACCCTTGGCGGCCGCGAACCATTTAGCCTCTTCGCCGGGGGTGGTTTGAACAAGATCGGCCAGCAGCTCGTCGGGTTTTTTGTGCGGGTACTTCTTCGCCATGACACGAAAGGTCGCGAGAAAGGTTCCCCGCCTGTTGGCACGCAACCCATAACGTCTGTAGGCTTCGTCGATAAGGCCCGAGGACAGGAGGATCTCCTCGCAGATCGAGTCCACCTGAAAATCCGAGGTTGTCCTTCCCCGGCAGGACTCGGCGTAACGGATCGCTTCGGACTTGCGACCCGTTACCGCTAACGCCTTGACCGCCCAGGACTTGTAGGGCCAGATTGCATCGACCTGGAGGATATCGAGAATCTCTTCATAGCGCTCGGCGCAAAACAGGGCGCTCAGGCACGCGCTCGTACCATGAAAGAACCCATGGAGACTAGGATCGGGACTGAGTGCCATGCGAGTGATCCCCACTAGGCGATCTGCCCAGTCGGAGGCAAGTTCTCGGGAAGCACAGAGTTCTCCCCAGTAGTCGGCCAGTATCTCGATGTAGGGCATTTGGTCCTCTTGGTGGGCCTCCCAGAGGCGCTCCAGCCACTTATCACGTATGATCAAATCGCAAGGTGCGCTCGCGATTATATCGACGAACTCTACTATCGCGTTGTTGACGGCCGTGCCGATGGCACCCGAGGAACTGTCGACGTTCCCGAGGGCTGGTGAGACACGCTCAAGGAAAGCTACTGCGCCTTCTGCCGCGAGGATAGGATCGTGGCGAGACACTGCCTTGATCTCGTTGACGGCCTCTTTTATTCGCTGAATGGCAGGCTGGGAGCGCCAGCCGAAAGCGTTGCGACGGAATCGAGCCTTAAATGCCCAGCGGTGGCTCTCGGACGTGGTCACGATCAGAATATAACCTTTACACAAGTTAGGTCCCGGCACACAATGGAGCGGGCGACGGATTTGAGGAAGGATCTCCCAGTAGAGGCGGTCACTGCATCGACTTTAAATAAGCAGTTCATTTCAGAAATTATTTTACACCTATGTAGCACGCCACCTAATCTAGTTAATCTAGCAAAAAGGGGGAAATATGGTTATTGTCGACGTTCCGCGAAAGGTCGCCGAGCGGCTGAATGAAGCAAGTGTCAAGCGTCGCTGGTATCCATTCGATAAAGATATCATTGACTGGACAGTTCAACTCTCATCGGAGTGGTCCTATATGCCAGCTGGATATTCATCGTTTTCAGATAGTGGAATGTTAGAGGGGCTAAGCCAAGAAGATAGAAGCTTCGTAGAGCGATGGGAAATGACTCAGTTGATGCGTAACGTTGCGCATGGCGAACACCTGCTCAACCAAGGAATTCTTGCGATGCTCTGGCAGATTGATCCCTACGACCCAAGTTATCGTTACCTACTTCACGAAGTGGCTGAAGAATGCCAACACATGGCGATGTTCAATAACTGGGTTCGGATAAATAGCGATATTGAGACTGTGGACGCGGGGGAAGCCGATTGGGGAAAAGTCGCCTGTGACTTCACGCAGGACTTGGCTACTCGCCTTCCCGAAGCATTTTGGGTTCAAGTGCTGTTATTTGAGTTTGTTGGTGACGACTTCAACCAAGCCATGAAAAAAGACCCGTCTTTGGCCGTGGGGATCGACGGTAGACCATTACATCCGATCCTTGTTGCGATGGGCAAGGCACACACAGGTGAGGAGGCCCGCCACATTGGTTATGCGCGTAAGTGGCTACACGAAGGAATGGCGTTGGTAGACGAAGCCCAGATTGCTGAGATTCAATCGTTTTCCGAGCTAAGCGCACAAGTTATTATTGATAGGCAATCACTTCTTCCGCTTCGCTACACATCTCAGCTCTCTCGATTTATGACTAAGGATGAGTTCAAAAGTGCCCTTGGGGTTTCGCCCGCCCGGAGATTGCTCATGGCACAGCTCAAGAAACTGTTGGAAGAATTTACTGAACTACGAATAATTAGGCAGGAAACTATGGCGAAATGGGTAGACAGCGGTGTATTTGACTAGTGGGAATATTCCCGTCTTTCCTAGTCTCGGCCACCCCACTTGTCGCCTGGAACGTGAACGACATACTGATACGCGGATGCGCTAACTCATTCAAACTTATTACGCAGCCAGTTAAAAACTGCTCTTTGCTCGTCCTGACCAGCACGCCGTACCTGCGCCAATAACCAAATGCTTGTTGGTTTCTCGGTTGTAATATTTTTCGCTCCCTGATTGCAGGCTGAGCAAAGGGTTCTCAAGTTAGATAGTTCATCTTTGCCACCTAAGCTCTTGTCTACAACATGGCCTACGTGAAGTCTTACCTTACGGTTGGTCTTTGGATCTATATCACCTGGTGTCACTCCACACATCTGGCATGTAAAACCATTGCGATCGAGTACTGATGCGCGCAGTTTACCGGAGATAGAGCGGGAGAACGACACATCCGGGAGATCCTTAGGCATAGCTTCCAATAGGTATTGTCCAGGTTTTAGATCGGCTCTGTCATTGTGTGAAAGTATCAGCCAACCCTCTTCATCTCTTAGCTCGCGTAGTCTTCTGGCC
Organism: Actinomycetes bacterium; assembly: GCA_021827485.1. GTDB lineage: Bacteria > Actinomycetota > Acidimicrobiia > Acidimicrobiales > JAKAVM01 > JAKAVM01. The sequence continues at coordinate 63,694 of JAKAVM010000052.1, forward strand.
CATTCAGAAACATTGCCGGATGCTTCTTGGATCTCGCTAGAAGTCACAATTCTTCCGACATTGGCGACCATGAAAGCCTTTATTTTTTCCTTCGAGCCTAGACCCACACAGTCTCCTTCCCAACCGCAACCTTTCTGCTCGTACCAGAACGCAAATGATGAAGGATAAAGTTACCGATATACCTGGTATATGCGGGGGGGACAGCTTCATTGAGTTCTCCCTTATTCATCCATTCAATTCCCATAGCATCACGGGCTGCCGCGATCGTACAGTTACCACCGCCTGTTACTTGTACAAAATCCACCATATCGTCTGTTTTGCCATAATGAGACTTACGCTTGTCGAAGGTATGCACCCGTGGATGTCTTCCATGAGGCGGAGCAAAAAAATGGAAGTTGACCTCAAACAGCCTATGCCGTAAAACGCGCAGACCCGGAAACATAGTGCCGCACAAAACAATTGGGTTGCGCAGAGGGGCTCCTTCCACATTCTCGATCACATAGGGCAATCCTGTATCAATCAACATGTCGCGCACAGGGTCAATAAGACGAGGCCATTTACTCGCGTTGCCGTTCCGTTTTGCCAGGTCAGAATATGATTGGCAAGGAGGAGATGCATGAATTGCATCAAATGACATAAGGAATTCAGGCGTCAGGGAGAACGCATCGGCTTGAATAAATGTAAACGGATAGCGCTGCTGTGGGTTAACGTCAATGCCGACAACTTCGAAACCAACATCGTTGTAGCCTTTAGCTGCACCTCCAGCGCAACAAAAAAGGTCAAGGAGTCTGTACTTATGTTTTGCAGCACTTAATTCCGGCTTACCTGTACAGCTATTTTTTTTCATAAAATCACTTTACAACTAGGGTGTGACAGCTCATGGGAATGTATGACTTTCTCTTCTTGCTCCGATTGACCTGACCACCTGACTAGACCTTCGCGAACTGCCTTTTTGTCTCTTACTGGCCTGTCATAGCCAAAAGTTTGGAATAGTTGACCAGATGACAGTGTCTTCGCAATAATTTCTATATGGTGGCTTCTCTGATTACTTTATACGCCTCTCCCGTCGGGGCTTCCTGATGGGAATTGAACCAAACACTGCTGAAATTAGTAGCAATGTCGGCTCTAGAAATGAAAATGATCTATTCAAGCAACTTCGGGCCAGAAATAAAGGTTACGTAGAGAATTTTTCCTCTGGCGAATTAACTGCACCGGCTAGACAAGAGATTGCAATTGTAACGTGTATGGATTCCAGGGTAAACCCTCTCGACATATTCCAATTTCAGCTCGGTGATATAAAGGTTATACGAAATGCCGGTGGCCGAGTTACCGACGATGTCCTACGTTCTCTGATTCTAGCAACTCACTTTCTGGCCGTGAAAGATGTGCTAGTAATGCACCATACTGACTGTGCTCTAGCATTCAAGTCTGAGGACGATGTTTTGAAGGGACTCCCTGTCCAAATTCAAGAATCTACTACCAAGCAACAATTCTTAGCGATGCCTTACCCCGATCTTGCCCTCAGGGCCGATGTCAAAGCTGTAGCATCATGCAAGTTGATTCCAGAAACAGTCTCAGCTTACGGAATCTTATATGATGTGCGAACTGGATTATTCGCTAGAGTAATCTGAGCTGCTCAGTACGGGAGTAAATTTTATCTCCCGTAAAGATATGAGTTTGGCGCTGTGCAACAATTTTATCACCCACCAGCCTGGATCAATCTCCCCAGGATTCAGGCTCAACTTGCTTGCTGTTGCGATAGCGTGGTGGTTGTTGTGAAGCCCTTCGCCAGCAACTAGCCACGCAAGCCACTGGTTATTGGTTGCTAGATTGTCGAATGGACGTTTACCCCATTTATGCCCAATCGCGTTGATGGCTCCCCCGCCGAGTAAGTAGAGAACAGTATGGATATATGCTGCAAGAAGCCCAACTTCCCATCCGAATACGAGTACCAATATCCCGATTCCAACTCCTAACCCCAAAAGTGCATGGTCAAAAAGATATTTATCCCATTTATCTCTAGGCAGATCTTTAGTATATTTGTCAACAGTTGCACTATTTCTGGCGACTTTACGATATAACCACGCATTTGCTAACTGGACTTTCCAATATCCAAGAACGATAGGAGAGTGTGGATCGTCCTTTGTATCGGTATAGGCGTGATGCTTACGATGTACCGCCACCCACTGCCTCGGTCTGATACCAGTCGCCATCCAGGTAAGGACTCTAAAAACAAAGCGGATCTGCCGATTTAGGACCAGCGCTTTGTGTGATAATGCCCGATGCAAGTAGATAGTGGTAATAAAGAATGCAACTTGGGAAATAACAACACCAATGATAAGCGCAGGAAAAAGAATACTCACTAGGGTAATAGGGTACGCTATATTCTAAGTATGTGCCACCCGGTAACCGCTACAGTTCGATAATCAGTGTGCGAACATGACCAGTTTTGAGCAAGAATATCAGCTATGAGTCCTAAAGTTCATGGTTGGTGGCAAGCATCAGATTCAAACTGGTACCCACCCGAACTGCACCCCGACAACATTGCCGAAGCGCAAAGTCACCAGGCTACCAACAATGATACGCAGTACCTACCACCTCATAAGCGACGTTCTCGATCGTTGACCCTTGAACTCCCAGAGCAATTAATGCCGCCCCAAGAAAAGGCCCTGGAAGGTTGGTGGCAAGCCTCTGATGGAAACTGGTACCCCCCCGAACTGCATCCAACTTATCAAAATGAAACTCTAAATCCCCCTGCCGGAGCTTTGGGGATGAGAGTGAAACTGAGACGGAACTGGTCATGGTTGGGCCTCAATCTAGGAAAATATGCTGGCATCGTAGGCATAATTGGCTTGGTTGTTTCACTAATTCTCGGAATCGGACTTGTAAAGTTGAAATTTACGACAAGTGATTCGAGTTATCTAAATGCCTCAGATCCCGCTTCAATAGAAAACATCCACTATCAGTCGCTTTTTGGCGGGGACCCCATCGTTACCATGATCACGATGAACCCAGGCAATAGCGTAGATTCTTTTTTTACTCCTTCAAATATCGCTAGTCTAAATTCCCTAGAAGCTAAACTGCGCTTAAGCCATAACGTATTCTCGGTAGCTGGGCCAGTAGATTCATTAGAGTTGGCAAATGCTCTGGCCCAGAGCCCTGGCGGTAACCCTGCAAATTCAATTGCAGGTCAGTGGTTGCTCTCGGCCGATCAGAAAGATCCATCTCCACAAAGTCAAGCAATACGGCTCAATTACATGTCAGGACTTTTGAAGGCCCAAGAGGCAATTCCAACTAATCAACAAGTCCTGACCAATCCTGCCTGGATTAGTTTTCTAATACATAATCCAGATGGTACGATGCGCCCGGCAATCTTAGCCTTTATACCTAACAATACTCACTTGGCGATAGTTACCTATCTGAAAGGTGGGATCAGCATCGGACAGGAGTCTCAGGCCGCCAAGTCCGTTCAAACGATAGTCAACTCGTATCACTTTGGTGGTGCAACGGTCATAACAACTGGTGTCCCTGCCCTGCTGGATACAATAAATAACTATCTCAAAGGCGGAATGTTTACCCTTACCTTAATTGCTGCGGCTCTGATGATTTTGATACTAGCGCTAGCTTTTTCGGTGAGGTGGCGTCTGTTGGCCTTCGCCACGGTAGCAATTGGCTTGCTATGGGCTTTTGGATTAATAGGTTATTTAGGAATCCCAATAACCCTGGGATCCATTGCAGGTCTTCCAATCCTTATGGGAATCGGAATTGATTACGCAATTCAAATGCATTCACGGATAGAAGAGGAGGTGGTGTTAGACCGAGCCGCACATCCTATACAAGCGACAGCCCGCAATCTTGGACCAGCACTATTAGTTGTAACTTTTGACGCAGTTTTTGCATTCTGTGCTCTGCTTTTCGCTAAAGTTCCAATGATTCGCGAGTTTGGCGAACTTCTCGTAGTTGGAATTATCGCAGTGTGTGTATTTTCCATCATTGGGCCTCTGGCTGTCCTCGGAATTAGAGAGTACCGAAGTCCTACTAAAGGCAAGGACTTTTCTGGCGGAAAATTGAGCAAATTCGTAGTTTTCTTAGGAAGTTCGCCACAAAAAGTAGCCATTCCTTTCGCTATTGCATCACTTTGTGTTTTTGCAGGGGGATTGATCGTTGAAGGACACCTTACTCTGCAAACTGACCCGATCCAATGGGTCAACCAACACTCACCTGCAATCGAAGGGATCAATCAGCTAATGGCAGGGACTGGATCTGAAAACGAACTTGGAGTAGTGGTTGCCACAAATCAGCCCTTTAGCGACCAGACTGTTCAGTATATTGCATCGCTTTCAGATAATATTCAATCAAAATATAATTCAGTTGTATTTCCAGCAATCGGTTTGGTAAATTTCGTGGATCAATTAGTAACAATTCCCGGTACAACTCCAATTCACCCCACTGGAGCACAAGTTCTTCAAGCATATAACGCTGCTCCCCCTGCAATAAAGAATCTTATGGTAGCCAACAATGGGCAGGAAATGAACGTTGTCTTTCGGGCTAGAACATCATCCCTATCTAGCCTGCAGCCTGTTGTCCAATACCTCAGCCATCCACAAAACTTAGCTATTCCTTCAGGAATGAACGTAGCACCTGGCGGGATTGCGGTTGTCGGCGTTGGACTGTTAGAGAATCTAGCTAGGTCTAGATTGTTACTAACTTACCTGGCAATCGGATTCGTCGGAATCTTCTTGATGATTAGACTAAGAAGTCTGATAAGGGCACTGCTATCTCTCGTTCCAGTCCTTATTGCGGTGGGAGCAGTTTCACTAGTTGCATTTGTATTGAGTCTCAAGCTCAGCCCAATGACTGCAGTGGCGGGACCTTTGGTCGTTGCTGTCTGCACTGAGTTTACTTCATTGATCCTCCTACGTTTTGTCGAAGAGAGAGGGCGTGGGCTGGAACCTCGCGCGGCAGTGGATATGACTGCTGCGCGAACCGGACGGGCCTTTTTGGTCTCGGCTATGACCGCGATTTGCGGAATTGGGGTCATGGCGACTTCCTCCATGCCACTACTTCGCGGATTTGGAATTATTGTAGCAATGAATGTAAGCGTTGCTTTGCTGTGTGCTCTGATTATTCTTCCTCCCATACTGGTCTGGGCTGACCAGCCAGAACGTCTCTGGGTGTCCAAGCGATTGACAATTAGCTACGAGGAGCCACGAGTTTTAGTAACCTAAAATCATTATTCATCAGTGGAATGGGGAAGTAATGATTTCAATAAGGGGGTTAGTTCGCCTAGTAATTATTTTGTCAATGAGTTTGTCTACATTGACATTTATTGGCTTACCGGCAGGTGCCAAAACCAACGCTTTGGTATCTATAGCCCATCAGAGTTCCTCGTTGAGTTGGCAAAACGAGACCGATCCTAGTAGTTCTCAAGTAACCTTCCAATCGATCTCATGCCCGACAAGTAGCTTCTGTGCAGCAGTAGGTGCCCAAGGCACGATAATTACAAGCGATAATTCTGGGTCCACCTGGACAGCTGACAATTCAGGCACCACCCAGGGATTGACAAGTATATCATGTGCAACTTCTTCGATATGTGTCGCTGTTGGATATTCTGGTACGATCGTTGCAACCTCAAATGCAGGAGGGTCCTGGGCACCAATAACCTCTCCCATACAGTCAAATATCAATGGCGTTTCGTGCCCTAACCAAAATACTTGTTTTGCTGTCGGTGGAAATGGACAAATTCTTCAGGGCACACCTGCCCCTGGGGGCAGCTGGACGGTTGCCGCAAATCTAACTCAACTTCTTTTTGCAATTGACTGTCTTTCGGCTACGTCTTGTGTTGCCGTTGGATTGCAAGGCGCAATAGTTGATACAAGCGATGGTAGTACGTGGACACCACTCCAATCGGGGACTACCTCTACCCTTTTCTCAGTAAGTTGTGTATCAGTAGATTTCTGTGTTGCGGTAGGTGGAACGAGCGCTGTCATGACGACAAACGGCACCTCCTGGTCGCCTATAAACTCACTAGGTACTGGTTCGAGTACGCTACAGGCGGTTGCGTGTGTAGCACCCAGTAGTTGTTGGATCGGTGGTATCAATCCAGGTACGGTTCAAGCAACAACTGACTCTGGGAGCACGTGGTCTCAGCAGATGCCGGATTCGTCCAATTGGATTTTCGGCCTATCGTGTGCAGATGCTCTTCACTGTTGGGGCGTTGGAGCTGGAGTTATTATGTCTGGAGTTGGAGCGCCTTCTAGCGTGAACACAACCTCTCCGGTTTACAACGCAGATGCTCCTGATCCCGATATTGTCGTTTCAAAAGGTACTTATTATGCCTTCACAACCGGAACAGCCGCTGGTAACTATATTCAGCTACTATCGTCGTCGACATTATCAGCCTGGACAGTCGTTGGATCTGCACTTCCAAATCCTCCAGGCTGGGAGCAAGTAAACACTCAAGAAGCCCCCGGAGTATTTTACTTTGGGAACGAATACATAATGTATTATGCAGCGATCCAGGCCTCGACGAATACCAGATGTCTTTCAATGGCCACCTCTTCGAGCGTTACTGGTCCCTACCAAGACACTTCTAGCGGCCCAATGCTCTGTGATCCATCGCTAGGTGGTGTGCTTGATCCACAACCTTTTATAGACACGAAGGGGAATGCGTACCTTTATTGGAAGTCAAACGACGGATTACCGACAATCAATTCTCACATCTGGGTTGCCCCAATTGGACTTGGAGGAGTCCCTAACTTCACTAGTGCTACCTCTCTGATAGTCCAAAATCAACCCAATACTATTGAAGGTCCCTTTATGTACGTAAACAATGGAAGTTACTATCTTTTCTATTCCGAAGGTGTCTGGAACAGTGCAAACTATGGGGTCGGTTATGCAACTTGTACAAGTGCCACTGGGCCGTGCTCTACAATCCAGGTAGCGTCCCTACTCACATCCAATAGCCAACGACTTGGCCCAGGGGGCGAATCGCTCTTTCAAGATAGTTCAGGTAACACTTGGATGGTTTACGCTGCCTGGAACGGACCAACCAGTAATTTTAGCTACGCTAGTGGGGACTATAGAAGTATGTGGCTAACCCAAGTTACGTTTTCAAACGGCGTCCCAATAGTCGGGGGTTCGACCACTCCTCCTCCACCGAGTTCTCCACAAGTAACTTCGGTTTCTCCCTCATCAGGGCCGGCTGGCGGAGGTACCAGCGTTACCGTTTCTGGTTCTAATCTGTCTGGTGCAACTTCGATTATGTTTGGTACTATCCCGGCGGCCAGCTTTACTACTGTATCGTCTAATGAGATAACTGCCGTTTCTCCAAGCGGCTCAATTGGAACAGTTGATATCACTGTTACCTCTGGCTCAACTACCAGTCCAACGTCTTGCGCAGATCAGTTCACATACATTGTTGCTAACGGCGCAAGTCCTGCCGGTGGAGCTTCTAGTAGCGGAAATTCATCAAATGGCTACAGGATTGTAACCTCGTCGGGTGATGTATATGGCTGTGGTGGAGATCCAACCTATGGTTCGTCACCTAGCGGCACTTCAAATATTGCAGCAATCACGGACACCCCGGATAATGGAGGTTACTGGTTGGCTAGTACCAATGGCATTGTTACTGCCTTTGGCGATGCCGTATTCTACGGATCCTCACAACAGGTAAATCCGTCGCTTCCGTCTGGGGGCAGTAACTCCTTTGTTCCGGTCAAGCCAATCGTTGGCATTCTGGCGACGTCAGATGGCAAAGGGTACTGGATGGTTGACTCGCGTGGCGATGTTTATGCTTTTGGCGACGCTGGGTTTGTCGGGTCTTCTGGACAGATAAATCCGTCGCTTCCCGCTGGGGGAAGTAACTCATTTGTTCCGGTCAAGCCAATCGTTGGCATTCTGGCGACGTCAGATGGCAAAGGGTACTGGATGGTGGCAGCCGATGGTGGAGTATTTGCTTTTGGCGACGCTGGGTTTGTGGGGTCTTCTGGACAGATAAATCCGTCG
>JAKAVM010000014.1 GCA_021827485.1 Actinomycetes bacterium
CATGCCCTGGGGTATGCGCGATGCCGAAACATCGGGCATCTCTATTATATCAGATGGGTATGTCGGGGCAACACCCCGAGCGAGCCTCATGTGGAACGGCTTGTCAAATTGGTAACGTTAGAATCTTTTTGGACGCGCCGAACCAAAGGTTCGGAGCTTGGCTGCATCAATTGCAGGCGGTGGGGTCCTTGGGGTCAAGGTGGAGCACCCGCAAGGCGAAGCCTGAGGATGAACGACCTTGACGCCGGGGTGACGGCTGCTACGTATCCCCGGCTCAGAACGCAGGTTAGCTATGGTCCCATTGGACATCTCGGATTATAAAGTCACGTGCCAGCCTTTCGTGGATCGTGCCACCGCCACTCTCATGTACGCGAGTCGAAATCGCAAGTTGTCTATTCGCAGAAAGTTGCCCCAAACTTGATACGTCACCGAAGTTACTAGGCGACAAAGGCTCGACGGGGATCTGGTCTGCGACGGCGGTTGGCTGGCACGTGACTTGAATTGAGGACACCTCTGGCATCGATAGATAAGGTGTCCAGACTTTTGATCTCATTTTAGAATGGTCATCTCGGTATAGATAAATCCAGCAAGCTCTCGTGCTATTGCTGTCACTACAGTATTTTGTGAGTCTTTGCGTTTAGATAACTCTCTAAACCGAAGTTACGTCCATTTTTGTAACTAAACCCTCTCCCACCAGGGGAAATGATGAAACTATCTAAGATTGTTCTGTCTACATAAGCCTAACAGGCACTGATATACCAAGTAGTTCGAAGACTTTGTGTTGAATAGGAGTTGGTGTGGCAAGCAGTTCAAAGCTAGCTGTCGTCTTTCCCGTTTTAGTTTTTATAGTGTTTCTTGTCAAAGTTCCCAGATGGTCAAGTAGTTCTCGAAATCCTCTCACGTCATAACCATCACTATTTTTCTTGGAGCCAGCTTTGGCCTTGGCACTTACCGATCTGTCGGCTGGGGCTACTGGGTTTGTAGGTTCAGGTTTATTTTCATCGGTGAATGTCAAGGGGCTAAGTGTCTCACGTAGATGGAAAACAAGATAGCCAGCTAGCATACAGATAAAGACATGTGAGCGCACCCTGTCTTCTAAGTAGTGATGAATTGGTCGTAAGTTAATGTCATCTACCTTGATATGGGACAAGTCTCGCTCAACGTTAGAGAGCTGCTTGTAAGCACTAACCACCCCGTTCGAATCTACTTCATTGTCTTTGAGGCTGGTGCGCAAGACATAGATCCCATCTAAAGCTTTTTCTGTGTCTATCGATGCCTGGTCTCTAGTTGCAACAAGTGTGGTGTCGGTAATTACAACGCTAAAGTGCTTGGCCATCTTATAGCGATTGAGTACTTTAGCGACTTTGAGGCCAATCTTATCGGCTCCACTCAGGCGACCTTGTCTAACGCTGGCAATGATTGGGGCTAGGGCCTGTTCTGTGGCAACAAGCAGGGACTCTCGTTTGCACTTACGCTCTTTTGCCAAAAATGGATTTCTACAGGCTATAAGGCGTTCATTTGGATAGTCAGGGTGAGAAAATTCAGCCAAGTCCACCTCGTCAAAGAGAGATAGTTGTAGTGGTCCATCTTGGCTTGCGAGCTTGGCAATCTGAGGTGCCCTAAGACAGGTTAGCCATCCCATGTCACCAGCCTCTCTAAGGGCACTAATACGAGCTGACGTAATCATTCCACGATCTCCAACCATACATAGTCGATCCAGTTTGAACCGGGTACGGATAGTTCTAACTATTGAGATAAATGCTTTAGGGTCAGCAGTATTACCAGGGAAAACTTCAATTGCCAAGGGTCTGCCATCTTTATCTGTTAGCAGTCCGTATTCGATCTGGGCTTTGCCACGCTTTTTATCTCGTGAGTATCCATAGGCGGCTAGTTCATTCTTAGTTCCTTCTACCCAAGAAGATGAAAGATCAAAGTAAGCCAGTGTTGGTGAGTTAGATTGAGAACCAAGATGGCGTTTTACCAGTTTTGTTTCGATTCTCTTTTGGCGCTCATAAAGCCAGTCCATTGCCTTATAGACTTCATCGGTTCCAACATCTTCAATAGCTAGATCACTTGCCAGAGTTGTATCTTTCCACCACTTAGTTGTGGCAAGTTTTGTTCTCGGATGAAGAACCCGAGAGATAATTAGTGCTAGGCAAATATCACGCTCTTTGCAGGCTGGACCCAAAAGATCAGGAAAGCCCAACTTCTTAGCCATAGCAAAAACTGCTGCTACATGGCCATGGGAAAGTGAGCGAACCACCTCTAAGCCTTCACCTGCTACAACTAAGGTTTTGCCAGCCAGTCCTAAACGGATAGTCTCGATAATATCTTCTGGCAGGTGGGAGAGATTTGCGAGGGTTTGGTTTTTCACTTTGCCACCCTCACGATATGAACGACGCAGCAAGTGGGCCTCATGGATCCGCTTGGTTCCATCCTTGGTTTGATAGTGGCGACGCGTAGTAGATATGTGCATCGCTCCTTGTGCTTTTACCATAAGCTCATTATACCATATTCATTTTGATAATGCAAGCTCTTTAGTGTCTACACTTTATAGCACCACAATAGCCATTGTTCCTGGTTACCTATGGAATCACAGTAATTTTGGGACGTACCTTCGGTCTAAAACGCCTGCAAAGACGTATCTGTGCTTTCCAGGCACGCGATATGGTTTCCTGACCAAGTCCTTGCTGGCGGCGCTTTATGGTAATGCCGCTACTTGGGCCATGTTGGTAAGCCCAAGCTGACTCGATTAGTTGGGTGCGGACATAAACATTACCTGCATGGGTGATATGGCCGCGGCGTACCGAAGCACCGGAAGAATACTCAGATGGAACCAGTCCGCAAAATCCCATAAAGGCTCCCGGGTGGGAAAAGCGTCTAAAGTCACAGACTTCACAGATAATGGTGAGTGCACCCAAAGAGTCGATTCCGCGGTAGGCACTTAGACGATGAACCGGGTCACCAAAGAGTGTGGAGTCATAGTATTGAGCTAGTTCTGCTGTAGTAGATGCAAGGATAGCGTCACAAGATACAAGAACTGAGCGATAAAATGACAGCGCGCTTTGGGTTGCCTTGTCGTCAAAGCTCAGACCAGCAATCCAGGATTGGTGGGCTTGAGTCCAGTGCATTGTTTCTCTAAAGATTTGGTTGTGGCGTAACAAGAACGATCCCAGTCTCTGTCGAGAACGCCTACGCTCCTCAACTGCAACCCCTCGAGCTCTACAAAGATCGCGTACGCCCTCTTCGGCTTTCGACGGTACCCGTATAGGGGTCAATTCACCTGCCCTGTGTAGGCGAGCAAGACGATTGGCGTCTCTGCGATCAGTCTTTACATGATCACCTGGGATGCGAGGCATAAGTGAGGGGGCAATGACATCATTTGCCACCCCTATGGAACTAAGCAGGCGATGAAGCTCATAACCAGTTGGTCCCGCCTCATAACACGTCCGCAGCAATTTCCGGTCTTCAAAACGTGATATCAGGCGACGGATTGAACTTTCTTGATTGGCGATCATCTCTACATCAGCTACCACCTCGTCGGGACGCAAAATCCCGACAGCGATGGAATCTTTCGATACGTCAAGACCGAGATGGACAAACCCTCCTCGGCTATAATTATTTGATGGCAATGGCTGACTCCCTTCAATTTTGTGGCAACGTACTCTTCAATTGTGAACGACCCACGTCTAAATTGCGCAACGGGAGTCGGCCGTTCCATTACAACTTGACCCACGACTAAAGTCATCGGCTTGGCCGCCGATTTTGGTCAATGGACTTGGTGTTCCAACCACGGTAAAGGTTTCTGGAGGGCTAAGACAGATCGGCTCTGACCATGCCAATGTAGTAACGCAACAAAGCCCGGTTGGAAGTCCACCTATCGAGCTTCCTGTTTACCCTCCAGGTCCAGTTACGATATTGGTGCCTGTAAAACTTCAAGGATCAGGTCCACGAGAAATAGAGTTGACGTTTGGAGGTTGTACTAACCGCCTTTGTTACCTACCCGTCAGGAATGCAACACTGATCCTACCATCATCTTGAAGTTGGTCCGCCCGTCGTGCCGTATCATTGACTCGCGTGGCGTGGTATCCTGTCTGGAACTCTCCTACTTGATCCAATAAGTTCAGTTAGTCGGAGTAGGTCACGCTGCCTATATCACGCTGCATATATCACGCTGCATATATCACGCTGGCCGTGGAGAGCACTTCATCTCGGATGAGGGGGTGTAGGAATCTCTTGGAAACCAAATCAACTTTGCACCCAAACAAGCGATTCAGTTCCTCCGCCAAGTCCTCGATATCCCATCCCAGGTGGGAGTCGGGCGCAAGGACGTAAAGTAGATCAATGTCGCTTTCCGGTCTAGCAGTTCCCTTAGACGCCGAGCCGAACAGCCAGGGCTCTGCGATCCGGTAGCGCTCACAGATGGGCGCCAGCATGGCGTGGCTCACGTCGACGAATTCACTCTGGAGCATTAATCACCCTTTCCGTTGCGGAGAACGTCTCTTATTCACCGTGAGCTGATATTGGTGGCCGAGTTCATCGCTGAGGAATCTTATTCTTGCTGACCTATTTGATGTTCATCGCGGAGGAATCTTATTCTTGCTGAACTATTTGATGGACATAGCAAGTTAGGTGTCCTGCAAGTTCGCCATCAACAGAGATCCGTACGTCGTGGGCGCCGGGCATATGTAGGATTATTGGGGAAAGGGGTACTATTAGTGGCATCATAATCGATTCCCCTCGAAGCAGTCCCTTCGAAACTTCTGGCTTTAGAGCGCCAACTGCGTAGCCAAGTTCCTCCGCCTCTGCTGCGTTGGCAACACTGATCCTAACCTCGTGAATTTGATCGATCTCGGTAGGATAAATTTCCACCATTCCTGCCAATGTAAGTTGAAATGGAGATGGAAACACTAGTACATTGAGGCGAGTAATCCCACCCGAAGCAATAAATAACAAACCCTCGCGGATTTGGGCGAAGTCACATAACAGCGCGCTGGTTATTTGCATTAAGCAAAAGCCAGCGCATGTACCACGGCTCCCTGCGAATCTAAAATCTGGTTCGCGGATCGGCTAAGCGCTTGGTTTGAAGTCTTACCAAGACCATTTATCACAACTGAAGGAACGAGCAGTTCGCTAATCGATTCAAGTACGTCTCCACCCTCAATTAGAACTTCACTAATAGCGACCCGCGCTACGTCACGCAGTTCCTTCATTGAGTCGGCAGCAGCATAGAAACCCGGTAATCCCGGTGAATCTGCCCACCACACCACACCTTCGTCAGCACGCTCCAAATGTACTCTCACGATCACATCCATATATCATCTCCTTGTTACAACTTTAGTACTAATTCTATCTCTTCGTCGGATAGCCCGACCTGGTCCTTGAGGATTGTACGCACCATACCTGGTGGAAGGTTCTGATTTTGGTGAAAAGCAAACAAAAGCGGTGGCCTGCTATCAGAAACTAGCTTAATGTGGGAACCTTTTTGTCTCTCAACTCGGTACGAGAGAGGCTGTCTCTTCAATAGCCTAAGCAACTCGCTTGCTTTCATGGAGGGAAGCGCGGGCACCCTGGCAGCTAAATCCCACGGAACAGCACGACTGCAAAGTATATAGGTTTACTCAGTGTGGTCTTGAATGACGGTACGTCGCCTTGTGGCCGGTAGAAATTCATCTACTTCTAGCTACTGCGACCCTCACTAAGGGCTTTGCGGGCTTGAGGGATATACGATGCGAGAGCAAACCAGCTAAGACAAATTCCGATAATTGCAACGACCCAAGCAAAGTCATCCATCCAAACCAATAGTGTTGATCCGGAATGCGCTAACAAAAATGCAGGGAAAGCAAACATAAGAGCGAAAGTGCCAGCTTTGCCAGCCCAGATCACGTCTATTCTTCTTCCCCCTAGTGAAGCCACCAATATCGTAGCTACAGATACAATCGCTTCACGAGCTAATACTACTAAGCCCAACCATAGCGGCGCCGCACCGATAGCCAGGATACAGGAGATTCCAACTAGAAACAGGATACGGTCAGCTACCGGATCTATTACTTTGCCAAGATTTGAGACCTGATGAAAGTGCCGTGCAATATATCCATCAACCCAATCTGTAGCGCCTAAACTAGCCAGTAGTATCGCTCCGGCAAATTTGTGACCAGTCGACAACACTAACCATGCAAAAACCCCTATCCCGACTATTCGCAAGATTGAAAGAAGGTTGGGGATGGTGAGAATCCGGGAAAGATCCTCGGGGGTGTCACTCATTATCCGAGGAAAGCTCCGTTGGCAACTAGAGATTCACGAATATTTTGGTACTTGAGATCCCCTTCGAGTGCTAAGTGTGCGGCTGCAATCCCTGCCGCCTCTCCTAGTGCCATCGAAGGAGCCATGACCCGAATCGACGCCAGAGCATCAAAGTCCGCGGAGATACATCGTCCTGCAACAAATAAATTGTCAAAACCAAGGGGCTTGAGCGACCGCAAGGGAACCTGGTAAAACTCACCGGGACTTAGATGCACATATTTAGTAGACTTACCTTCACTGTGGTACTCCTGGGGCCAGGCTCCACATGCAACTGGATCGTCAAATCGGGCACGACCTAAAACATCCTTTCCCGTCAGCACATACTCACCTAGAACTCGACGAGACTCTCTAATTCCAATATTGCCAGCTGTATCAGACAGAAAAGCGTTTGCGAATCCCGGCACTCTATCTATAACGAACTGGGCAGCTTGCTCGGCAACTCTTCTCCCTTCAATCTCGGCCCAGGTTGCTTGTTCAAGATCGGTAATATCAATTGGAGAACCGTCGGGGTTAGTAATTCGCGTCATGGCCCCTATGAACTCTCCCGGTCGCAACGTAGGTATCAGTGCCCCGCCGTCTCGCGTAAGATCTTGCCCATAAGTAGAAATAAGCTCGGCTAAGGACGGTATTCCTTTGCCCAAAGCAAGGCTTTGATCAGCGTTTTGCAAAAAGAATTGCATCGAGGCATGTTGGCGGTGCTGCTCATCTCCCATCTCCCAAGATCCGCCAGCGAAGAACACAAGGTCTCCATCGCCTGTACAGTCTACAAAGCTAGTTGCACTTATCGCAACTGGGCCTTGTTTAGAGGCTACGATTACAGCTTCAAGCCGACCATTATCTACAACGGCCTCCGACACTAATGAATGGAGCAATGACGTTATATTATCGTTACTCGATATCATCTCATCAAAAAGTCTCTTTGCGGCCCAAGGTACGTACAATAAAATAGCTGATTCTTGAAAAGGTAGAGGCCCCATCGCCTTGGCTTGACTCTTGAGGGCAGTTACTACCTCTTCGACCACTCCCCTAGTGACATACTCCCAATCTGATCCTGGCTTGTAATACAAACCACAGATTGTCCCCACCGACGCAGCGGTAAAGTTGCCTCCCATATAGGAGTTTCGTTCAACCAAAGCAACCTTTGCCCCCATCCGAGCGGCTGACAAGGCTGCCCCTAGCCCAGCTGGACCAGCCCCCACAACGCAAACGTCAACAGAGTATTTTATCTCGACTTCGCGCTCTCTAAGTTTTATATTTGCCATATATCACCGATTATAGAGCCTAGTCGGTTTCAAAAGGCCATTATCGGGAACGAAACTTAGAGAAATCCGGGTCACGCTTTTCGTTGAAAGCTTGATTGCCCTCACGTGCTTCTGGACTTTCGACAAACAGATCCAGCGCGTCAAACCCAAGTGATCCGATTCCAGATATTGAATCACTATCGGCGTTGAACGAATGCTTTAGTACTTTTATCGCTGTAGGACTTTTTGCAAGAATCTTGTCAGACCACTCGCGTACCTTGGCATGCAGCTCAGACATTGGAACAACTACGTTGACCAAGCCCCATTTCTCAGCCGTAGCTGCGTCAAAGGGTTCACATAGATACCAGATCTCTCGCGCCTTCTTCTCCCCCACAATACGCGCCAGGTAAGCAGTTCCATAGCCTGCATCAAAGGATCCAACCTTAGGACCAGCCTGTCCGAAAGTAGCGTGGTCCGCCGCAATTGTTAGGTCACAGATAACATGCAACACGTGGCCCCCACCAATAGCTACTCCATTCACGGCTGCTATAACCGGCTTAGGAATGTCACGGATGACCTTATGAAGCAGCTCTATTTCAAAAAGACCCGACTCACTTGGTCCATAGTCACCTGTCTCGTTACGCTGTTTCTGATCGCCGCCCGCACAAAAAGCTTTTTCCCCGGAACCTGTTAGACATACCACTCCAACGCCCTTGTCCGCCCAAGCCGTCTTGAAGCAGAGAATAAGCTCATCGACCGTTCGCGCCCGAAAAGCGTTGAATCGCTCGGGACGGTTTATTGTAATCCATGCTAATCCCTCATCGACTTCATAGGTTACGTCACTAAGTTCGGAAAGTTTCATTATTTAGATATTACCGTTCAGTAACTTATTTCGCTAGGATTGGATCAATTAGCAACCTAAGGAAGGTAAAACAGTGGATTTTATAGAGTCTGATGAACATTCGATGCTCCGTGAGGCGGTCGCCCAGATTGGAGCTAAATTCGGGCATGAATACTATGTATCAAAGGCAAAAAGCGACCAAAAGTCCGATGAACTCTGGGATGCGGTCGGGGAAGCCGGATTTCTAGGTGTTGGTGTTCCCCAAGCTTATGGCGGCGGCGGAATGGGTATCTATGAACTAGCCATTGTCGAAGAAGAACTTGCCGCTCAAGGCTGCCCCTTGCTGATGATTGTCGTTTCGCCAGCTATCTGTGCCACCGTGATTGCTCACTTTGGCACAGAAGCGCAAAAACAAAAATGGTTGCCCGGTTTTGCTAGTGGCGAACTGAAAATGGCTTTTGCAATTACCGAACCTGATGCTGGTTCCAATTCACATAAACTTTCAACTACAGCTACTCGTGACGGCGATGTTTACCGACTAAACGGTACTAAATACTACATATCGGGAGTCGATGAAGCTGATGCAATTCTAGTCGTAACACGCACTGGTGTCGATGAGGAGAGCGGCAAAGGAAAACTCTCGCTTTTTGTAGTCGACGTTGATTCGCCTGGCTTAGACAAATCTGTAATCCCAGTAGAGATCACGGCACCTGAGAAACAGTTCACACTTTTCTTTGACAATGTTCAAGTACCGGCCGATCGGCTAATTGGAGTTGAGCACGATGGTCTGCGCCAGATATTTATGGGCCTAAACCCAGAGAGAATCCTTTCTGCTGCTCTTTCGAGCGGAGTATCAAGATATGCACTGGATAAGGCGGCTAACTATGCTCGCGAGCGCAAGGTGTGGGGAGTCCCAATTGGTGCGCATCAAGGTATTTCACACCCACTTGCAAAGTTGAAGGTCGAAGCCGAGTTGGCTCGCCTTATGATGCAAAAAGCCGCCTGGTTATTTGACAACAATGGTTCGCCCGCCGAGGCAGGCGAGGCTGCAAATATGGCAAAGTATGCGGCCGCTGAGGCAGCAATTGCGTGTTTAGACCAGGCCATTCAGACTCATGGCGGCAATGGGATGTCGAGCGAATACGGCTTGATGTCTTACTTTGGTTCAGCAAGGCTGCTTAGAATCGCTCCCGTTAGTAGAGAGATGATTCTCAACTTTGTAGCTCAACACTCATTGGGACTTCCACACTCTTATTAGAGCTGTTGAATACATTGTCGAGTTAGCTAAATAAGAGTTCGTAATTGGCGCCCCTTCTTAGGTGGTGTCCTCCGTCGACTAATACGCAAGTACCAGTTACCCATTTCGATTCAGGACCTACGAGGAACTTTACCGCCAGAGCTACGTCACTTACGGTACCTATCCTGGAAAGAGGAATCTGTTCTAGATAATCGTCGAGTAAGCGGCCACCGCTTGTAATCGGTTTCATGAGTTCATCATCAATAATACCCGGTGCCACGCTGTTGACCCTCACGCCAAGACCGCCGAACTCTTCTGCCGCACTCTTTACCAGCGACTCAATCCCAGCTTTAGCCATACCATATGCCCAGAGAAATCTGTGGGGGAAAACCCCCGCTCCCGAAGTAATACAGACAATAGCTTTATTCGTAGACTTTGACATATATCGTACTGCGTGCTTTATAGAAAGGAAAGTCCCAATAAGATTTTGGCTTACAGTTTCGGATACCTGGGCCTGGTCTGCATTTAGAATAGAGCCTATATGAGAAGAACCTCCAGCATTTGCTACTAATATGTCGAGCGTCCCCATTGGGTCGGCTGCGAAACCTAGCGCTTGTGCAATTTCAGCTTCTTTGGTTATATCAGCCACCACATATTTTACTGAACCCGAGCTTACCTCAGCGTCATTCAATTGCTCGTCTAAGTAAGTAACAGCGTTTTTAAGTTTTTCTTGGGTACGACCACAGATGGTAACATGTGCACCTCCCAAGGTGAGCACTTTTGCAATTTCAAGACCGATTCCGCTGCCACCACCAGTAACCAGAGCATAAAGCCCTTCTACGGAGTCTCGGGAGCTTTGGCTATCACGAGAATCTCGGGTTTCACGAGAGTCTCGTGTGTTTTGCCCTGGGATCTTGTTGTTACTCAATTGGAGTTACATCACTTTCTTTTTCTTAATTTGTTGCATACAATAGCTTTCACAACTCTAGTGCGAAGATTTGGATGGTGTCTTGATGACTTCTCCTCCCCGAGATATATCTATTGACCTTGTAGACGGCGGTTTCTATGGGGGTAATCCTTATCCTGCCTTCAAATGGATGCGCGATCATGCACCAGCTTTTTATGATGAGGCTAACGGGGTCTGGGGTATTACTCGTTATGGCGATATACGCGCTATTTCGCGTGATGCAAAAACGTTCTCTAGCAAAAATGGAATTCGCCCCGATACAGGGGCACTGCCCATGATGATAGATATGGATGATCCTGAACATTCTCGGCGTAGAAAATTGGTTAGCTCAGGATTTACTCCCAAGAAGATTCGAGATCTTCAAGACCATATTGCAACGGTTTGTGATCTAATTATAGATCGAGTCTGTACCGTTGGTACTTGTGACTTTGTCAAGGATATTGCTGCACCTCTTCCGATGATTCTAATTGGTGACATGTTGGGGATCGCTCCTCAGGATCGTGATGATTTGCTACGATGGTCCGATGTGATGCTGAGTGCTCTAGGCTCCTCAGATCCTAATGCGATGCTCAATGCAGCAACGGCTTTTAACGAATATACTGCCTATATTGGAAAAGTCATTGACGAGAGGCGTGTCGATGGGAAACAAGACGATCTAACCGGTACACTGGTACATGCAATAGTTGAAGGCGACTATTTGGATGATGCCTCTCTCGTGCATGAAACCCTACTCATCCTTATTGGGGGTGATGAGACAACACGACATGTCATAAGCGGGGGTTACTATGAACTGCTAACCCATCCTGATCAACTCTCTCTTCTGGCCAACAATCCGTCAATAATGAACTCGGCAATAGAAGAGTGTCTTCGATGGGTATCTCCAATCAAGAACATGGCACGAAGTGCAACTCGTGATGTTGAACTACATGGTCAGACAATTCGCCAAGACCAGAAGTTGTTACTTCTCTACCCATCGGCCAATCGCGATGAACGCCAGTTTGAAGATCCCGACGACTTCAATATTCAAAGGACTCCAAATGACCATATTGCTTTTGGATTTGGGCCACATTTTTGTATGGGCAATCAGTTGGCAAGACTAGAGCTGAGAGTAATGTTTTCTAAACTTCTTTCAAGACTTCCCGACCTTCGTCTTGTCGATCCCCAGGAACCACAACGTCGTTGCGCTAACTTCGTTTCAGGGTTTGAATCGATGCCAGTTGAGTTCACCCCAACGGAGTAAAAGTCCTAAAGATTTCAAGTTTCCTTGCAAATCCGGAATAGGATTCCTAAAATACAAGGATGATACCTAGATCTCTGCTGCCTCAAATCTTGAAAAAGCTTGAAACGGTACCGGCAGTAGTTCTTCTTGGGCCTCGCCAGGTAGGTAATACTTAGGCGACATGGTATCCGAGGTGGACAGTTCCTCTTGCTTGGATCAGCATCCCCTAAGTTATTGCAGCAAAGCAGCGAGTCTCTAGCTGGACGAGTTTCCTACCTGGAGTTGCCCTCCTTGATGGCTCTGGAAGTTCCTCGGGACTCCATTGAAATGTTGTGGTTAAGGGGTGGATTTCCAGAGAGTTTTCTATCTCCCTCCGATCGAACTAGTTTCGCTTGGTTAAGAGACTTCATCCGCACATACCTAGAGCGAGACATACCAGCGTTTGGCAATAGGATTCCAGTCGAAACGTTGAGACGGCTTTGGATCATGCTAGCCCACCAGCAAGGTGGACTACTCAATCTCTCTCAATTGGGTAGCTCTTTAGGAATAGATTCTAAAACAGTATCAAGATATATTGATCTACTGACCGACCTCTTTCTACTCAGAAGGTTAAGCCCGAGGAGCGGTAATACAAGGAAAAGACTCGTTCGTTCACCAAAAGTGTATATCCGTGATTCCGGATTGGTTCATTGTCTGCTTGGAATAAGTGATGTGGATGCACTACTCTCCCATCCTGTTGCAGGTGCTAGCTGGGAAGGCTTTGTGATAGAAAACCTGATATCTCAAGCCCCACCAGAAGCTTTAGTCTCTTTCTATAGGACAAATGCTGGTGCTGAAATCGATCTTCTAATTGAGTTCACAGATGGTCAAACCTGGTCAATTGAGATAAAAAGAAATATCGCACCAAAGCCTGGCAAAGGCTTTTATATCAGTTACAACGATGTGAATGCCACCAGGGGATTTATTGTTTATCCCGGAAACGAGACCTATCAACTCAATGATGATATCACGGTTACACCGCTTACATCTTTATGCGAAATGATCCGGGCACAGGCACTTGCACTTACCTAGAGCGTCCTAGCTAAACCGCTGTACTAAGAACCTATAGGAAGCTATGGGCGGCACTACTTGGGTGATGTATAATAACTGCGTGGCTCAACTACTCCAAACACGACACCTTTTCAGGGTTGAAGAGTATGAGATGATGGGCGATATATTCGACGAAGATGCTCGGGTGGAGTTGATTGAGGGAGAAATTGTAGATATGGTACATATCGGTCCGAGACACCAAGAGTATGTCGATCGGCTCACGCGACTGTGTCCTGCCCATTGGGACAACAGTGCTTCGGTGCGAGTCCAGGGTCCAATCCAACTCGGTGAATTTAGTGAGGTTCAGCCTGATATTGCCTTACTTAGGAAGAAGTTGGGGGGATACGCTGAAACCCATCCAGGTCCTTCCGATGTCCTGTTGGTGATCGAAGTCTCCGATACCACCCTTGCCCGAGATCTTGAAAAATCAAATCTATACGCTAGAAGCGGTATTGAGCAC
The DNA here is from genome assembly GCA_021827485.1 of Actinomycetes bacterium. Lineage (GTDB taxonomy): Bacteria > Actinomycetota > Acidimicrobiia > Acidimicrobiales > JAKAVM01 > JAKAVM01. The sequence goes on from JAKAVM010000014.1 coordinate 13,358, forward strand.
TGCTGGATTCTCGATGCAAATGAGCAGGAACTCCTAATAATGAGTAACCCAACTCCAAATGGATATGCAGATCAACGAAGGATTACAGCCAACGAAAATCCAAGCGACCCTATTGAACCAGGCAAGTCCTTAGATATCTCATCACTATTTGATCCTTCGATTCAATAGAAATCTTCTTGTTGGCAACTGAGCGCCCGCTGGCCGGTGGTGGCGCCGGCCTTGCGGGCGCGCTGATTAGTGCGGGCGGAGCCGTAACTAGGCAAGATAGAAATCTTGCTAGTAGCGGCTGCCAACCCAGAAACTTAATATTTCAGTAACTTCACGGGCTCATAAACTTGACGCAGTGGTCAATTATTCCTCCGCGGGAGAATGACATTGACTTGACAGTCTGGTCAATTATTCTTCCGCGGGAGAATAAACACTTACTAACCAACTAACTAAACCGCTGGATTTGATCCAGTCTTACCTAGACCTGAACCTTCAAAGGTTGCATTGCCAAAAGCAAATACTCCACCGTCGGCTCCGATGAGCCAATAACCATTACCATTTGAGGTTGGTATGATCCCAACTATTGGGGCAGCTAAGTCTTGACATCCTGAGTTTTGAGAAGGACATCCTCCAAGCTGTGGAGCACCTCCAAAGGATAAGACGTTACCATTAGCTAATACGAGCCAGTATCCCCCACTAGAAGATCCACCAATGGCAACTGTAGGACTTGAACCAGTCTTGCCTACAGCTGAACCGGCAAAGTTTGCATTACCAAAGGCAAATACCCCACCATCAGAACCTACGAGCCAGTATCCATTACCACTTGGAGTTGGTGTGATCCCAACTATAGGGGCAGCTAGGTTGAGATTAGACGCTGAACCAAGACTCTGAGCATTTCCAAAGGAAAACACTTGACCCGAAGAGGTCACTACCCAATATCCTTGGGAGTTGGGTGTTGGGGCTATATCTACTACTGGCGTGGTTAGGGCCTTAGTATCTGGTGCTCCATAGAACCCAGCATTGCCAAAGCAATATACTCCTCCACCAGCTGAAGCAAGCCAGTATCCGCCCAGATTGCTAGTCATAGCTGAACTGACAATGTTACCTGTAGTTGTGATGTGATCCGGAGGTATTGATCCCCCATTAGATACAGAGCCAAAGGTAATTACTGAACCTTGAGTTGTTACCACAATGTAACCCGGCTTTGAGGGTGACTGGGCTGGGGTGCAGTTAGGTGGAGATCCTGTGTCTCCCGTCGGACAGCCCGTCACCGTGGTCGGGGGTGTAGTAGGAGTTGTGGTAGGTGTGGTAGTGGGGGGAGTTGAAGTTGGCGTTGTTGTGGGTGTTGTAGTTGGAGTTGTTGTAGGTGTTGTGGTGGGTGGAGTTGTGATAGGAGGCGCAGTAGTTGGCGGAGTTGAGGAGCCGACCACAACTGTTAGAGCGCTACTCGAAGACGGATCATATAGCGACGTACCATTATAGGTAGCTGTGACCGACTCATTTCCTGAACTAGCAAAGGTAGCTGTACACGTTGTCGCTCCAGTTGTTGGATTCAAAGGTAAATCGGTACACGATGAGATCGCAGTCCCACCGACCGAGAATGTAACCGTACCCGAAACAGCACCGGACACCGAGCTAACAGTCGCGGTTAGTGATACAGGTGTGCCACTTGCAACCGAAGATGTCGGCCCGCTGATGGAGGTCGTGGTCGACGTAGGCGACGGGGAGGGCGGCGTAGGCGGCGAAGATGATACTGTCTCAATGGTTGAACCCAGCCCAGAATTGAAATTTGAGTCACCACCATACTCGGCATAGATAGTCTCGGATTGAGTTAGTGATGTGGAAGCCGAACAAGATGCAGTGTCTGTTGAACCACCAGAGAGAGTTGCAGTGCACAACGTCGTAGTTCCGGAAACAAAGGATACGCTACCACTTGGATAGACACCTAGACTTGAAATTTCAGGCGTCACGGTCACCGAGTAGGTGACGTTGGTGCTTACACCGCTAGTTAGCGACGATGGGCTTGTCGCAGGGGTGAGTGTGACCGAGGGGTCGTAAAGGTATAAGGCATTTCCGTTATTGTCTACCGCCGCACAAAAGCTCGTGGTGGGACATGA
>JAKAVM010000101.1 GCA_021827485.1 Actinomycetes bacterium
CTATAAGCTCTAGCCACTTTGAGCTAAGAGATGACAGATGTGCACACAGCTCTATAATGGCCTCCTCCAGATCGTTACTGCCTAAGCCACCTAGTTCAAGGGGGCTGGTAGAACCAATCAATAGATCAACAAAAGGCGACTTACCTTTATTAGAGAACATGTGTTCTACACTAGTTCAGAGACTCTGGTGATACAAGTGGAATTTTGAATTGATACGGGTGCCTTTCGCCTGCCCGGGCGCCGGACCGGGCGCGATAAAACTAGGCTGGGCGCCAAACGAAACTAAGCTGACCGCCAGGATGGGACGAGCTTGCCCGAACTAGTGTACGGTAATATAACTCTAGAGCGCTTTGACGACCTGAACCATGAGTTCGCCAGCAACAGTTGGGTTTGGGGCCACCTGGACTCCTGCCTTCTCTAGGGCCTCCATTTTTGCCTGTGCAGTGCCGGAAGAACCTGAGATTATCGCCCCTGCATGTCCCATTTTTTTACCGGCTGGCGCAGTTACTCCCGCAATGTAGGCAACCACTGGCTTGGACATTTCCTTGGCAATAAACTCTGCAGCCCTCTCTTCTGCATCGCCTCCAATTTCTCCGATCATCATTACAGCTTTGGTCTGCGGATCCTTTTCAAACTCGCTTAGACAATCTATAAAGCTGGTCCCCGGGACAGGATCGCCGCCAATACCTACACAGGTTGTTTGACCGACCCCTTGCATCGATAATTCATGGAGCGCTTGATAAGTGAGGGTGCCAGAGCGACTAACTATCCCGACAGGTCCTCCCTCTAGTGCAATGTCTCCGGATGTTATCCCTATGTTGCATTTGCCTGGTGAAATGATCCCAGGGCAGTTAGGCCCAATAAGTCTCGTATTCGGATAGTCATTGACTAAGATATTATAGACCTTGGCTTCATCTTGAGCAGGAATTCCCTCAGTTATACAAACGATAAGCCTTATCCCAGCTTTTGCCGCCTCAAGAATTGCATCAGGGGCGAATTTAGGGGGTACTACAACGAACGACGTGTCGGCACCTGTCTTATCTACTGCGTCTACAACGGTATCAAAAACTGGGACTCCATCAACATCAGTTCCAGCCTTACCTGGTGTTACTCCCGCTAAGACCTTGGTACCATAATCGCGATTTCGCAATCCATGGAACCTGCCTTGGCTCCCGGTGATTCCCTGGACAATCACCTTTGTATTCTCATCAACAAAAATACTCATTACTTTCCTTTCGCAAGCTCAACGGCTGCTCTTGCGGCCTCAAGCATGGTTGGCTTGGATATAACTTTTCCGGAAGTATCGGAGGCTATAATCTCTCGCCCCTCTTTAGCGTTAGTCCCGTCAAGTCGTAGAACGATAGGTGAGGAAATATCGACTCTTCCGATGGCCTCGATGATGCCGTTTGCAACCTCTTCACAGCGAGTTATGCCGCCAAAGATATTCACAAAAATTGACCGTACTGCCTTATCAGAATTGATTACTTCCAATGCGCTAGCCATAACGTCAGCGTTTGCTCCGCCCCCAATATCTAGAAAGTTAGCGGCACTTCCCCCGGCTTGATTCACAACGTCTAAAGTGCTCATTGCCAGCCCTGCACCATTTGCAATGATGCCAACTTCCCCAGATAGCCCAATGTAATTCAACCCTTTTTCTCGGGCTAACTGCTCGCGTTCATCAAGTTCTTCGGTCTTGCGATACTCTTGCCATTCAGGATGTCGAAACATCGCGTTATCATCAAGGGTAACCTTGGCGTCCAAGGCGTGGACTTTGCCTTCAGGAGTAAGTATTAGTGGATTAACCTCGACTAGGTCGCAATCACCTTTTGTGAAACACTCATAGAGCTTCATCAGAATATCGGCAGCTCCCTCAAGGGCTGGCGCATCAAGGTTTGCGTCCTTTACAATTTGACGCGCTTGTTCAATTGTAATCCCAACAGTTGGATCAACATGGAATTTGACTATCGCTCCAGGATCTTCAAGCGCTACCTGCTCTATTTCCACCCCGCCTTTAGAGGAGACCATACATAGGTGCTTCTTGGCTGAACGATCTAAAGTAAAACTAGCGTAATACTCTTTATCAATATCAGAAGCATGCTCCACCCACAGACATTTCACTATGTGACCCTTTATATCCATTCCCAATATATTGGAAGCTTGCTCACGTGTTTGGTCGGCATTCTCAGCAATTTTGATGCCTCCTGCTTTCCCTCGCCCGCCGACCTGTACCTGAGCCTTGACAACTACCGGATAGCCAGCCTTATCAGCCTGATCTACCGCTTCTTGAACGCTATATGCAACTCCCCCTGGCGAAACCGGGATACCAAAACGAGCAAAATACTGTTTGCCCTGATATTCAAAAAGATCCACTTACCTTTTACCTTATTACCTTTCTTATCACTGCTAAGAAGCCTCTCTTGTCTCTCTTGCGTCCAGGCAGGTTTCCAACCAAGCTGAAATCGATGGTAGCGGGGCGCCCGGGGTAAACACTTCGGCTACACCTGCCTCTTTGAGCTTGGGTATATCGCCATCAGGGATAATCCCACCGCATACGACAGTTACATCTTCACGTCCGTTGTCTCGAATGAGTTGTACAATCCTCGGAACTAAAGTCATATGGGCGCCAGACAAGAGTGAAAGCCCTACGGCATCAGCATCTTCTTCGATAACAGCTTGGGCTACCTGCTCAGGAGTCTGATGCAGTCCAGTGTAAATCACCTCAAAGCCAGCATCACGAAGATAACGAGCAATGACTTTCGCTCCACGATCGTGTCCATCTAGGCCTGGTTTAGCTACAACAACACGATACGGACGAAGCATCAGATCGTCCCGATCGCCCTGGTGCTCAGTGACGTTACTGCCCTGGTGCCCAATAGTATTATCGCCCTGGTGCTCAGTGACGTTACTGCCCTGGTGCCCAATAGTATTATCGCCCTGGCGCTCAGTGACGTTACTGCCCTGGTGCCCAATAGTATTATCGCCCTGGTGCTCAGTGACGTTACTGCCCTGGCGCTCAATGAAATTGGAGAACTCACGGGGCAATTTTAGAACCTGATTCACTCCCATACTCAAACTCAAAGGAAAATTAGATCGAAAGCGTGCTCACGGTCCTGCAAAAAGTCCTATTCAGCAGGTATTTACGCTTAGAGGCCGAGCGGTTAGGGGGGGCATCTGGATCCTCGACTAGGGCCGGAACCCACCTATCCGCTCGGCCTCTTACTTGAAGGCTTTCGCCAACCCAATCAAATAGACAGGAAAGCGTTGCAAACGCAAAGTTACAGGCATAACCGAATTGGTGAGGTCCACGTGAATCACTAATATTAAAGTATTAGTGTTCCCATGAATGACCGACCACATAACGATATACGTTCCACGAATCAGGGTCTATGCGTCTTGATTCCTTGCTATAACGAACATGCGACAATTGAGCGCGCTCTTGAAGCAGTGCGAAATTCACCCGTTGTTACCCAAATCATAATCGTCGACGACGGCTCTACCGACGGTTCGCGTGAGATCCTCGGCAAACTTCAAGAGAAATATTCAACACTTTCAAATGTGCCGCGTCTCGAAATACTTCTCCAACCTACCAACTTGGGTAAAGGGGCAGCATTGCGTCGAGGCTTTGCACATGTAACAGAACCGTACGTAGTTATTCAAGACGCAGATTTAGAATACGACCCAACAGAGTATCCAAAATTGCTTGCACCCCTATTGGATGGTCATGCCGAAGTGGTATATGGTTCACGATTTATAGGAACTGGTCCGCATCGCGTTTTGTACTTCTGGCATTCTGTTGGCAATCGCTTTCTGACCAATGTCTCCAACATGTTCACGAACCTAAATCTCACCGATATGGAGACCTGTTACAAAGTCTTTCGCACCGATATATTACAGTCACTTGATCTAAAGGAAAACCGATTTGGGTTTGAGCCAGAAGTTACAGCAAAAATTGCCAAGAAAAAAGTAAGAGTATACGAAGTTGGAATCACTTACTGGGGAAGAACTTACGAGGATGGCAAGAAGATTGGATGGAAAGATGCAGTGCGAGCACTTTATTGCATCATCAAATATTCATTCATTGATTAAGCACGTATCGAACTATACCTCTTGTATTAGTTCTTGAGGAATCTCGTCTATAAAGCGACTTCTCTGGTTGTACAATGTGTCTCCCCACAACCCTCGGGAACTTGCGTAAGAAATGTAGAGCCTCTTACGGGCTCTAGTTATACCCACATAGGCAAGGCGGCGTTCTTCTTCAATCGAATTATTGTCTCCCATAGAGCGTCCGTGAGGGAACATCCCCTCTTCCATGCCAACCATGAATACGTTGTCAAACTCTAGTCCTTTAGCGGTATGAATAGTCATCAAGACGACTTTGCCGGAGGAAGAATCCATTGAGTCGCTATCGGACACAAGAGTTACGGCCTCCATCATCTCTTCTAGCGATGAATAGTTGGCAGCCATACCGACCAGCTCCTTGATATTATCCCTGCGCATATCAGCCTCGGCCGTTGGCTCACTTTCCAGGTCCTCTAGATACCCGCATTCTTCTAGGAGGTGCTCGATAGTCTCGCTCACACCAAGTCCTTCGGATGATGATTTTGCTATAGAACTGATCATTTCCAAGAATTGAGAAATGGCTTTGGCTGTCCTGGCCGATATTCCGAACTCTTGAGCTAACTCACATGCTTCGTATAACGATAAGTTATTTTCCCTTGATGCTTTCTCGAGTTTAGCAATAGTCGTATCTCCGATTCCCCTGCGTGGAACATTAATTACTCGTTTGAGAGATACCTCATCAGAATGATTCACTACTAAACGAAGATACGCAAGAATATCTTTTATCTCTTTACGATCATAGAACTTTACACCTCCCAATACCTGATAGGGTATAGTCCAACTAACAAGTTGCTCTTCAATTGCGCGGGACTGGGAGTTGGTGCGGTAAAACACGGCAACATCAGAGTAGGACTCTCCTTTCCCCTTCACTAGGCGCAAGATTTCGCTGACAATCCAACTTGCTTCGTCGCGCTCGTTAGAGCTTTCTCGTAGGTAGATCGGCTCACCATCTTCAATTTCGGTCCAAAGATCCTTGGGTTTGCGCGAAATATTGTTTGCGATAACTGCATTTGCGGCATCCAGAATAGGCTTTGTGGAACGGTAGTTGCGTTCCAGTAAGACGACTTTGGCTCCGGGAAAGTGACGTTCAAAGTCCAAGATATTACGTATATCGGCTTTGCGCCAGGAGTAAATTGATTGGTCCGCATCACCAACTACGCAGATATTACGATGATCTTGACTCAGCAAAAATGCTATTTGAGCTTGCGCTCGGTTCGTATCTTGATATTCGTCTACTAGGACATGACTAAACCTTGATTTCCATCTTTTAATTACTTCAGAGTCACTCTTGAAAATCTCATAGGTCAACATCAGAAGATCATCAAAATCCATTGCGTTAGCAGCAAAAAGTCTCTTTTGGTATTGACTATATACGTCCCCTGCGACCTTCTCGACAAGGTCGCCTCCACGCGATTTTTCTGCAAAAGTTTCAAAATCTATCAGATCTGCTTTTGCCGAGGAGATGATGGAAGCCACCTTCTTGGGAGGGAACTTCTTGGCATCATAGTCTAGGTCTCTTAGAACATATTGAACCAGCCTCACCGAATCAGACTGGTCATATATTGAAAAGTTTGACTTATATCCTCTCGATTTTGCTTCGGACCTGAGAATTCTAACGCAGGCTGAGTGAAATGTAGATACCCACATTCTTTCTGCCACATCTCCGACTAAAGACTGGACTCGCCGTTGCATCTCTGATGCGGCTTTGTTGGTAAAGGTTATAGCAAGGATCGAGTTGGGATGGATGCCGTGATTGGCAATCAAGTTGGCAATTCGATGGGTAAGTACTCTCGTCTTGCCTGACCCTGCCCCAGCAACAACTAGCAACGGTCCGCCCGAGTGTAATACCGCCTCACGCTGGGCGCCATTGAGTCCCTCTAGTATTCGTTCAGAGTCAATTGACACAGTACGATGCCTGGGTTCTATTCCAGAGTTAGCGCTCGCAGTCAGCCTCGACGCGTCAGTCGGCACCGCAGTCTGCCTAGCTTCTATTCCCACTCTATCGTTCCAGGAGGTTTGGAAGTAATATCATATGCAACACGATTTACTCCCGCTACCTCATTTATTAACCTATTGGCAATTCGGTCCAACAGTTCGAATGGAAGTCGAGCCCAATCTGCAGTCATGGCGTCTTCACTAGTCACAGCCCTAACTATGATTGGATATGCGTAAGTACGCTCATCGCCCATGACCCCGACGCTTCTAACCGCTGGTAGTACTGCAAAACTCTGCCACAGTTCCTTCCAAAGTCCATAAGACTTGACTTCTTCCACAACAATTGCATCAGCAGCGCTGAGAATGTCTAGACGCTCTTTAGTTACTTCTCCAACAATCCTTACCGCCAAACCTGGACCGGGAAATGGCTGTCGCCAAATGATCTCCTCCGAGAGACCCAGTTCCAAGCCAATAGTCCTAACTTCGTCCTTGAAAAGATCCCGTAACGGCTCAATAAGTTTGAAATCCATATCTTCGGGGAGTCCCCCGACATTATGATGGGTCTTGATGATGGCTGCATCTTGTCCCCCGGACTCGATAACGTCCGGATAGAGAGTTCCCTGGACTAAGAACTTATGATCCCCTAGCTTCTTGGCAATTGATTCAAATACTCGGATAAAATTCTCCCCAATAATCTTGCGCTTGGATTCTGGATCTTCAACCCCTTGAAGTTTTGACAAAAAGCGATCCTTTTCGTCTGCCATAATCAGCTCAACATGAAACTTCCCAGCAAAAAGTGCTTCTACTTCGTCAGCTTCTCCTTTGCGCATGAGACCTGTATCGACAAAAACGCAAGTTAGCTGCTCGCCTACCGCTCGGTGCACCAACGTTGCCGCTACAGCTGAGTCAACGCCTCCGGAAAGAGCACATAAGACTTTCCCATCTCCTACCTGGGATCGTATCTTTGCAACTGACGCCTCGATTATAGAAGCACTTGTCCAATTAGGAGTTGCTCCACAGATTTCCCTGACAAAAAGGTTGATAAGTTCCCGTCCCCCGTCTGTATGAACTACTTCAGGATGAAACTGCACTCCATATATCTTCTTGCTCGCGTTTTCCAGCGCTGCTACCGGTGCTTGCAGTGAACTAGCGGAAATCTTATATCCATCTGGAACAGATACAATTGAATCTGAATGACTCATCCAGACTTGAGATTCTTGGCGTGCCAAACAGGCGAGGATGCCAGAGCGATCATTTACCTCAATAGTTGTACGACCATATTCGCCCCTGCCTGTCTTGAGAACCGTTCCTCCCTCAATCTGGGCAATTAGCTGTGCTCCGTAACAGATTCCGAGTATCGGAATCCCAAGTCCGAAAATATTCGGATCTAGGCTTGGTGCGCCAGGTTGATGAACCGATTTAGGACCGCCAGAAAGTATAATTCCCACTGGCGCTCGATCCTTGATTTCACGCTCAGTTATCTCGTAACTAACAATTTCGGAGTAGACATTAGCCTCTCTGACTCTGCGAGCTATCAGTTGAGAGTATTGCGCACCAAAATCTACGACCAGAATCGCGCCGTTACTACTCAAGGCAAGAACTATTCAATAGCGCCAGGGCTAGAGGCCCATGCCAACATGCTGAGCGCGCTGCAAAGCTTTACCTTCAGTTTGAAGAGCAGGCGCAACCATGACTTCAGCTTTATGAAACTCTCTTAGCGTTTCATAACCGCAAGTCGCCATTGATGTTCTAAGTGCCCCAAAAAGGTTGAGCTTGCCATCATTCTCATGCGCTGGTCCCACTAGTATCTCTTTGAGACTACCCCTTATCTTGGTCGCAACCCGAGTACCGCGGGGAAGGGTTGGGTGAAAGGTTGCCATTCCCCAGTGATAGCCGCGCCCCGGCGCTTCCTCGGCTGCGGCCAGTAAAGAACCAAGCATTACAGCATCAGCCCCGCAAGCAATTGCTTTGGCTACGTCACCACCATTTGACATCCCGCCATCGGCAATAACGTGAACATATACCCCGGTCTCTTCCAAGTGGCGCATCCTCGCCCCAACCGCGTCAGCGATTGCGGTTGCTTGGGGAACGCCAATGCCTAATACTCCGCGAGATGTGCAAGCATTGCCCGGACCAACGCCTACCAATATCCCAACAGCGCCAGTCCTCATCAAATGTAATGCAGCAGGATATGAAGCGCAGCCACCTACGATAATCGGAATGTCAAAATTCCTGATAAAAGACTTTAGGTTCAGTGGTTCGGCCGACTTGGAGACATGCTCAGCCGAGACAACGGTTCCTTGGACAATCAAGAGGTCTAACTCAGCTTCCAGTATCGCCTTTGCAAAACTCTCGGTACGCTGAGGTGTCACTGAAGCACAGGCAACAACACCAGCATCTTTGATCTCTCGAATCCTCTGAGAAACAAGCTCTACTTTAGGTGGCTCAGCATAGATCTGTTGCATGCGAGCAGTGACTTTATCTCCTTGCAGGGAGGCTATCTCGTCAAGAAGTGGCTCAGGATCTTCATATCGCGTCCAGAGACCTTCCAGATTCAATACTCCTACTCCGCCCAGTCTTCCAAGTTCAATTGCGCTCGCAGGACTTACTACCCCGTCCATCGCTGCACCCATTAGGGGCAACTCAAATCGAAAAGCGTCAATCTCCCAAGAGATGTCGATGTCTTCGGGGTCACGGGTCCTGCGCGACGGTACAATTGCTATGTCGTCGAAACCATAGGCTCTTCGACCTGATTTCCCAATTCCAATTTCAACTTCGGCCACTTTTGTTGGTGCCTCCTACTTTCTACCGATACGACACTTTTTGAAAACATTCTCAAGAGCCACGAAAGATCGTGGACACTTGAAAAATCAAAACCTAGTTCCACTATAGCCCAGCCCAGCTACAAGAATACGACTCCCAGCTTGGCGAGTTGCAACCTGGTAGTTTGCCTTTTGGGTTGTGGTTAACCCTTGAGAAGCGCATGTGACGGTGGGCGCTCGATTGGTTGGTGGGCGCTCGATTGGTTGGTGGGCGCTCGATTGGTTGGTGGGCGCTTCTATTGGGTAGTGGGCGCTCGATTGGTTGGTGGGCGCTCGATTGGTTGGTGGGCGCTCGATTGGTTGGTGGGCGCTCGATTGGTTGGTGGGCGCTCGGTTGGTTAGTGGGCGCTTCTATTGGGTAGTGGGCGCTCGGTTGGTTAGGGCTGGCTCGCTATTATGAGCAAAAAGGGGCAAGACCTTCCAATACGCCATAGCTGGCCCCATCGACAACTCCGGCTGCCAGAGGCTTTGCATAGGTTTCAAACAAAGTGATGACAACCTTCAAGAATCATCTTGCGATTCCACAGGTCGGTGCGCCAGGATAAAGTTTGGAAACTCCCTGTAAAAAAGATTAGCTTTTAGTTATAAATGTTTGGAATAGTGCTATTGAATACTTTGAAAGATTTTTGATAAGCGGATGAAAACTTCTGTACTGTTGGAAGGGGTTAGAGCAGTCGTAACCGGTGCCACCAGCGGACTCGGCGCCGCGATGACTGATGCGCTTCTCCAAGCAGGTGCACGCGTGGCGATGGCTGCTAGACCAAGCTCCTGACTTCCGCGATCCTAGTGACCACCCTCCAGTGAAAGTATGTTTGGCGGTATTTCCGGCGGTAGCTCAATGGTCTTTCCTCCGAATCTGATCACTGCACCCTTTAAGGGTCTAAGCATCTGAAGATATCTCCTGATAGATAAGTTGGTCCTGGCTTGTATGTGACGTGAGATTGCGAGGGCTCCGAAGACAACAGTCAGGTGTGCTTCTATTGAATCTCGCTTGTGGTGAAAGATTGGCCTGGCCTTCAAATCATGTTTTGACATTCGAAAGGATCTCTCGACTTCAAAGAGCTTGTGGTAGTGCCCTATTATCTGGGAAGCCTGAGCTGTTTCTATGTTCGTCACGTATCCTTTGATACCCGCTTTTGCTTTTGTATCTGCAATTAGGTCTTCATTGAGAGTTTTAGTCGTCCCTTCCAAGTTGACGAATCTAGTCCTGGTGACAGGGAGTTTATTTTCAAGCACTTTATTTGCCTTCGAAATCTGCTTTTCAATATTAGATAGATCTAAAGCCGCTCTCTTGGCCCTGTATTGGTAGATGACCCTGCGCTGCTTTTGACTCTCTCCTTTACCCATAACAATCGATTCCTCGAAGATCTGTCCGTCTTTGATCTCATCACTTGGATTGTCTCTCTTGTATTCGCTCACCCCATGAGGTGTCTTATTGATTCGTGAACCGACGATGAAGGTAAAGCCCTGTTCTTCAAGTTCCAATAGATTGGCAGCTGACAACATAGCGGCGTCTGCCACAATGACAGGGTTCGATAAACCGTTGAGCTTCGCAAAGGCCTTTATGACTGGCAGGATGGTGAGTGTCTCTGCCTTGTTTCCTTCAAATGAGTGGACCATAAGAGGAAAGCCCGACTCGTCTACGAGTAGGCCGACGATGATTTGAGGCTCTAAGCGCCTCTCTTTTGAGTACCCGGGTTTTCTGAACTCATCTTCCTTTTGTATTTCAAAGTAAAGAGTCGTCACGTCGTAGAGAAGAAGGGACATGCCGTTAGTCTGTGCGTTAGAAGAAAAGCAAGCTTTGGAGAACTTTTCTCTATAGTTTCTTTTCTGGCAACGCTGTAAAGACCGATAAATAGCATCGTCCGAGGGGGCTTTAAGACCAAGTTCTCCAAGAACTCTCACGCTATCAAGTTTTGAGACCGGTTCTATGATCCTCGCCAAAACAACCTGTTTAAAAACCTCGTCTCTTATTACATCAAATCCGAGTTGAGACCAGACCAACTCCAGCTGACTCCAAAGATAGGAGCTAGCAGTTGAGACGATCTTGGCTCCAAGTAGATCAGGAGCAAGCTCAAAAGATAGCTGACCATCATGCATTTTTCTGGCAGCCTCGTCTAAGAGTAGAGCCAGTTCTTGGTCGTCGTGGGCTGAACCTATATGGTCGATTTTCGTCACATGGCGACCATCTTTATGGACAATCTGGACTGCTCGTGCCCCAGACGTAGTCTTAACCTTACGGACGAACACTGACATCACCCCAGTCTACGATTTAAATCAAAATAGGCCTAGTAACCACATTGAAGATCAAAACCCCTGATCAGAAGGCTATGATATCCATAAATCGGCAAATGCGCGGAAGTCAGGAGGTCTAGCGCCCCGGGTTTGATGCAAACCTCCATTTTTGAGAGATGATATTGAAAAGTGTGCATGGGATTCAGGGACGTTTAGAGTGGCTTTAGTACGGGTGCCCACGCACGCCTGCTATTACAACGGTTGACCGAAACCTAGAAAGTGTAGGTCGCGCGGCGATGATATACGCGACAGGCTCTAAGTTCACCAGGGTTCCAACAAAATTGCAAGTATCTGGAAACGATAAACCTTAGGGGTAGCGAGAATACTTGAATATAATTTTTAGGCAAGCTGCAAATAGCCGAGTTACGATTGAAAAGCCTTATGAAGTAAAGTGGATACGATTATGACTTACGAAAATAGACACAGTGGTCCTGAATGGTTACACTAGTAAACTGTGACCGAGCTGCACGTCCTCGTTCCCGACGACATCGCCGAGCGTCTTCACGCAGAAGCCACGACTCGAGGGGTTACCGATGATCAGCTCGCAGCCCAGGCCCTCGATTCCTTTCTTCGCACTGAAGTCGAACAACCTCGACGTGTCCCGAGCTTCATTGGTCTCGGAGACGCACCCGAAAGCTTTGACGTGCAACGCGCTGAAGAGCAGCTCGAAGATGAAGGGTTCGTCGCATCCTCCTCCTAGATACAGGCCCGCTGGCAGCTGCTGTCATCCGACCGGCTCAAGTCAATGAGGATACCAGGGACATTTCGGTTGGCAGAGCGCTTCACATTCTTGCTACCACACGCGCTACGTTCCCGATGGCCATAATCGGGGAGTTTTGCAAGGCCGCTTGTCAGAAGGTAGAATGTTTCTGTGAGTCAGGTCCATCTGGAGCTTCCCGTTGAGCTTGCCAAACGTCTCCATGAGGCGGCCGCACAGCGCGGGCTTACCGAGGATGAAGTAGCCTTTGAAGTCCTCTCGGCGCACTTACCGCCCGTTCCAGACGAATCTTCCACATTGCCGCGTCGCCTTGGCTTCGTGTCGCTCGGCGCCAGCGGCCGCTCCGACATTTCCGAAAAGGCCGAAGAGATCTTGCGAGCCGAGTTTCCCGAGTGATCGTTGTCGACACCGGCGTGCTATTTGCGGCTACCGATGCTAATGATCATTACCACGAAGCCGTAGTTTCCTTCTTCGACTCCAACACTGAACCGCTCTTCTCCACTCCAGGTGTCATCACCGAAGTCTCATTCCTCGTCGAAAAGTTTCTTGGGCCGGAGCGCGAGGCGAACTTCCTCGATTCCATTGCTAGGGGCGATATCGCCGTTGAGTACCTCATTACAAGCGACTATGAGCGCATGGCCGAACTAGTGAGAACCTATGCCGACCTTCATCTCGGTTCGACGGATGCATCAGTGGTCGCCATAGCCGAGAGGCTGAGAGCTACAACCGTGGCGACGTTGGACCATCGCCATTTCAATGTGGTCCGTCCTGCTCATATAGACGCATTCACCATAGTTCCGTGAGACCGGTTTTCGAAAGCCATATGAAATGAGTTTCGCCTGAGACGACTTGCGGCCCATAGGTGAAATCGCCCGCTCGTTCTCTGCCTAAGTTAGAGCGAAGTGAGGAAGTCTTCGCCGCTGGCAAACTTCTGGGTTCGCCCGGCATCAAGGTCGTCAAGCGACCGTAGTGACCAAGCTTGTTGGCAATAGTTATGTGAGGAGTTGTGTGCAAATTTGGTCAAGGTGTTGAAGAATTGATTATAGGTTATAGAAAAATAAATAAGATGTCAAGAGATTGAGAATCCTACAAGGTCTACCGCCCCAGGTTCGATGCGCACCTACATTTTTGAGAGATGATATTGAAAAGTGTGCATGGGATTCAGGGACGTTTAGAGTGGGTTTACTACGGGTGCCCACGCACGCCTGCTATTACGACGGTTGACCGAAACCGAGAAACAATAGATCGCACTGCGACGAAATGCGCGACAGGCTCTTGGTTTGCCTCTTGGTTTAGAGATGATTGGTAATGATGCCTTCGCAGATCTCTCGCGCCATATAGACTTGTACTTATTTAGAAGAAATCAGAGCTGAGCGAATCTGATCTCTAGTTGGTAAATCCAATCGGCAGGCACCTTCGCTTGGATTAGATCCGGTTTGATCTTGTCCAATAACGTCCTGACCGTTTATCAGTATGGTTGGCGATGGATAGTCGCCACACAATTCTAAGATTTCACAACCGCAGCCGAGTTCTTCAATAACTGACGCTAGATCAAGACGTACCTGATCTACATTTGGGCAATTGTCGACATAAAGCAGCTCTACTTTGCACCCTCTCGTGCGGTCTTTGCATTGCTTGCTCATTGATAGGCTTTCCGTTCTTCTTGCTTGAATGAAAGTAGGTTTCAGATTCAAATTATACAAGAAACATATTCCTATAACTTGCCAACTTGAGGTGTGGGCCTGTTGGGAGCCGTGGCGTGATTAAGCTGCAGGCTTGCGTCTATACTTGCACTGTTGCTTGCGTAAGTACTTGTGTCTATACTTGCACTGACGTATGATGATGTCATGCTCAACTACCGGACCAGCAACTTTGTGGCAAGCAACTCCTTAGCGGGAGCTTTCAGTGCTGAAAGCGCTGAAGAATGTGCCAGGCTCCTGGCAGATCTCGCCAACCAGTTCCATGCCTTTGAGGAAGTGATGCTGCGTGCTCTACGCGGAGAGTGGCCATCTGTCGTTGTCCTGGTAAATAGCTGGCACCGTCTTATTGGCGACGTGCTTGAGGCTGCCTCGGGCCAGTTTCCGGACCTCGTTCAAAAGTCGAACGACCAATTTTCTATCATGACCGCTTCGAGCGTTCTGAGCGCCGAGCCGATTGGGTATCTAAATCGCCTTATCAGCGAGGTTCCCTTTTTGCCTTTAGTCTCTCGCTTTGGACGAAATATTGGTGCAAGTGTAGTGGCAATAAATGCTGTCCGTCTTCTATTGCCCGGTTGCCCGCCACTTCGCATAGACGTGTCTCCTGGGTGGCCTGATCTGCCAGAAGGGAGCGACATAGACCGCTATCGTCGGCTCGTGGACCTAGCGCTCCGTTCAATGCAGCCACCGCTTTCACGACTAAAGGATCTGTTTAATCTCAACACAGGCGAGTGCGCAGAGTTGTTTAACGTGACGCGCCAAGCAGTCGAACAATGGGAGACGAACGGTGATGTCCCTACGGCTCGACGAGAGAAGCTGGCAAACCTTCTTTCGATTGGCGAGCTGATGGAGCGAAAGCTCAGCCCAGGACGTCTGCCGCTTGTTGCCCGGAGACGGGCTGATGTGTATGGCGGCCTCACGATGCTCGAGATGGTTCGTGCCGATCGTGATGACGAACTGCGCAAGCTTACCGAGCAAGCCTTTGACTGGTCGGGAGCCGCGTGATGGAGTCCACCGATCGTTCTGGTGTGTATTATCGCATTGCCGATCCCTCATGGGAAGATCCCCTCAACGGGTCTTATTCAATGCGCTTTGGCGCACGGTGGAATGCACCTGGAAGTTTTCCCGTTACCTATCTAAATGCCGATCTCAATACCGCTCGGGCGAATGCCCGACGGGTTCTAACTGAGAAGCTAAGTGGGCAGCCCTTTGTTGCGGAAGATCTTGAGCGTTCGGAATTGCCAATTCTTATAGTGCTCGACGTTCCTGATCGTCGCTACCTCGACGTTGTAGCGCGCGAAGCGATTGTTCGCAACGGCCTTCCAGCTACGTATCCCGATGATGGAATTGGCAATGTCGTTTCCTGGGATGTATGCCAGCCTGTAGGGCAACTAGCATGGGATGGCGCGCTTGCGGGTATCGCATACATATCGGCAGCAAAGCATGCACCATCTGATGGTGAGGAGTTGGCCTGGTTTGATAGGCATGAAGTCGAGCTGCGGGCAAAACGCAAGCAGTCTTTCGAGGACTGGTATGGACCATTCGACTGGTAATCTCAACCTAAGTCCCAAATAGGAAGATTCGCATCTTACCTGGTCACGGCGTGCCCGCCCCGGTCGGCAGGCGCTTTGTTGGGGCTAGTAAACTTCTCTACACAAGGGATCCACTACCGAAGTTCTAAGGCAAAAAACTATCCAGTGGTTCCACCTACTTGCCCCGTGAGTCAGCTAATCTTCATTATGTGAGCTACGAGGTGTCAACTCCTGTCTATGAGGGCCCTTTTGACCTTTTACTGCATCTAATTACCTCTGAAGAGGTGGATCTCTATGAGATATCCATCTCTAAGATCGTAGATAGGTTTCTGGGCGAGCTAGAAAGGATTGCTAGTGGTCTTGACCTGGCAAGTGCAACCGAGTTTGCATTGATTGCTGCAACTCTAATCCAACTAAAATGTCGAAAACTACTACCCGCGTCGGATGAAGTTGAACTCGATGAAGAGCTGGCAATGTGGGAGGAACGGGACTTACTACTCTCGAAGCTACTCGAATTTTCAGCGTTCAAAGAAGTTGCGGCGATGATGCGTGAACGAATTGAACTGGCGTCAAAGTCTCTTCCAAGAGTTGCTGGGCTCGATGAAAGATACTTTGATCTAACTCCTGATCTCCTGCAGGGCGTTACCCCCGAGAAAGTTCGTAAAGCGATGCTTAGGGTAATTACTCCGAAACCGGTTCCCCAGTTGGAACTCGATCATGTAACGATAGTCAATATATCAGTAGCCCAAACCATCAAAGATATTGCTTACAAGCTTCGTGAAGTCCGTCGTGCTACTTTTCGCGAGCTAACTAGTGAGACGACACAAGTTTTGGAAGTAGTAGTTGCCTTCCTTGCAATTTTGGAGCTTTACAAACAAGATTTGGTCGAGATAGAGCAAGCGGAGCGTTTTGGCGACATAGTTGTCGAGTGGAGGCAAGATAGTGCCTGGGGAGAGTATATTGACATTGATTCAATAGAGGTTTCAGCCGAACTTTCTCAAGAAGCAGTAGATCGAGCGCTAGCCTCGGTTAGCGAGGAGTATGAAGGCTAGGGAGGCTAGGGAGGATAGGGAGCGCAATAGATTTTCTAAAAGCAGCGGGGGAGTAGATGAGATATACTAATAAGAGATAGGATGGGCGCTAGTGGAAGCATCTGAAAATATAGGTCAACAGACCGGGCAAAGCGGACAGTACACTGTTGCAGGTGAAGTAAGTCAACAGGTCAGGCCTCTATCTGAGACCGAACTAGAGATTTCCAACGACTTCGAAGTAGGCGATGAAGCGGGCTACAGTAATGAGAACGCTGCCCAAGACGGCTATGTCGAAGAGAGTGGCAATCAAGATGGTCGATTAGAGAGGGCTAGTGAGCTAAGGGCAATTGAAGCAGTGTTAATGGTAGCTCTGGAGCCGATACAACCCCATCTATTGGCCGAGCTTCTCGAAGTCTCGATTGATCGGGTTGAAGAGCTTTGTGTAAAGCTACAAGAAGAGTACGCTAATGCACAGGCGGGATTTGAGATCGTAAAGATTGCTGGAGGATATCGTTTTCAGAGTCATCCAGACATGGCTGAGTTCGTTGAGAAGTTTGCCCTAGAGGGCCAGACAGGCCGGCTTACCAATGCAGCAATGGAAACTTTGGCAATCGTGGCCTATAAGCAGCCGATTTCAAGGGCTCAAATCTCTTCAGTACGCGGTGTCAATGTGGATTCCACCGTAGCTATGCTCGTCCAGCGAGGATATATTGCTGAGATTGGACGCGATCCAGGCCCTGGTAGAGCAGTTCTCTATGGCACGACAGATCTTTTCTTGGAGAAGTTGGGTCTTGGGTCGGTTGCCGATCTTCCTCCGTTGGCAGACTTTGTACCTGGCCCAGAGGTGGTGGAGCGTCTCGAAGCAGGTTTGAGACCAACCGAGGTGAGCTTAGATAGTATTGAAGATTCTAGTACAGACCCTGAGACTCCAATGGGAGATGATTAACCAGACCGAACCCGACGGTGAGCGTTTACAGAAAATCCTCTCGCGAAGAGGCTATGGCTCTAGACGCAAGTGTGAGGAGCTGATTTCCCAAGGGCGCGTCAAGGTGAATGGCGAGCTAGCCCGCCTTGGCCAACGTGTTGTTTTTGGCAGAGATAGAGTTGAGGTGGATGGTGCACCTGTTTCTAGCCAGTCAGATTGCGTCTACTATCTTTTCAATAAACCAGCTGCGGTAATCTGCAGTGCTGACGACCCGCAAGGCCGCAAGACGATATATGATTATGTGCCATCAACTCCTAGGGTTTTTTCGATAGGTCGACTCGACTACGACTCCGAGGGCTTAATTATCCTTACAAATGACGGGGAGTTTGCCAACCTACTTGCCCATCCATCAAAAGGTGTTGAGAAGCATTATGTAGTTGAATTGGATTGCACTCCAACCGCAAACGCCTTACGGCAGCTGCGAAAAGGCGTCCAATTAGATGATGGGCTCACCTCTCCGGCTAAAGTATCTCAGATGGACGCAAAAGTTCTAAAGATAGTAATACACGAAGGAAGAAATCGACAGGTACGAAGAATGTGTGAAGTACTTGGCTATAACGTAACCAGGCTTGTAAGGGTATCGATTGGATCAGTTGCCGATCGTTCATTGAAACCTGGCCAGTACAGGGAGCTAACCTTGCAAGAGGTAAAGAGGCTAGCAACCGAAGGATCGTACTCAAGAGCGCACTCACGAGCGCACTCACGAGCGCACTCAAGAGGTAGAAATGGCAACTAAGGTATTGGCTATTCGTGGCGCTACTGTAGTGGAGCACGACAGCGTGGCAGAGATCACAGAGCGGGTCGCAGAGCTTGTAGGCGAGATGATGTCTAGGAATAAACTAGCTTCCCAGGATATAATCTCTGCTATTTTTACTGCTACCGATGATATTGTCTCAATGTTTCCAGCCACTGCAGCCCGTAAGAGTTTTATGGCCGATGTCCCACTTCTGTGCGCGAGAGAACTCTCGGTTGAAGGGGCTATTGAGCGGTGTATTCGTGTAATGATGCATGTTGAGACTTCTCTTTCAAGACAAGAGCTTCAACACATCTACCTACACGAGGCAATCACCTTGCGAGATGAGCCTCGCAACTAACGTGTCTAGCGCTTGGATTATAGGAGTTGGTCTAATCGGAGGATCGATTGGTAAAGCTTTGCGCCAGAATGAGTGGACTGTTTATGGAACAGACCTTGACAACGATGTTCTCACAAAGGCGCTCAGTGTTGGAGCAATAGATAAAGTTGGACCTTACCCCGAATGCGATGTGGTTTTCGTCTGCGTTCCTTCAAGCTCATCAGTAGAGGTGATAAAGAAGGCTTTGACCCAAGCGCCAGAGGCGATTGTTAGCGACGTGGCTGGGGTAAAAGAGTCGATATGCTCAGAAGTGGTGGACCCTCGTTTCATTGGCGGTCACCCGATGGCAGGATCCGAAAAACTCGGAGTGTCAGGCTCCGATAGCCAAATTTTTGAAGGACGTGCCTGGGTACTTACCCCAAATGAAACAACTGACCCAGCCATTTTTGCAAAGTTGCATGGGATCGTAACCTTGCTTGGAGCACGCCCAATTGCAATGTCGCCAAAGCGTCATGATATTTTAGTGGCAACAGTTTCGCACCTACCACACCTTTTGGCAGCTTCGCTTATGAACTTAGCTGGTGATCAGGCCGAGGAGTTCGCCGAACTGCTTTTGTTGGCGGCGGGAGGTTTTCGCGATATGACTAGGATCTCATCTTCTGATCCTCAAGGGTGGCCTGATATTTGTATTGAAAATAAGCAAGCAATTGGGGTAGCAATTGATGCTATAGTTGAACGACTTGCTCAAGTAAACAAAGCAGTAGCAAATGAAGATCGTGAGGCGATCTTGTCAACGTTGATAAGTGCCCGACAGCGCCGCGAGATGCTTCCTGCCAAAGGTGACGTACCGCTAAGAATCGCTCAAATTAGTGTTCGAATTCAAGACCGTCCCGGTGCTTTGGCCCAAATCACTACAAAAGCCGCGCAGATGGGTATCAACATAGAGGACCTTGCAATTGCACACGCGCTTGGTGGTGGAGCTGGCACCCTCTATCTTTCAGTTGATGAATCAAAGGCGTCTGACTTTATCGGCCAGCTACAAGCTGAGGACTTCCATGCGATGCTTGTTACGTCGAACGATCACGTTTAGCTACTATGAGATCGCATGGTAATACATCATTGCTTGATTTTGGTCATTTCGGCCTAGCCCGTTTAGGCTGGAGCTAATGGGAGATACTTTTGTTTCTGGTCCTGGCTATAAGCTGAGCGGCTCAGTTGATGTGCCTGGCGATAAATCTATCTCGCATCGCGCTCTTATTGTCGGAGCACTTGCTAGCGGAAGGTCACAGATTGTTGGACTTTCTAACGGTCTAGATGTACTAAATACAGCAAGAGCAGTGAGGATGTTGGGAGCTACTCTCGAAAAGGGATCGAGCGTTGGCGGCCGCACTACCTTGCTAATTGACGGCGGTCCACGAAGACTGCATGAGCCAAGTGACGTTATTGATCTAGGTAACTCAGGGACTGGGATGCGGCTCTTGGCTGGCGCGGTAGCGGGATTTCAATGGGTAACTCTCTTGAGTGGTGATGATTCATTGTCTTCACGCCCAATGGACCGAATCACTAACCCTTTACGTCAGATGGGCGCCAAGATCTATGGGCGCCAAGATGCCATGTTTGCTCCGCTAATGGTTAAGGGAGGAGATTTATCGGGTATCGACTATGCGCCACCAGTCTCCTCTGCTCAGGTGAAGTCTGCAATCTTACTTGCGGGACTTAGGGCAGAAGGTGAGACGATAGTGCGTGAGAGTGTTACGACTCGTTCTCACACCGAAGAGTTACTGCTCCAAAGTGGTGTCAATCTCAAAGTATCGCCTAATGGTGCTGGCCAGATTATAGAACTTGTCCCAGGGCCGCTTGACCCAATTGACATTGACGTATGCGCTGATCCATCTCAAGCAGCTTTTTGGATAGTAGCTGCGACAATTGTACCAGGCAGCCATATCGTCTTAGAGAATGTTTACTGCGGGGCAGACCGAATTGGTTTTATTGACGTATTGAAAAAAATGGGTGCCGATATCCAGCTAGAGCCATCTGGCCCAACTGGCCATACTGGCGCAGCTAGCCATACTGACCCAACTAGCCATACTGACCCAACTAGCCATACTGGCCCAACTGGCAGTTCTGGAGGCGCTTTACGAGCAAGAATTGAGGTGAAATACTCAGGAACCCTACAAGGGATTACAATATCAGGAGACGATATTATTGGACTCGACGAGGTTCCAATACTAGCTGTGGCAGCATGTTGCGCACAGGGTGAGACTATTTTTACCGACGTTGGAGATTTGCGAGCAAAGGAATCTGACCGCATTACAAGCTTGGATTCAGAACTAGGAAAACTCGGAGCGAAATTGACAGTTGAAGGCCAGGGATCCTTTCGGATAGAAGGCACACCCTTCGTCTCTGGTTCGGGGTCAAAGGTACGCTCCTCGCCATTTGAAGGTGGTCGGGTTGACTCACGAGGCGATCATCGCATAGCAATGGCGTGCGCAATTGCGGGGTTAGTAAGTAAAGAGCCTGTTACTATATCTGGGTGGAGCTGTGTTGCCAGCAGTTATCCAAGTTTTGCGGATCACTTTCGCAAACTCACTAGATGGAATACTGAGCCGGTCCTTTCATGAATGCACTTGCTAATTGCCTAGGATTGGCTAGTTGAAGAGGATGGGCTAGTTGGACAGGTTAGTGATTGCTATTGACGGTCCCTCTGGATCCGGCAAGTCAACCTTGGCTAAAGCGCTTGCCTCAAATGTAGGGCTAGCTTATTTGGATACAGGAGCTATGTATCGATGCGTGGGTCTTAGTGTCTTGGAAGCAGGAATAGATTCAAGCGATTTCCAAGCAGTTGCCTCATTGGCCAAAGATGTCTCTTTCGAAGTAGGCGAGAGGATACTGATTGGCGCAAAGGATGTAACTGAGGCGATTCGCTCGCAAGAGGTTTCACAAATTGCCTCTATCGTGGCAGCTATTCCATCTGTACGAAGTGAATTAGTAGCGAGGCAGAGGCAGTGGATAGAAAGTCACCCGAGATGCGTAATAGAGGGTCGAGACATTGCTTCAGTCGTGTACCCAAGTGCACAATTGAAACTTTTTATGGTTGCTCGACAAGATGTCAGAGCGAAGAGGCGCTCTGAAGAGTTGCGCGACGATGAGTCGACAGTAGCGCAACAACTCCAAGAGCGAGACCTGCGAGATTCGAATCGAAGTGACTCCCCGTTGGTCAGAGTTGCAGATGCTGTGGAGGTCGATACTAGTGGCCATAGTGTGGAGGAATCCCTTGATATCGTGATGAAGTTGCTAAAGGAGCGAAACTTGATTGAATCTAACTCAACGCAGCGCCCTCCAGAAAATCAAGACCCGCAAGCTCCAACGCAGCGTTCGTTGACTGTCCTTGCTGGCACACGGGCTAAAGTTGAATACAAACCACCTACTTCGGGCTCGCTGATTTTCTTTAGTGTCTGTCGGCTTATAGCTGCCACAATCTGTCGTGCATATTGCAGGGTAACTGTAGAAGGACGCTCAAATCTACCCAAGGATGGCACCTATATTATCGCTCCCGTGCATCGTTCTTATGTCGATTGGATCGTTATGAGTTGTGTTACTCGACGGCGCATAAGGTTTATGGCTAAAGATACTCTTTGGAGTTCGCGCTTCGTCGGTTGGCTTTTAGGCGCTCTGGGCACATTTCCGGTTCATCGAGGTAGTGCCGATCGTTCTGCACTAGGCATGTGTGTGACTATTCTAAAAGAAGGAGAACCTTGTGTGCTCTTCCCCGAAGGCCAGAGAATGAGCGGACCTGAAGTTGAAGAGGTATTCGATGGCGCAACTTATGTGGCGGCCAAGGCAAAGGTACCTATAGTGCCGGTCGGGATCGGAGGTAGCGAGAGAGTGATGCAAAAGGGTAAGCCTCTACCGCGTCCATACAAGATCCATATTGTCATTGGAAAACCGATTGAACCGCCTGAGTGCGGTCCAACAGGTAAAGTATCGAGGCGCGCTGTAAAAGAATCAAGTGATCATCTTAGAGAGACAATACAAGATCTTTTCGACCAGGCCCAGCGTAAGGTGGGCTTACTCTAAGGCAAATCTAAAAATATCATATTAGGCTTTAGCTTTGAAGATACGCTTGCTCAATTTCGCTGAGCATATCGTCAATTTCGCCGGAAGGGAAGCTGTATTGCACAGCCGATCTTAATGCTGAAAGTTTCTTTTCGACGTCTTTATATGAATTATCGCGTTCTGCCGTTCTAATAGGTAGATTCTACCTTCCCTAGCCTCAGGGTGCCGCCCTGGTAGGTGTGCGCCGGTAGTTAGTCGATAGATTCGTTGTGCCGAATTAGGAAGAAAGATAGACATAGTATGGTAGACTTCTTCCATGAGCTTGAACATCAAGAATAGAGAAGCCGAGCAATTGGCGCGCGAACTGGCATCCATTACAGGTGAGAGTGTTACCCGAGCGGTGGCAATTGCGGTGCGCGAACGCCTCGACAGGGTGCAACACGAGGACAATGCAGCAATCGACGGGTGCGTAGGTCGATTGCAGGAAATCGCAAAGGATGCGGCTGGTCGGTGGACCGAGCCATACCGAAGCACCGATCACGGTGAACTTCTCTATGACGAGTTGGGTCTGCCTCGGTGATCGTCGATACTTCGGCAATCATCGCGATTTTGCGTGGTGAGCCAGATGCCGATCAATACATAAGCGCCCTTGCGACGGATGCTCAGCCTCTGATCTCTTCAGGAACATATCTTGAAACGGCGATCGTAATCGACTCGAGCCGCGATCCAATACTCAGTGGTCGATTGGATGATCTACTATCAATAGCTCGTATCAGGATAGAATCTGTTACGAAGGAGCACGCTGAGATTGCTCGGCAGGCCTACCGTAACTTTGGGAGATGCAGTGGCCACCCGGCAAGACTTAACCTAGGGGACTGCTTTGCATATGCATTATCTAGAGCAACACGAGTGCCACTTCTCTATAAAGGTGATGATTTCGCAAACACTGACATCGAGCCAGCGCTGCGAGGCACAAATGGAAAGTAGTAAAGGAGTATTTCACTCCTAGCAATAACAGTGGTACCGTAACACTGGTACGCAGACCTGTAAGCGCGTTGACGAACTCCTTCATCCCCAGTCTGATTCAGAGAAGTACGCCGATGTTTCGTTAGGTGCCAATTTATTGTGTGTTTGTTGATTGAGTATTTCTTCTTTCGAGCCGATATGGCAAAGAGACCTACGTGATATTAGGAGGAACCGTGCCAAGTCCACGACGCAGAGTACTCATAACCCTGGTAACAGCTGGAAGTGTAGCTGTCACCGGAGCAACCGCACTTGCAAGTGCGCCAGGATATCAGCCAGTACTTAGTCGCGCCTCTTATCCGATCACCAAGGTTGCCCCGTCGCAAGCTAGTTCGCTTGCAGGCCAAGTGAACTCACTGCTAACCCAAGAAAAAGGGCTCCAAGGTGCTATAGCTAGCGCCCGTCAAAGATTGGCAGCCACAGTAAATCAAGAGACTGCAAAGGAAAATACCCTTAATGCAGAAGCTGCTCAGATCCAGGCTCAACAAGCGCAAATCAATCAAGAGGAAGCTCAGTTGGCGGCACAACGGGCTAACATTGCTCAGGCTGCGGCTTCAACACCAGCTCCGACAACTCATGCATCAACTGGAGCGAGCAGCGCTCACTCTGGTGGAGATGACGGAGGCGGGGATGACTGACTCTTTCGATAAAGCACGTAAGCAGCTGAATCGCCAGCGCGCATTGAGAAGGTGGCTGCCTTCAGTTGTCGTGAGTTCGGCTGCAACTATAGGCGTTGGCTTAACCTCAGCTTGGGTCTGGAGTGCTTCGGGAAATGCATCGCCCGCCGCCATAAAGTCTGATCAGGCCAACACAAGATTAGCCACTCAAGTTACCCTGGACCAATCTCTTCTGAGCCACATTCGGTCAAACCTCTCTTCGGCGGAAAATCAGCTCGCAAATCTCCCCCAGCTTGCTTCACTGAATGGAGCGGCTTCTTCTCTGGGAACTTTGCCGCCACTTAGTGCTCTTCCGGTGGTAGGTCCTATAAGTGGTTTAGCCCCGGCTGTCCATGCCACTACCGGAGCATCGGGTGCCCCTTGATCTAGTTGGTAACGAAGTGGGCATTCAGGGAAGGGCAATGGCCACCGAAATAAATATCCGTGCACGAGTCACCGATGTAAATAGCTCATCGAAAATTGAATTGGATGCAGCACTAGATATATTCGCTAAAGTTGAAAGAGCTTGTACCCGCTTTGACCCATCAAGTCCCTTAATGCAAGCCAACGCACGTCCAATGGGCTGGCAGTACGTAGGCAAGCTTTGTTTTGATGCCCTCAAAGAAGCGCGCTCTGCTTACACGCTTACTTCTGGGAGATTCGATCCTAGGATACTCCAAGATCTCATCGGACTAGGATATGATAAGTCTCTTGGATTTGCCAATGGAGATGTCAGAGTGGAAGGGTCGCCATCCAAGCCACGACAACCATTTCGAGTTTGGCGACCGCGTTTTCGGGGAGCGTCTTGCGAAGTTATGCTCAACGGAGTTCCGGTTGATTTGGGTGGAATCGGGAAAGGCCTGGCTGTCAGATGGGCTAGTCAACACCTCAGCAAATACTTTGAGAACTTTTTGGTTGAAGCCGGTGGTGATTGCTACTGCGCTGGCTTGGCGCCCGGTGATGAATATTGGCGAATCGCTGTTGAGAATCCAGCCGGGGGATCTTCCCCGGTGGCAGTTCTCTCGGTGAGTAACAATGCTTGCACAACTTCGTCAATCCGACTTCGTCACTGGACCCACGGGACTGAACAAGTCCATCATATTATCGACCCTCGTACGGGCCAACCTGGAGGCGGTAACTTGGCCTCTGTGACAGTGGTCGACGACGATCCGGCTATCTCGGAAGTTTGGAGCAAAGTACTCTTTCTCTACGGTCACAACAAAATTGCCGAAGTTGCACATAAGCGAGACATTGCAGCTTTGTGGATTTGTAAGTCGGGAGAGATGGCTTTCAGCCCTCATATGGCTCAGTTTGTAATCTGGCAGGCATAATGATTCGATCGAATAAGACCGATTTTCGGGCTTCGAAAACCATGATCCCTATAGCTAAGAAAACTCCAAGAACTATGGTTTTTCCTTCTCCGGATGCAGCTGACAGCCAAGACAAGCAAAGTTGGCAAAGTGTTCTCAGCGCTGGTCTCTTTATCTTGATTCTTACGTTGTGCTTAATCGGTGGATTTGTATTGGAAATTTTGGCCGCTCCAACTGTGCACAATCATCTCTTCCCATGGCTAATTGGGCGTTCATTTGGGTTGGCAGCATTTCTAGCGCTTGTTGCGCTGGTCGCTCTTGGAATGTGGATCTCTCATCCTTGGCGACTTACCCACGCTGGCATTTTACACCCCGCGAGTTTATTACGAGCTCACGTTGCACTGGCTATAACTGTAACTGTGCTTACAGTCGGCCATATAGTGTCTTTGGCCTCAGATCGCTATGCTGGAGTTGGGTGGGTAGCGGTTTTTGTACCTGGACTGGCCCATTATCGAACTGCAGCGGTCTCGCTGGGAACGATTGGGCTTTACTGCGGGATACTTTCAGGTGTAACTGCAACGTTAGCTGGCTCCCTTGCCCAAAAAGTCTGGTTACCGGTTCATCGGCTAGCAGCGTTATCATTTTTGTTCGTCTGGTTCCATGCGGTTATAGCAGGGAGTGATACTCCAATGCTGCGCTCGCTCTATGCTCTAACTGCTTTAGTGCTATTGGGACTGGGTGTTTCTCGGTATCTGGTTCCAATTCCTGTGGAGCCATGACAATTCCCATCTCCGAAGGCATTGGTTATGAGCAAGTCCATACAGGTCAAGCACCAGGGTATCGAGGTTTCGGACAACCAGGAGAGCAAGGAACGAGACTTCTTGCTGGTCCGAGATGTGAATCTGGACCAGAATCTTTGGAAGGTCATTTATATCGCTTAGGGAGCCTTCCTGATGTTGCTAGTGACCGATCGAGGTTTATTGAAATGTTTTCGCGTAGCCAACTTCGAGGTCGAGGCGGATCTAGTTTCCCGTTAGCTCGTAAACTGGAGGTAGCGACATCGGTAAGGGGTTTGCCACTTGTAGTTGTGAATGGATCGGAAAGCGAACCAGCTAGCCGAAAGGACGCTGTCTTGTTGCAGTTGCGTCCCCACTTGGTACTTGATGGTGCAGTGCTATTGGCGCAAGCAGCGGGAGCCCAAGAGGTAATAGTTGTGCTTCACCGTGGGAGTATCAACTCCCAAGGATCTGTTGAGAAAGCCATAGCTGAGCGCAGTTCTCTAGGTATGTTTGGACCAAGAATCTCAGTGAAAGTTGGTCCAGAACACTACGTGTCCGGAGAGGCCAGTGCTGTGGTGCGCATGTTGGGTGGCCATGACGCCAAGCCATCCTTCAACCGAAAACCAGCGGCGCTTTTTGGCGTGAGCGGACGGCCAACGCTTGTTCAAAATGTCGAGACTTTGGCTCACTTAGCACTGGTAGCCCGTTTTGGGGACGAATGGTTCAAGACCGCAGGATCGGCTCGAAGACCGGGCTCAACTCTAGTGACGTTAGCTGGGGGTGTATGTGACCCAGGAGTTGTATTAGAGGTTATGGCACCTGTGCCTATTCGTGAACTTCTTATTTCGAGCGCGGGAGTAAGTAACCCTCCTCCAGGGTTACTGCTTGGTGGTTACGGCGGGGGGACTTGGCTAAAAGGTTCACTCGCTTGGAACCTGCTACTGGCCGATGAGGAACTTATACCTCATGGTGCTTCTATCGGCTGTGGACTTGTCGGAGTTCTTCCACCGGGAGCTTGCGGCATCATAGAAACGGCCCGTTTGATCAACTATTTGGCCAGGGAAAGCGCTGGACAGTGCGGGCCATGCGTATCGGGACTTCCCGTATTGGCACAGACAATGTCATCTCTGGCCATGGGTGAAGCTAGCCGTCGCGACATAGCCCGGATGCACAGGCTTGCCGTGAGCATTACGGGCCGAGGTGCTTGCCGCCATCCCGACGGAGTCATTGCACTGCTTGAAAGTACATTCGCAGCGTTTTCCGATCAGGTACGATTTCATTTGAAAGGAAATGCCTGTGCGGGAGCCAACCACCCTGGCGTTTTTCCGATTCCCTCAGAAGACCCTGTTTGGAGGTAGCTACTATTCATGTGATTGTTGATCCAATTCGTTGTAAAGGCCATGGAATCTGCACACTGAAGTTTGCCGAGAGGATCGATTTGGATAAGTGGGGTTATGCTGTAATAGATTCCGAGCCATTTGAAGAGGAAAGACTCATAAAGCGTGCCCAGCGCGCGGTGGCCGCGTGTCCAGAGCATGCATTGAGTATTGATGAGTGAAGATACCGTGCTTGAGGTTTGCTTACCCAGGCTGCGATTGTCAGATACCGTGCTTGAGGTTTGCTTACCCAGGCTGCGATTGTCAGATACCGTGCTTGAGGTTTGCTTACCCAGGCTGCGATTGTCTTGATTTGCCAACGAAGTATCGAAAAGAAATGTGTCTGGGCTTTGGGAATAGGTCCTCTTTACCTACAGCGGAGTTGCGACCTTTAGGCGCGAGCAGTTCTTCTTTGCTGACGTTCTTTGTATAAGGCTTCATCTGCTCTCCCCAACAGGTCCTCAAGCGAGTCTCGTTCCACCAACTCCGCAAGTCCAACAGTAACGGAAGCTTCCAAGGTATCTTTCAATTCAGCGTTGATTGCAGAGAACCGCATAATCGCTTCCTCCAACGTCATATCCAGTAACCCGCAAACAAATTCATCGCCTCCGAATCGAACAACCAAGTCGTAAGAGCGCAGGTGGATCCGAAGAGTGTCAACAATTTGACGTAAGAGTTGATCGCCACCAGCATGGCCCTTCTCGTCGTTAGTTATTTTGAGACCATCCACATCCACATAGGCGAGTAGAAAAGGTTCACCAGTTCTTCTCGCTCTTGATGCGTCACGCTCCAATTGCACGATTCCGGCATCCCTTCGAAGAGCACCCGTAAGTCCATCGACCGAAGAAATAACCCGTTCTTTGGCCGATACATCGCGATTGAGTAATGCGGCTTCTCGATCGGCGGCAGCATGTGCGCGATCGATAGCAGCTATCCCGCGGTCCCGTTGGGCCTCGACACGGTCGGAACCTGCTCCAGCATCCACCTTTCCCAAGGATCGATCACGGGCTTCAGCTCTGTCGTCGCGGGCTTCAGCCCGATTATCACGCAATTCAGCTCTATCATCGCGCGCCTCAGCAGCCCTGTCGTCGGCTTCGGAAGTAAGCTTGCGATCACTAGCGATTTGGTCTCGGTCATCAAGGACTTCGTTTGGTCCCTCGGAAGGTTTAACCTGATCAACGGTGTTTTGGGCTTTCTTGCTAGTCGCAAGTTTATTATCCGTATTCATTCAGGTCCTTTTTCTTTGTCTCGGGAGCACTAGCACCACTTAGTTTATCATGTACGGTTCGATCTTGCGTAGCGAGGCCATTTACAGCTGTGCAAAAGTTATTCTCAATTGTTCGCGCTACCTAAAGGATATATCGAGATCAGATGCGAAAAGCAAGTAAATCAAGAGGACATTTACAAGACGATGAATCAACCGTGAGACTACTAAGGCTCATAGAACGAGACTTAGAAACCATGCGACCAATTGATGTATGAATCAATGTTCCTAGATGGAAAGGGGTGTTCAATACATTAGAAATCAACCTTTCGGGATGATTGAAGGTATGCTAAGATCAGTCAAGCAAAACAAGTCCTGAAGGTATTCTTACCGAACTTGCTGATAAGCTCCTATGAGTCTACAGATATTGCAGAGAACGGAGATACCGATGAGTCAAATATGGGACCTGTGGTTCCCAAAGGGAGGCGCTACAGGGATTTCATTCTGCCGTTCTCGTATTGCTGATGATGTCGGCAATACCGTTCTTGTGCATGCTGCTCCTCCAGAGCTAGATGTAACTATCCGCGACCAAGAAGGGCACATGGTGGCCCAGGGGATGGGACTGGTCCGCGACCAACCCGGTCCGATGAGCTTTTTGCATCGCGAAGGGACGAGCGTGAAATTGAGCGATGGCTGGCCGAGTCCGAATGATGTCGGAAAGGTTGTCCTGCTGCCGGGAGGGGAGGCGGGGATACTGACTGCCTGGTGGCATGCTGATGATTGTAGCGAGTGGCGATGGAGCGTCGAGTTCTACAACCATCAATGATGAAACTAAATAAGGGCGAAGAGCTGATTGCGATTGTTACGCTGCCACACTTCACCTTTTGGGTAAGTGAGAAAAAGGAGGACCGAAGTGTCTGAAAGTGATAGCGAAATCAAGTGCCCAGTGGTACCTACGGCGCTTGGGAGCAGATCGAACCAGGACTGGTGGCCGAATCAGCTCAATCTTCGGATTTTGCACCAGCATTCGCCCCTTTCGAATCCAATGGGTAAAGACTTCAACTACTCAGAGGAATTCAAGACACTAGACCTCGAAGCGCTAAGGCGGGACATCTTCGAGGTTCTGACCACTTCTCAGGACTGGTGGCCCGCCGACTATGGCCACTACGGGCCGCTTTTCATTCGGATGGCCTGGCACAGTGCAGGAACTTACCGCATCGCTGATGGAAGGGGCGGTGGCGGAACCGGCGCGCAGCGACTTGCCCCGCTGAACAGTTGGCCAGACAACGCGAACCTCGACAAGGCGCGTAGGCTGCTTTGGCCGATAAAGCAGCGCTATGGCCGAAAAATTTCCTGGGGTGACCTGATAATCTTTGCTGGCAACTGTGCCCTGGAATCGATGGGGTTCAAGACATTCGGTTTCGGTGGCGGGCGTGAAGACATTTGGGAACCCGAAGAGGACATTTATTGGGGGCCTGAACATACCTGGCTTGGAGACGAGCGTTACAGTGGGGACAGGGAACTCGAAAATCCTTTTGGCGCCGTGCAGATGGGACTGATCTATGTGAACCCAGAGGGGCCGAACGGCAACCCGGATCCATTGGCTGCCGCCACAGATATTAGGGAGACGTTTTCTCGTATGGCGATGAATGACGAGGAGACCGTCGCACTTATTGCTGGTGGCCACACGTTCGGCAAGACCCATGGTGCTGTCACTGAAGATCCATATGTTGGTCCCGAACCAGAGGGTGCACCGTTGGAAGAGCAGGGCCTTGGCTGGAAGAACAGCTTTGGTAGCGGTTCCGGAAATGACACGTACACGAGCGGGCTGGAGGGCGCATGGACCAACAACCCGGTGAGGTGGGACAATGGTTTCCTCGATAATCTTTTTGCGTACGATTGGGAACTGACGACTAGTCCTGCTGGTGCGAAGCAGTGGACTCCAATAGACCCATCTGCACAGGACACAGTGCCCGATCCTCATGATCCTTCAAAAAAGCACGCCCCTGTGATGCTTACTACTGACCTCGCGCTAAAGGTGGATCCAATTTATGGGCCGATTTCGCAACGTTTACATGAGAACCCGGACCAGTTAGCCAAAGCATTCGCCAAGGCGTGGTTCAAGCTAACACATCGCGATATGGGACCTGTCTCGCGTTACCTCGGGCCGTTGGTTCCTTCGGAGCCGCAGCTGTGGCAGGATCCTGTGCCCAAGGTTGATCATGAGCTGATCGGGGAGGAAGACATCGCTGGCCTAAAGGGCATGATCCTCGCATCGAAACTGTCCACTTCCCAGCTAGTTTCAACCGCATGGGCATCGGCGGCAGTTTTTCGCGGAACTGACATGCGCGGTGGGGCGAATGGGGCGCGAATTCGTCTTGCGCCACAAAATAACTGGGAGGTCAACAATCCGGCCGAACTGGCCAGAGTCCTACAGACCCTCGAAGAGATCCAACAGAACTTTAATCGCTTGCTGTCGGGTGGAAAGCAGGTCTCGCTTGCCGACGTGATCGTTTTGGGCGGGTGTGCAGCTGTCGAGCAAGCGGCGAAGAAGGCCGGATACAATATAACTGTTCCTTTCGTGCCGGGCCGCACAGATGCTACGCAAGAGCAAACAGATGTGGAGTCATTTGCCGTGCTCGAACCGGTTGCAGATGGTTTCCGCAATTACCTTCGAGCAGGAGAGA
The DNA here is from genome assembly GCA_021827485.1 of Actinomycetes bacterium. Taxonomy (GTDB): domain Bacteria; phylum Actinomycetota; class Acidimicrobiia; order Acidimicrobiales; family JAKAVM01; genus JAKAVM01. The sequence continues at coordinate 31,299 of JAKAVM010000101.1, forward strand.
AGTTACCTGCGGAGCACCTGCTGGTGGAACGGGCCAAAATGTTGACGTTGACTGCTCCCGAGATGACTGTCCTCATCGGCGGTTTGCGTGTCCTGAATGTCAACTTCGGCAAGTCCAAGAACGGCGTTTTCACTCTCCAGCCCGAGACGCTTACCAATGACTTTTTCGTTAACCTGCTTGATATGAGCACGGAATGGAAGGCAACAGGATTTTCCGAAAACGAGTTCGAGGGTCGCGATCGCACCACAGGCGAACTCAATTGGACGGGCACCGCCGTGGACCTGGTCTTCGGTTCGAACTCCCAGCTCCGAGCCATCTCGGAGGTTTACGCGAGTGACGACTCTCAGGAGATATTCGTGTGTGACTTCGTGGTTGCGTGGAACAAAGTAATGAACCTCGATCGATTTGAACTCTCCTGATCGGTTATCGTAGCTCCCAGATTAGCTCCCAGCCCCCACCACCATAGCCCTGACCCATTCCCCATAAGCCTCTGAACAGGACTTATTTGTGGAGGCGATGGGACTCGAACCCACGACCTCTTGCATGCCATGCAAGCGCTCTACCAGCTGAGCTACGCCCCCGAATATGAATGAATTTACGTTAGCACGGAGTCGAGGTCTGATAGGAACTCAAGCTAGCATGACATTGAGTTTCATAGTTTTTGAAAGCATCGAATACGCTAGTTCGTCCATTGTAGAAGCTAATAAGGGCAGAAGAACTTGACGGCCGTGGCTGGTAGCTAGCAAAAAAATTCGTATAAAAAGGGCTTACACCTTGGGCTCCGATTGTCTTGGCAAAGTCGAGTAAGGCCTGAGCCCAGGTGGGGTCAAGTTGGGCCTGGAGTTGGGGGGAGGAGTGATTTCCCGTGGTACTCCACGCCTCATTGATCCAGACCGTCTTCCCGCCTGTTCCAAACTGTTTCAGGAATGCTTGGGTGTCGTAAAAGGCATTGGCTGTATAAATGTCAAAACCGAGAAAATCTAGCCCTGGCATTTTTACTGCTGCCTGCATCAACTTCATATCTAAACTATCGCCTATCGAGTTATTGTAGACATTTCCATCAACCGCAATCCCAACCTTAGTGGAAGGAGACACCGACTTAACAGCTGCGATTAACTTGGTCAAGAGATCCGTCCATGAGTTTACATTGTCTACTTGCTGGTCGGCAGGCGAGTTTATATTTGAGCGAGATAATCCGGCTATCATAGGCGCGTACCACGGAGGCTCTTTGATTACAGTGTAGTAATCGGGATGATACAGTCCAGCAATCGTTTTGACTCGCTGGATCCACGCTGCAACAAACTGGTTCCAAGGTAGCGGAAAACTGCGGTACCTCTCTGCGCTTGCATCTTTCAAGACCACTAGGTGGCCGGAAGATCGAATTGAATCAATTATCGAAGTATCCTCTGCAATTGTGGAAGTATCGTTGGAAAGCCACGGATCGTAACCAAGATCAATAGTTATGCCTTGGGCTCCCGTGTCCTCTAACATGGATAGCTCATTCGAAACTGCTTGAGGTGAATTGTATCTGGAGAGGTTGTCATAGCTGGCACCTACGAGAGTGGGGGAGAGAATCAAAGGAACCTGGGGCGCACCCGACCAGGCAGTAATCTGTGAGGAAAGCCAGCTCGGGGAGATTCCGTTGGGATACTGGCTGGTAGCCAGAGCGCTCGAAGGAGTAATAGATTGACCCGTAGGGGAGTTGGACGAAGAACTGCTTGACAAATTAGATGGGTTCTGACTTAGCCCACCGCGACTGCGATGCCCCCCAAGGAGTCCGTGTAGGTGGCCACAACTAGTCATCAGGAGAACAACAAGTGTACTGGCAACAGCCAAGATTGCTCGATTGGTAAATCTCATCTCCCACCTTTCTAAGGGTGTGTTTGTGCACGACAGCTGAATTTATTTAGCATCGTAGCATGTCTGTCTACGAAAAAGAGCCTGAAAATACTTATAATCCTCAGGTAATTGAAGCAAAATGGCAGTCAATCTGGCGCGACCAGGGTACTTACAATATAGAAAACAACGATAAGCGCGAGCCCTACTACGTCCTTTGCATGTATCCTTACCCGAGTGGTCAAGCCCACCAAGGCCATATTCGTAACTACACATTTGGAGATCTGACAGTCCGCTATCGCACCATGCAAGGTTATGGTGTGCTCTCTCCGATTGGATTTGACTCTTTCGGGTTGCCTGCTGAGAACGCTGCAATCAAGAGTGGACGACACCCAAGAGAGTTTACCGATGAGCGCATTGGCGAGCTCAAAGAGAGCTTGATGAAACTTGGAGCATCCTATGATTGGAGACGTGAAGTAAAGAGCCACGATCCCAACTATATATATTGGAATCAGATAATTTTCAAAAAATTTCTTGATGCAGGTCTTGCATATCGTTCAAACGCCCCAGTCAATTGGTGTCCTGGATGCAAGACGGTTTTGGCTAACGAGCAAGTCCTGGCAGATGGAACATGTGAGCGGTCTGGTGACGTAGTTGTAAAGCGAGATTTAGAACAGTGGTTTTTTGCAATTACCAAGTATGCTGATGAACTCCTATCTGGTCTTGAGGACCTCGAATGGCCAGAGAGAGTCAAGATCATGCAGCGCAACTGGATTGGCCGCTCTGAAGGTGCTGAATTTTCAATGTCAATTGAAGGTCGTGACGATCTAGCTCTGAGAGTGTTCACCACTAGACCCGATACGAGCTTTGGTATGACTTATTGTGTTCTAGCTCCAGAGCATCCTTTGGTATCACAACTTACAACTGCTGAACAACGCAGCGAAGTTGAAAGTTTGATTGAGCGTGTGGGATCTTCTAGCGACATCGACAGGCTCTCAACCGAGGGCGAAATAACCAAAAGGGGCGCGTTCACGGGAAGTTATGCTATCAATCCTTTCAATGAGCAACCAGTTCCAATCTATATAGCCGATTATGTCCTTATGGGATATGGAACGGGAGCTATAATGGCAGTTCCTGCTGAAGACCAAAGAGATTTTGACTTTGCGAAAGCATATGGGTTGCCAGTTATCCGCACGGTTGAGCCGCCTAGTGGATGGGAGGGTGAGGCCTATAGCGGAAGTGGCAGGAAGATAAATAGTGGCTTTTTGAATGGGTTGGAGGTTGACCAGGCCAAGGAACAGGCACTTTCCTGGCTTGAAGGCAAGGGCATAGGAGTCCGAAAGGTAAACTATCGACTCCGTGATTGGCTGGTATCACGCCAGAGATTCTGGGGTTGTCCGATTCCAATTATTTATTGCGATGCTTGTGGGATGGTTCCAGTTCCTGATGAAGACTTACCCGTAGTGGCTCCAGACGATGTTGAATTTCGCCCAACCGGGGAGTCGCCTCTATCTTATCACGAGGAATTCAAATCAGTCGCTTGCCCTATATGCGCTAAGCCAGCTAGGCGCGAAACCGATACGATGGATACTTTTGTCGATTCCTCTTGGTACTTTATGCGATTTTGTGATCCATGGTCGACTGGCGAACCATTTTCAAAGCAAGCAGTTGAAAAATGGATGCCGGTTGATCAATACATTGGCGGAATTGAGCATGCGATATTGCATCTAATGTATGCACGTTTTTATGTGAAGGCTCTATGTGATATTGGACTTGCTCCACCGGATCTGCGAGAGCCTTTCAAGCGACTCTTTACCCAAGGAATGATACGGATGGAAGGCTCAAAGATGTCTAAGTCCAAAGGTAATCTTGTTGCCCCAGCCAAATACTATGAAAGTGTTGGGGCGGATGCATTGAGGTTATTTCATCTTTTTGTTGGGCCGCCAAGCGATGATGTCGATTGGACAAATCAGACTGACAATCTAATTGAGGGATGTCATCGGTTTCTGTCAAAAGTATGGCGACTTTCCCTTGATAGTATTGCCAGTCCCAGTACTGACACCATTGATAACCTGGAAGCTAAGCGGGCAGGCGATGAAGCAGCCGATCAGACAGATGGTCAGAATCTGGGCCCTAATAGGCGAGGGTCTGGTGAGAACACGCAGGTCGATCAGGAGTTGATTCGGGCTAGCCATCGAGCCATTGATAAGGTGACCCGTGATTTAGAGAGATGGGCTTACAACAGTGCTGTTGCACAAATAATGGACCTGACTAATCAATATGGGAAATACCTCCGAGAAGGGGCAGGGCCGGACTCTCTAGTGCTGGCACGCGATACGATATTGCTCTTGTTATCACCCATGACACCACACATTTGCGCTGAACTATGGGAGCGAATCTACGGAGTATCGCAAGATAATACTATTCACCACCAGACTTGGCCTGGGGCTGACCCCAATCTATTGGTTTCGGAATCGGCAATGATGATAGTGCAGGTCAATGGCAAGTTGCGTGACAAAGTCGAAGTACCAGTTGGCATAGGCGAAGAGGAGGCGACCAACCTTATCCTAGATCTTCCTAAGGTTCGAGCATTGCTTGATGGAAAATCCCCCAGAAAAGTAATTGCAAGGCTGCCAAACCTTATCAATGTCGTCGTCTAACCAGAGCGAGAGTTGGCGGTCTAAGCTCAGTTGTCCGTTAGGAATTATGATTACTGGGGTTTATATATACTTGAAAAGTTTCGTATGTACTATAGATCATGACAAAGCATCTAATTGATATAGACGAAGCAATTCTTACAGCTGCACAAGCTGAGTTGGGGACGGCGACGATGAAAGATACAGTTCATGAGGCTCTCCGCCGGACAACTGCGAGTCGGAGTACCCGAGTGAAGAAAGCGCTTGACCGTTTGGGCCGCCTCCAACTCGAACCCAGAGAGAATGCATGGCGCTGACTCGTATCGCTTCGGTAACTGGCCAAGATTGCCAGTGGGTAGTTGCACAAGGATCAATTGATTAGCACCTCGGTGATTCGCGAAATTTTCATCAATCTGGCCCGGCGTTCAGTGTGGGGTGGCCGTGGCCGTGCGTTCAGCGATTGATATCGGACGACCCTGGTCAAGAACGGTAGGAGTAATAGTTTCGAGGATTCTCTACATGCCTGGGAATCAGCGTCTGCCTATGTGGTATGATAATTCTATAAGCTACTAGAAAAATAGTGGAGACAATTAGTGGTAGGATTTGATGATACGCAAGGCGAAGCACGGGCGCTCGGAGATCCAACGCGCTATAGCTTATTCAGATATATCGTCGAATCAGACCACGAGGTTAGCGTTGGTGAGCTGACCGATTTTGTTAGATTGAACCACAATGCGGTTCGACAGCACCTTGCACTTCTAAGCCAATCCGGTTTAGTCGAAGAAAGTATCGAAAAGCGTGATCGTCCTGGAAGACCAAGATTGTTCTATCGAATACATCCGGATATTGCAGGCAAATGGGGGACTAGTGGACCCTATGAATGGCTCTCAGGAGTTCTTGCTCGCGCACTGGCCGAGCAGCTTGACCCAAGAACGGCAGGGTTCTTAGAGGGAAATAAGATCAGCTCCAAGGCTCGCAGAGGAGTTGACCCAATGGACTTGCTGGAAGATGATATGCAAGCCCGAGGATTTCGACCAACTCGAAAGGGTAAGAATCAACAGATTGAATTTGTGCTGGAACGGTGTCCGTTCGCCCAAGTAGCTGAGAATAATCCTGAGATGATATGTAAGTTGCACCTTGGGTATTCAGAAGGGTTAGTCCAAGGCTCAGACGAGCACGTCATTAGAGAACTAATAGTGAAGAATCCCCACAAAGCTGGTTGTCGCCTCATTATAGACAAGAGTTAAACAATCACAGTATAGAATTTGTCGCTAAAGTGGGCAGCGTGAATGATGATAAGAATACCGATGGCCTCAGCGACCTAGAGCTTCCAAGCGTTGAAGTAGTGTTTGGGCTTATAGCGAGTCTGTTGCGCCAGAGGCGCCAAATGGCATTCGATGATTTGGTCCATCAAGTCGTAGGCCAAATGGAATCTATTGGTGATGAAGCCCTACTAGAAAACTCGGTGTCTATTATCATCGATAAATTGGTCGAAATGGATTTTGCCCTGATGATGATACATCCCGATATTTTGGTTACTCCTTCATCATTATTCAATCGTGCGGTACTAACTCATCGCATTACTGAGGAAGAGGTAGACAACAGTTTAGTTCACATTGCTGGTGATTTGCTCCCCTTCACTTGGTTTAGTTTGCCTATATATCTTGTTTCAGGTGAGGAGTTGAAAAGATTCGAGATTGGGAATGGAGAAGAGAGTTGGGCAGGTCCTCCAGGTTGGCTTGATAGATTTGAACAAGGTTCAATGTTGGCCTTTAGCCTCGATTGTGATTCGGGATTGTTGTCGATTGAGCCCGTGAATGGTTTATTCGAACTTGACAGGGAACTGATCGAGCAATTACGCGAAGCTTACGATATAGAAGTTGAAGGGTCTGGACTTCCAGTCCGCGCAGATGAAATAGCTACGCGAGTTATTCTAGAGAGTCCGCTTACCTTTGCGAAACCTGTCTTGCCTCTCACTGAACTCCTTGATGCAGCAGGGCTGGAAAGTCGCGGTAGCGAGTACGTCCACGATGAATCGGTATGGGCTGCACGCGAAATACTTGGTGCGGCACTGGAGATTTCCGAGCAATTAGATGATTCTAACCTCCGGATGCAGGCAATGAAAGTACTAACCTGTTTCTGGAATGGTGAGCGAAACCATGGAAAGCTGCGCGAAGCTCTTGCGTCTTTGCGAATCCCGGCAATTGCATCCACAATCGGTAATGTGTTAGTCGGTGATGAAACCGATTCTCTATGCCTTGACGAGATTGACGGATTTCTAGCCGCGTTACTAATGGTTGGTTCGAATACTTACGATTGTGCCGCTGTTCACTGGCTTGCCGCCCTTGTGGCGGAGAATCGCCGTGATTTGGTCACTGCCCAAGCTCGCCTTGAGCGCGCTGTAGAATCAGATCCGAATTGGCCTTTAGGACTGGATCGTCTTGCGTGGTATCTTTCGGATCGTGGAGATGCAAACAGGGCAGTTAAACTTTGGCAGCGCTTAGCAGAATATCAAGATGTCGATGTTGACTTGCGCGAAGTTGGAAAGTTTGCAACAGGCGAAGGCCCTTCACTTGGCCGCAATGAGCCATGCTGGTGTGGCTCAGGGCGTAAGTTTAAGCAGTGTCATCTTGGGAGGCCAACTCTAGCACCGCTGGTAGATCGAGTGAGTTGGCTATATCGCAAGGGTGTTGCATATCTTGAGCACAATGCCCAGGACTCAATGCAGCAATCGTACGAATTAGCGCTTATTCGTGCAGGAGGTGATTCCAGTGAAAGTGCGATTGATAAGGCTTTTGAAGACCCACTTCTCGTCGATGTGATGTTTAGTGAGGAGGGTTGGTTCGAGAGTTTTGTTGACGAGAGGGGGCCATTGCTTCCCGACGATGAAGCACTTCTTGCTCGGGCGTGGTGCTATACCCAACGGACACTATTTGAGATTGAGGAGGTTCATATCGGGGAGGGACTTATAGTCCGAGATCTTCGTAGCGCTGAAGTTATTGAGGTACGCGAACGCGCTTTTAGTTACCAAGCGCAAAAAGGAATTGTCATCTGCGCTCGCGCTTTGCCTGATGGAGTTAGCCATCAGTTTTTTGGAGGAATGTTCTACGTACCTCCAGGTTATGAGGGGCAACTCTTGGATCTCTTAGACGAAGGTGACGGTGAGGGCATTCTGGAGTGGGTTAGTGCTTCTGAAAAGCCACCAACCATGTATAATAGAGAATCTGAATTGTGGGTATTTTGTAAGGCACTTGTCGAAGGTAATGACATTGGACAGATGCGCGAGGCTCTCGATGAAATGTTTATCATCGAGGATAAAGATAAATGGCGTCAAGTATTCGAGCTTCCAAATGGCGATTCGGTCCTTCGGGCCAGTATTTGCCTTGTTGGAGAATCTATTCAAGTTGATACCAATAGTGTCGAGCGTATGGATCGGGTGCTTGAGATGCTTGAGAATAAAGTTTCAGGATACCGTCTGGTTTCAAATGAGAGAAAGGAATTTGACTTTGCAGACCTTCCTCAAGGCGATCGTCCAAAGCAAGAGCGTATTGATGATCCAAAGCTCCGTGAATACATGAAGAAATTCATAGCTGAGCAGGAACTGAAGTGGTGTGATGAAGAGATTCCAGCCCTTGGTGGTATCACTCCACGTCAAGCAGCACAAGACCCGACTCGGCGCGAGTCATTGGATCGGCTCTTGCTTAGCTACGAACGTGATAGCGATGAAGAAGATGAAGAACTGATCATGCAGTACCCACCTCGTCTGCGAAAACTCCTCGGGATAGGATAAGGAACAACTAAACAGGTAACTAGTCAGATGGGCTGGACGAAATTACTTGGAAAATTGGGCGTTTATTGCTTAATTGGTCTGCAAATGTATCCGATGACTATATGAACGTAGTTTCTTAAGATTGGATTGTGCGCAATGGATTCAAAGGTGAAAACTGTTCAAGTGGGAGATTCAACTAGCACCTATAAAATATAGCTCCTCATGGAAGCTCCCTTGGAGAACGATATTCAAATCAGCGTCGAGCCTGAGCTAGTTCCAGCACGAATGGTGAATGAGTTCGCGTACTGTCCGCGTTTGTTTTATCTCGAATGGATTGATTCACAATTTGTTGATAACGATTATACCGCTGATGGCAGCTATAAGCATCGGGCAATGGACGTGGAAACTGGTGCTGCTCCTTTACCTGAGGATGGTAAATTGAAGGAGGCACGGTCACTTCTTTTATCTTCGACGAAGTTGGGCCTGGTTGCCAGAATCGATTTAGTTGAAGGAAACGGTGATGAAGTTCACCCAGTTGATCTGAAAAGGGGACGACCTGCTCCAACGCCAGAAAGAGCGTGGGAACCAGACCGAGTACAGGTGTGTATTGCAGGCCTATTACTTCGAGAAGCTGGCTACAACTGCAATTCGGGTTATCTCTCGTATGCCGCTACACGCGAACGGGTCGAAGTTATTTTTGAAGAAAAATTGATTACCAGGACGCTTGAATTGTTAGGAGATTTGCGGCAAGTTGCATTAAACGCCCAAGCCCCACCTCCACTTATCGCAAGCCCTAAGTGCCCTCGTTGTTCAATGGTAGGGATTTGCCTGCCTGATGAGAAAAATGCTCTATCTGAAAGAAGTCAGCGTCCTATTCGTAAGCTGTTGCCCAGCGATCCAGCATCAGCTCCGCTTTACGTAGTTCAACAAGGGGCAAAGATTGGCTTGAGTTCAGGCCGGGTCACGGTTGAATGCGAAGGCAAGGAGACTGTTTCTGTCCGAGCAATTGACGTTTCTCAAATATGTATTTACGGCAATATTCAGATTAGTTCGCAAGCAATCCGTGAGATGATGGCGAGGCAAGTGCCGATATGTTGGTTTAGCTATGGAGGTTGGTTCGCCGGTATAGCCGAGGGTCTACCATCAAAAAATATTGAGCTTCGGGCTCGACAAGTCGCACGGGCACATACAGGTTCTTCTGAAATTGCTGGTTCTATCGTAAGAGGAAAGATTAGAAATTGTAGAACTCTTTTGAGACGTAATTCCAGAACCGATGTCGCTAACACAATTGAATCATTGGCCAGGATCGAAGCATCAATTGCCAACGACTGTCCGATAGAATCCTTACTTGGTTACGAAGGTGCGGCAGCTCGTCTTTACTTCGAGTCGTTTCCTGCCATGATACGTCCTGATCTAGGATTACCAGGGGGGCCTTTTTGTTTTGAGTCACGAAATCGGCGGCCTCCCTTAGACGCTGTCAACTGTCTTCTCTCCTACGTGTACGCGCTTTTAGTCAAGGAACTGACTGTCACAAGCTTGGCGGTAGGATTCGATCCGTACCTTGGTTTTTATCATCGTCCGCGATTTGGCCGTCCAGCTCTTGCCCTTGATCTTGCAGAGGAGTTTCGGCCGTTGGTGGGCGATTCGGTAGTTATTCAACTTATCAATAACGGCGAGGTTCATCCTTCTCACTTTATTGTGCGGGCAGGGGGAGTAGCTCTCACTCCTGCTGGTCGTAGAGCAGTACTTAGTGCTTTTGAAAGAAGACTTAAAAAGGAAATTCGGCATCCTATCTTCGGTTATAGTGTGACATATCGGAGGCTTTTTGAAGTTCAAGCACGGTTGCTGGGGGCCACGTTACTTGGCGAGATACCAGCCTATACAGCGTTCACAACCCGTTAGGAGTTGAAGACCAATGGCTAACCGACGCCGTCATCTTATCGCGTATGACATACATGATCCCAAGAGACTTAGGCAAGTTCACAAAGTATTGGTTTCCTATGGATACTCTGTCCAGTACTCGGTCTTTGTATGCGACCTAACAACTCAGGAAAAGATCGCCTTCCGATGGGATATAGGGGAAGTAATAAACCATCGCGAAGACAGCGTTGTTATCGTCGATTTAGGGGAAGCGGGGGAAGCGTCCAGTGATCGATTTGAATTCCTCGGGGTATCGCTCGAGTTACCTGAGGATGGAGGGGTAACGATAATATAAGTTTAGAAAATTGTGAATTATCTCTGGTTTGACCCGCAAATAACGGAGAGCGACAGAGTATCTAATGGCTTGATAGGTTTATAACAAAGATAAAAACGACTCTATGAGGATCGCCATTTGAAGAAGTTTGATAGGAATCACTGTATTGGTAGTCGATTCGCCCTGCGCCACTGATCTCGTAATGAATTGTCCTTGAAAACCCGTCTCGTTTAGGTTTGCCAGCTTTCCCGCGAAGTATATTTGCCTTGCCAACTAAAGGGATCTTACCAGGCGATTGAGCAACGTGATCCCAAAATCGCTGGGCACTTTGCAACCCAATCCGTTGAACAAGCTTGTCCCAAAGGGATAAATATTTTTGATGAACCAACACTCGGTATTGTGGAGCCAGATCTGGTTTGCCGCCGGGGCGTCGAGCAGGCACAAACGGCTGATAGGAACCACAAGGCATCTAAGTTCAGACGGCAAATGTCAGATTATGCGGGTCGGGATACTTCGATAAAGTTATCTGGATCGAAAGTCTCGCAAAGTGTCGCACTGTCGTTTGGATCACTAAGTACATTTGCTGTGGTTTCCCAGTCGGAAACCAGTTGCCGTAAGCAATCCAAATGGTTTGAATCGACGGCCTCAAGCAAAGATTGACGTAGTTCTTCAAGAAAGGTGTCAAGATCTTCGTCGTCAAGATACTGGAGCCAGGAAGCACCTGGGAAATCTTCACCTGTTCGGAGGGCTGCAGGTTTGCGACTTGCTTTAGTGGCTTGGAGATGAGCACGAACCCAATAGAGGATTTCATCCGAGCGATCAAGCTGGTCTTCTGGCACCATAAGAATACCGCTTTGCCCCTCAATAGATAGTCGAACTGGCTGGTGGCGAGCAAGATCGACCATACCACGAACATCGGATTCGAGTTCTTCAAGGGTATGGGCCGAAGGTTCAATGATTGCCATACTCTTATTATAGAAGTTTGTAAAGGAGTTTTCACTAAGAATCATCAGAGCCAATCCAACTTGCTCAAATACCGCACATAATTATCTATTTACCCAGCCAGCAATGACATCGAAAGGAGGTATAAATATATCCAAGACAACACCCCAGGTAATCAAAGCTTGAGCGCAACATCGGCTTTCAACCGGGGTCTGTGGTAGTCTAAAATTAGGTGGTAAAGAATTACTGGATCACCTGGTAAAGAGTTGTGGAATAGTCATAACCGGCGGACATTTCTTTTATCCATCATCGATACCGCGACTCAGCCGGACTTACCGGACCAGAATACGATGGATCAGCGGACATTTCTTTTATCCATCATCGATACCGCGACCAGCTCAAGCCGAGGCTAAATTATCCCAAGGTATTAGAGTGCGGACATTTCTTTTATCCATCATCGATACCGCGACATGAGTACCGTAATACACGTTTGTGGCGATGGATACAGCGGACATTTCTTTTATCCATCATCGATACCGCGACGACTATTTCGGGGTTAACACTAACAATATATTCTGGCGGACATTTCTTTTATCCATCATCGATACCGCGACTATTTCTGCCTCTCACCGGCCGCACGTTATGAGGGCGCGGACATTTCTTTTATCCATCATCGATACCGCGACGGTTGAGGCCCGGGACGTTTACGGCTGGTCCGTTGCGGCGGACATTTCTTTTATCCATCATCGATACCGCGACCCGGCTCAGTATAGACACTATAAGGAATTCATAGATGCGGACATTTCTTTTATCCATCATCGATACCGCGACAGTACTGTTTGCATAGGTGCCTCCTACTTTCCGTGTGCGGACATTTCTTTTATCCATCATCGATACCGCGACGCGTTGGTGAAGTTTGCATCCGTGAAGTCTCCTCCGGTGCGGACATTTCTTTTATCCATCATCGATACCGCGACCCTTGCGCATCTAATGGACTTGTAATATCCACATTGGCGGACATTTCTTTTATCCATCATCGATACCGCGACTCGAGTCCACCCAGTGCCAGAATTCTTCTGGTGAGAGCGGACATTTCTTTTATCCATCATCGATACCGCGACGTGGCTGGCCTGAAGAGCAGGCAAGAGGAGAAACAGCGGACATTTCTTTTATCCATCATCGATACCGCGACCCGGGGAATCTATACTAACAAGGTAGATCTGGATCTAGGCGGACATTTCTTTTATCCATCATCGATACCGCGACGCGATCTGCCGCGTACACTTGCCCGCCATGCTCATGCGGCGGACATTTCTTTTATCCATCATCGATACCGCGACCCGATCTTCGAGCTGCCACTCTTGAAGGTGCCAATCTTGCGGACATTTCTTTTATCCATCATCGATACCGCGACAAGACAATCAAGGAGGTAGTAATTTGAGCAATATTGCGGACATTTCTTTTATCCATCATCGATACCGCGACTAAAGGGACTTGGCAGTGCAGCCGATAAGATCGCTGGCGGACATTTCTTTTATCCATCATCGATACCGCGACGAGTAAAAGAACTGATCGTAGGTTTGCAGAAGTTTTGGCGGACATTTCTTTTATCCATCATCGATACCGCGACTTGGCTGTAGAGCTTAGATCGGCTAGTGAGGTGTCGCGGACATTTCTTTTATCCATCATCGATACCGCGACTGGACGACTTATATCTGCTGGGAGAGGGTAATTGGAGCGGACATTTCTTTTATCCATCATCGATACCGCGACTAGATGTTGCCCTATGTGTCGGTTGACGACGTAATAGCGGACATTTCTTTTATCCATCATCGATACCGCGACTTGAAAATGCTCAAGATCTCCTGCAAGTATTTCAAGCGCGGACATTTCTTTTATCTATCATCGATACCGCGACGAGTTGACGGATGTATACATCGAGATACGCGATTACGCGGACATTTCTTTTATCCATCATCGATACCGCGACCTCGGCTGCCCGTTCGACGGCTGTGCCTGTCGCTGGCGGACATTTCTTTTATCCATCATCGATACCGCGACTCATCCCAGTTCGGTTTTTGTACTAATGGGAGAGTGGCGGACATTTCTTTTATCCATCATCGATACCGCGACACGGCCCTACCCACGGTTGGGCTAAATCTTGTTCCGGCGGACATTTCTTTTATCCATCATCGATACCGCGACGAAGACATGGGTGACGTTTGCGAGGAGTGTTTTTGGGCGGACATTTCTTTTATCCATCATCGATACCGCGACTTGAGGAAGGGGCATCCCAGGATGCCGCGACGATGGCGGACATTTCTTTTATCCATCATCGATACCGCGACGCTAGTAGCGGTAAGGATCGAGCGAGCGATAAAAGAAGCGGACATTTCTTTTATCCATCATCGATACCGCGACCTAACAGCGCAACTTAGTTATGGCATACCTGAACATGCGGACATTTCTTTTATCCATCATCGATACCGCGACCTCCAACTTGAGTGCCGCCTGCTAGAAACGCTCTTGCGGACATTTCTTTTATCCATCATCGATACCGCGACGGCACATGTCGTATATGGTAGAGCGCTTAGGGATGAGCGGACATTTCTTTTATCCATCATCGATACCGCGACATGTGGCAGGATTGCTAATCGAACTTGGTGCGCTTGCGGACATTTCTTTTATCCATCATCGATACCGCGACCCGCCGATCATGCGTGAGGGCAGCATCTTGGCGTGCGGACATTTCTTTTATCCATCATCGATACCGCGACACCTATCGAAATTAGGTACACTTTACAAGGGATAACCGGAACGAGTTCGAGCGGTATCCTTCTGCTGATTCTACCAGATTTGATTACAACGCATTCTGGCGATCGGATCTGTAATCTATCAGGAGATTCCCCCGTGCGAGCGCTAACCGAGATCTGACAGTCAAATCAGCCCTCGCAAAGAGCGTGACTCTACAAGAAATGCACTCGGATGCCCTACTTTTGCAGGGTCGCCTTTCACGGCACCGCTACTCCGAGCCTCGCTGCCACCTAAGTGCTAGCTAGCCCTAGTCTAACACGATGCAGTGCCGTGGTCAACAACTCCGGGCATTTACTTCGGGAGTCGCGAGCGAAGTGCCTTCTGAGCCTTGGCCTGCCTGTTCTTGGGTTTCGACGAGGGAGCGGACCCTTCGGAAGTCTTTTGGGCGTAAGGCGTCAGAGCTCTTAGAGCAATATTGGCCGCGGCGTTCTGGTCGGCATCTTCCAATCGCCACTCAGAGGGATGCGCATCGATCGGGAATGCCAGGTGGGTTCCTCCACGGTCTGGTACCGGTACGTTGCAATCATTGCCCGGAGTCGGTGGTTTCCCGCTATTAATCGCGCTGTCAACATCCAAGACTGCTTGGTGCAGCGGCCAGAGTTCCCCGCCATCCTTCTTAGCCTTGGTCTCAGCTCGCCGGGCAGTCTCGATCTTCTTTGACCATTGCTCAGCAAATTTATTCTTGCCGGTCAGATCTGCCGCAGGCGTCAGATGGACTCGCACTCCGCGCTCTTTGAGCGCGAACGATTCCTGGCTCGTCCCGAACGGATTAACGGATTTGAGCGCAAGTCCGTGCAACTCACATAGCTCGTTCAAATACTTTCCGGTATCTGCCTTGCCCCACAAGCTTACTTTGCGGTTCTCTACATGGCCTCGCTTCTCATCAGTTCGATACTTACTCAAGTCCTCAAAGGCGATACCGTGACACCGGTTCACGAGAGCAGTTCGGACAATCGCCGACGCGATCTGCTTGGAGCAATCGTCTCGTATTGCTTTTCTGAGTTCGAGTATTTCCGCTCCGAAGCCATCAGGGAGTTCCGTTCCCCGCGGCCCGTCAGGAGTCGGGCGGGCAAACACGCGAGCGCTATTGCGATAGAGGTCGTAAAGTAGATTGAGGCGGTCGAGCGGAGAAAGCCACCGTACGCCCCGGAACTGGACCGGACCATCGAAGCCGAGTCTCCGTGCTGGGCTCTCGGCGAGAAGCCCGCCGATCACCATTGTCCGGACCCCTCGCCATACACTCCGGAGAATCTCATCCTCTTCGGTCCATAAGGTTGCCGCCTTATCCGCTAGACCTGTCCGGTTCTTCTCCATTGCCGCCAACCACATGCGAATATCCGTGACGTTGCCATTAGCGTCTACCGCGACGCCCGAGCACGACTCGTTCCACAGACCGCTGACCCGGTGAGTCTGGTTTTCCTCGGCAATTCTCTTCCATCGGTCATACAATCGCTTGATCGGCAAGGCGTCATCATGAGATCCAAGCGACGCGGCAACTCGTGCCAGGAATCCATGCAGTAACATCCAACGCTTGAAATTCTTGAGCACTTGGTGCGCCAGCTCTTTTTGCGTTGTCTGAGGCCGATAGTCTTCACCCACACACCCTGCGACCCTCTGAGCAAGCAGTTTCTCCGATAACGACGGATGATATGAACGCTGGCCGACCACCACGTTCCCCGAAGAACTCCCGTCTCTCCGTGCCCACAAATCTGTCCCCTCGATGCGCCTGTACACACATGATGACCCGTCCGGACCACCAATTTCGACCGAAATGGTTCCTGCGTCGGGTTGTGGCTGGCTGTCCTTTTTGCATACAGCAACTACTTCGTTCTCGTCGCAGACGTGGAGTACCGCATAGCTAGCTTCTGCCCGGATACCCAAGTCTATTCCCAATACCCGCCAACCGGGCGCAAGATCATCTTCCTTCGGCCACCTACCCTTGAGGTTTCGTACCGGTATCAACCCCTTCTTCTCCCGCCAGGTGATGGCAGGTCCGGCAGGTTTCAGTCTCAACGAAAGGGAGACGTGCCACCTCGGCAGCGAGTCCCTCCCCGGATCGCTTCCGCGTTCGCAATAGAGCTGGGCACTTGTCCAATCTTGCTTTGCAGCGACAGAGGCGACATCCGAACCGCCAACCGCCAACCGCCCCAGTCGATCACGTCTTGCCGCGCGCGGACGACCAGGGTAGTCCCCGCGGTCCTTTCGCATGCGGGCCGACACCATGCGACCTGTGACTCTGCGAAGGGACGCACCATCCCACACCTTGTTAAAGGTCACGCGCCCAGGGACACCTTGTACATTCCATTTCGCTGGCCACACATTCGTTCCGAACCTGACCCACAGCGGGTGCTGAGCGGGATCGGGGTGGCAGATGGCAGGAAGCTTGAGCCGTTGCTGGCGTTCCTCCTTATCCACCAGCTCCGCGTAATTACCGAGCAATTTGCCAAGCCCATCGAGTCCGCCCAGATCGTCCACATGACCGGCGATCCACTTGAAAAGCGCATGGTCCCCGAATGCACGACCTGTAATGGCTGAGTCCGCTTGAAGTTCACTTACCGCCACCAATCTGTCTTCTGCCGTAGCGAGACCTTTCCATTCCGATATGACGTCGGCACTGTTCCTCGTCGCCTTACGCCGGATCCGGTAAGGACCGCCACTTTCCTCCGCACGTTCACGTTCGTACTCCTCCAAAGTCTTGAGTGGACCATCTGCTAATTCATCACGCCCCACTTTGATGTCGTCGTCGAGTTTCAGTAGTTCGTCTACTCGCTTGCGAATATTGGTCGTTTGTGGGATGACAGCGGCGGCGGCGCCCACGACAATTTCACACTGCCCGTCGACTCCGATGTCACGCCAATTGCCGATGAAATTGGCCTTTTCGATCCGGAGGCGTATTGCCTCCGACCAGGGACGGGTGCCCTTCTTCCCGATCTTCAGTCTGGTTCCCTCGACATCACCCAAAAGCTTGCTGAGCTTGTCTGCGTCGTCATCGGAGATCGACGCTGAGGGATCCAACTTACAGCTCTCCGCCATTCGCTCCAAACGCAGCGTCAACTTATCTTTCCGACCCGGCTTCTTCCTGGATTCGAGAACGATCTTGATGGGATCGCCCCCGGATGAAACAGGTTCCAGTGCACCAGCCATTGAAGCAAACAGCCCCGCAATGTTGGCTCCGGCTTTGATAACGACCGATGTTAGCGCATCTTCCTTCTTCGCGACGCCTGCCCAGTCGGTTCCTTTGCCGGCGCCATACCGGTTTGACACCCAATCTCGTGCCGGAGCGTTGAGGCTGTTCTGGACGAGGGACGCATCAGTTTCGTCGTCTTCACTTTCCCCGGGTGCAAAGAGAATGCTGATAATGCTGGATGCTAGCTGTGTGCCATGCGGCTCGACCGCCTTCAACATGCCGCCCAGCATGTCTTCAAGGGGTTCAAGGGAATCGGTTCCGATCTTGCATTCCTGAGCGAAGTCAAGCCACCCCTGTCTCCTGTCGATGATGGCAGTTCCCTCCCCCAGAGCACATTCGACCGCTGTCTTGGCGTCGACCACCCACTCATCGATTTCCGGATTAGACAATCCGCAACCCGACAGATGTTCCCGAAAACGATTCTGCCGCTCATCCGGGTCGATGAGATACGGGCACGCTGTGACCTTTTCTCCCCGTTCGGGAGACAACCAGTACGCGCAAAGTAGTGACCGGGCAAGCGCCCGCCGATCATCTCCAATATTTGCAAGGTCGCCCGGCGATACTGAGGCTCGGATCGTCAGAAACGCATCAAGGAAGATTCCCTTGGCCCTGTTCACACCCACATGGTGGTTCCAGAGGGCTCGGGCATCCTCGTCACTCGTCCATAGTCGGGCAGTATAAGTACGGATCGAATTCTTCTCCTTCATACCTAGAGCATATCATGGTGTTAGTTTCAGCTCGCCGAAATTTCTAAGAGGCTGTCGCTATTTTGATGTTAGCTACGAACGTGATAGCGATGAAGAAGATGAAGAACTGATCATGCAGTACCCACCTCGTCTGCGAAAACTCCTCGGGATAGGATAAGGAACAACTAAACAGGTAACTCGCTGATTCATGACCGCAAAATCCATTGTTTGAAAAAAGGGTCGTCGACACTCCACTCGCCCGCTCTTTCGACGATTAGGTCTGCCGATTCGAGAGCGGTCAACGCCTTTTTTACTGACGATGCATTGGCTACAGCTGCTCGCGATACAAATGCCGAGCTAAATGGATTACGTTCCGCGCCTTGTGCCAATGCAAGCAACACTTTTCGCTGATTATTTGTCAGGCGGCTGAATACGCTAGCGTAGTTATTCGATTGATGGGAGATTGCATTTTCCATACCACTGAGAACTGTATCGGTTCCAATTGTATGATCCCCTAATGCCCACGATTCATAGGCCAAGCGCTGAATGTCATTCGGCACGGGGTTGCTGAGTGAGAGTATAAGCCTTGCTGCCGCTTCGCTAATAGGTTTTTCGGAACTTTCAGCTCTCGCTCGTAAGTACTCAATCATTGTAGTTTCTGGTAGTGGTTCAAGAAACATCGTTTCGGTCATTCCGTATAGTGGTGAGCTATGAGTGAGGAGCAAGTTTTTCATCATGTGACGGTTCGACCCTGCTATCGCAAGAGAAACCAATGGATAAGTATCGGACATCGACTTGAAAAAGTTTGCCATATTTACTCCGATAGAAGTTATCTCTTGGAATTCATCGAGAATTAATACAGCTGGCCTATCGTTAGCTATCCGATTGAGAAGTGAATATACCTCTTCTATCGAACGAAGATAGTCTAGATTAGAGAGATGTGGGCTAAAGCTAAAGGTGGGACGATTGTCGAGACCTAAGGAGATTGATGGGGTAATTCGGAATCGACGCAAGAAATCGGATATCCCATCTCGGCTGCGTCTCCAGCCACCCGGAACTCGGTAAGCACTGGTGACTAGTGCGCTGGAAAAGTCAGCCAAGCTAGGTGTCTTGAGAACTGACACCGAAACGACTGCTCCAGAGCGGGGGCGTGCTTGAATTCTCCCAGCTGCCGCCTCAAGCAGCGATGTCTTGCCATAGCGTCGTGGCGATATGAGAGAGATATTGATCGAATCGTTCAATCGCTTGGTTAGTGTTGAGAGTTCTTCCTTGCGTCCAGCAAAATGTGGTCCAGAAACTGGGGATCCATACTGATAGGGATTGCCGCTGCGGTACATTGCCAGTATTATACCACTAGTATTATGTAGTTGGTATTATACCTTAGGTAAAATACCTCAAGCCAAGCGTAAGCATAGTACCTGGCTCTTATAACCTATCGGTGGGTCAACTTTGCTAGTTTTCGACTATTACCGATCAATACGAGTGGGCTTACCTGCAATTTCCTAGGTCAGCTCAAAGGTCACTCAATAGAACCTTGTAAATCCGAATATCAAGTTCGGATTTACAAAACAATATGCTACTGTATTAGTATGATTATTCGAGAAATAACCCAGGAACTGAGAGAATCAGCAGCCGAATTTCCTGCAGTCACTATTCTTGGGCCTCGCCAGTCAGGTAAGACAACACTTGCAAGATATGCATTCCCGAATTACCGATATATTTCCTTGGAGGATCCTGATACCAACCTCAGGGCCAATGATGACCCTCGAGGACTGCTCTCCGAACTAGGTGACGGTGGCATTATCGATGAGATCCAAAGAGTTCCCGATATCGCTTCATATCTTCAAGGGCTCATCGATTCAAAGCGAGGCAACGGTCGATATATCCTTACGGGATCTAACCAGCCGATTTTAAGAGACACCGTTTCACAATCTCTAGCGGGGCGGACATCTATCTTGGAATTGATGCCGTATTCCTTCCAAGAAATTAATCAATACGAGTCAATCCAAAATGCTTTCGAGCTGATTATCAAAGGTTCATTCCCGAGGGTATACGAAGAAAGAGTGAGGCCAGATAGGTTTTATAATTCATACGTACAAACCTACATTGAGCGAGATGTTCGTTTGATGATCAATGTCAGAAACACTCTTCAGTTCCAAAGGTTCGTCACTTTGCTTGCCGCTAGAGTTGGTCAGCTGCTGAACTTTGAGTCGATTTCCAACGATATAGGAATTTCTGCAACTGCTCTTAGGAACTGGTTTTCTGTTCTCAAAGCAACCTATGTGGTCTACGAACTCCGCCCATGGCATGCCAATATACGAAAAAGGCTTATTAAATCATCGAAGGTTTACTTTACCGACGTAGGATTAGCAGCTTTCTTGTTGGGGATTCACACATCTGATCAATTGAGAACTCATCCACTGCGGGGGAGCCTATATGAAAACCTCATCCTCACAGAGCTTCTCAAAGGAGCATACAATAAAGGGGCCAGGCCGGACCTCTATTTTTTTCGAGACTCCGGTGGAAATGAGATTGATCTGGTTGCCCAAATCGCAGGCAAATGGATTCCAATTGAGGTTAAGTCCTCTGCCACGTTTTCGAAGGACTTTGTTCGGACAATCAATATGTTCCAAGGTCTCGGAATCGGAGAGGTCGAAAATGGCATAGTTTTCTATAATGGTGAGGCCAATATGAATTACAACGGTATTTCAATCTTGAATCCTCTCCATATAGGTACTCGAACGCTTTGGGACGTAATTCAAAGCCCAGGTTAATAGACTTGTGCGCGAAATTGCACCCAAAAAGCTGACCTAAAGAAAGATATGCTCAATCAGGTGGAGCGATTAGCTGGATAGTTCGACGAGGGGTGACTGAGCGGCTTAGGTGTATAAGCTTCAATGGTGTAAATGTAAAATTAGCAGCAAGAAGTAGTCCTGACACGATAAGTAAAGCTCCACTAATAATAACTGCTGGGGTGTCGGAAAAGGCAAAACCGCAGCAAATGGAAGCAATTGCAATCGTGATAGTCAAGAAAGTAATTGATGCTACGCGATGATTATAAAGGTCTGCAAAAAGCAGTTGTTTGCCAGAAGGAACTTTTTCGATTCCCCTTTGGCGCATTGCCGACCACACAATAAACGGAACAACTTTTTGAACGTGTCCGACTAAAGCTTCGAGTAACCATCCAGCGAAGGCGCTTATCGATGCGCCGACAAGTGCAACTCCAAGATGGTGGTTCTTGTCTATTGTTAGATATGCACTGAGTGCAAACCCAATCCCCACAACTAGCCACAGTGCTGAAGTAATTACAGAAACTGCGTAAAGATCAACCCTTCTATTTCTACCTCGAATATGTACTGACAAAGAATGTAGATGGGTGCTAAGTCCAATGACTATCAAGACACTCCCAGCCCAAGCCAGAATTTGTTGACCAATAAGCAGACCCGGAGCTAATAAAGCCAGACCAATAGCAATTGCCCAAATCCCTAGCCGGACTAGCTGAGTTTTCTTCTCGTTATGGGCCAAGAAAAACATGGGCCAAAGTTTCTCGGCCACAGCTACATAGGTAAGCCCTAGCCAGCCGAAAAGACCAATTAGCGCGTGGGCGAGCACAATGTGTCCTGAAAGCGTAAACCAGTTAGCCTTACGATCACCAACGTACAAAACACCAAAGCATGCTGTTACGATAAAAGCGCTTACTGAGAGTCTAAGTCCGGTTACCGGGACACCCTTGCCTCTGACCGAAAGCGGTGGTATCAAATTGACGACAAGGCAAACAATTGCGACACTTGCAAGTGCGCCGCCGCACTCGACGACTAAAGGATGCTCAGTTCCAATGCCAAGTGGTAAGAGCCACGAAGCTCCAAGCCATGTAAGCAATGTGATTTTAGAAAGCACTAGAGATCTAAGAGCTTTGCCGGTTACAACGGGAACAAACTGGTGCATTGCCCCCAAAACCCCCATTGAAAGTGTTGCCAACATGGCCAAGTGTGCGGCGCAAACAACCCCGTCTTGGGTGGGGTCGGTAACGACAGCACTATGGGCGTTAACTAGTGCAACTCCACATCCAATCATTCCTGCACACCCAAGAGCAAAAAAGCTCAAGGGTAGCCAAGGAGGTGGAACTCCGGCAGGCATTCCAGTTGCGTTTGTCTTCTTCGAATTCATTTGTGCAATTGGTCGACTAGGGCTTGGTGAAGAACCCACGCACTTGAGTGTGGAATATCTTTGCTGGCTGTAAGGAGGATCAATCTTTCCTTCCTCGCCTTGTCGATCAATAGCTCGACTTCGGCCTTTGCAGGCAAGGAGCTTAGTTCTGAAAGATATCTATCTTTGAACAATTCAAAGCGCTCTAATTCATGGCTATAGAACTTACGAAGTTCAGGTGTTGGTGCAATGTCTTTGGCCCACCTATCAAAACTAAGGGCTTCTTTCCGAATGCCACGAGGCCAAAGTCTATCTATCAGTACTCGATATTCGTTCTTGGCAGGTACAAGGTGATCATAAACACGCACGATCTCCACCTGGGGTGCTCTCATGGAGATAAATTTACCATGTCGGCCCCTGGCGCTTTCATAGGCATATCATTTTTATCTATCCGCATTAATCATTGAAGGATCCCACGGTGGCTCCCACACTAGGTTTACCTCAACTTGGAGATCACCACCAACCCCATCTCGAACAGCTGCTTTTGCCATCAACGGAAGGCTTTCTGCCGCGGGGCACCCTATGGTTGTCAAAGTCATCTCAACTATAATTGCGTCATCGGTTGCATTTACTGAGTAAACTAACCCCAACGACACAACGTCAATACCAAGCTCCGGATCAAACACAGTACGTAAAGCATCCCAGGCCTTGCCTTCTAATGTTCCGTTCTCTAAAGCGCCGTTCTCTGCTGGAGTTGGTCTACTATGCACTGCGACAGATTCTTATTCGCCATCTCTCTGGCCCAGCTTCTATGGGGTCCCAGGTGAACTGTCCGGGAAGTTCAGCTTCGAATTGATAACGAAGCGGTTTGGGATCATGATCATTTTGAAGTACAAATCCCTGTCCAGGAGCAAGGCCTCCAAAAGTTTCAAAGATCTTTTCGTGACGCTCACGCGGAGCAATTTGCGTAGCATCTAACACTTGCTCATTTGCACTCAGCCGCTCTAATACTTTATGCATGTTATCCAGCAACTCGGCAAGCCCAACTTCTGCATCGCTGTCGAGCCTAGGAAGAATCAACTCATTCTCCTTGGCAACGTGGTTTTCAAAAAGACTTGCAATCTCTTGAACGCTATCGCTAGTTATATCACTGGCAGATAGTGATTCTAAAGTAGTTACGTGAGCAATCAAGACCTCGTGCTCTGCTTTCATCTGTGCAATAAGCTGGGTCAGATCGGGATAAATAAGTGCCCGAGCATAAATTACTTCCTCTTCGGCATAGGCGTGGGGGATTATTTCAGCTCGAAAGTAGGCAGCAAAGTCACCAATGGACCTCCCTGCATCTTTACCATCTTTTTTCTCTAGAGTGATATTTTCTACTCTTGAGTTCACGCCTTGGACTAAGGCTTTGTGGTGCCCAATCATTGCATCAAATGCGCTACTTACTTGCTTGGTCATAATGGACACCTCCAACTTGTAGGTCAACTTGGCCTGTTACTATATTTCTAGTCTAAACTAGAATAATTGTTAGTGCAAGTAGAAGATGATGCTTAAATATGGGTTACTTAGCGGCCTTTAGTTGAGCTACAGTATTGTTCCAAATTTCGGAGTCAATGTTGTAGGGAGCATAGAAGCTAATACGATCAACCACTCCGCCAAACCTTTCAAGTAGGCTTTTAGCAATTTGATCGGGTTCGCACACAATTGCGAAGGCTTCCAAGATATCTTGGTCAATTAGCTCGCCCATCTTGACCCATTCACCTTGTTTGGAAAGTATATTGAGGTCTTTTTGCAAATCTCCCCAGCCGTGAAGCTCTAGTACTCCTTTGTAGGCTGGCGTTGACCCATAAAAGGCGATCTGGCTCTTGACCATTTGGGTAGCTGCCATGATCTCGCCTTCATTTTCTCCAGTAGCGACAAAAGCTGGATATGAAATAATAAAGTCATCTCGTGACTTGCCAGAAGCCTTGAGGCCTGCCTCTACGGCTGGCATTGTGATTTGCTTGAGATAGCGTTCAGTTGTAAAACCATGAACGAGAAGTCCATCGGCTACTTCACCAGCAACTTGAGTCATCAACTCTCCAACGGCTGCTAATAGAACTTTCGGTGGTCCGTATGGATTTGGACCCGCAGAGAAGAAGGGTGTCATAAGAGTGTGAGTATAGAACTCTCCTCGAAATTCCAGTTTAGTACCATTATGCCAGCTATCCCAGATAGCTCGCATTGCGAGGATAAATTCGCGCATTCGTGGAGCTGGATGAGACCAAGGCATGGAGAACCGCTTTTCGATATGGGCCTTGATTTGCGATCCGAGGCCAAGCATGAGTCGTCCCTTGGACATAAGTTGAATATCATTTGCAACTGACGCAAGATTCATCGGGCTACGAGCAAAAGCAACAGCAATCCCAGTACCAAGCATCATGTTCTCAGTGTGTTCAGCCGCGATAGCTAAAGGGAAAAATGGGTCATGTCCAGTTTCGGGTGACCATACTCCGTCATAACCTGCTAATTCGATATTTTTTGCTATTTTTCCAATCTGAGCTGGGTCAGGGTTGAATCCAATTCCTCCGTCTACATACATATCCTAAAGCTAACCCAATTTCTTGCCTGTGTGCTATTTTCGGTCTAGTGAGCTGGTCGCGACATCCGTACGGATTGCCACCATCCGGTGTTGGCAAACAAATAGAATGTGACTTGTGACCACCATCAACCATACGTCCAAGAGCTACTGGCAAGGGACTTGCTCGCAGGTCCGACGCCATATCATACGTCTGTGCTGGAATGAACATCGAAAATTGTGGTGAACGGAGACACTGGCAAATGAAGAATGGAAGATGTCAGGGTGACGGAGAAATTAGCCCGACAAAGTCAAAAGCTCTTCGCGCTGTAAGTCTCTTTGCGGGTGCTGGCGGTCTTGATCTTGGGATTGAAGAGGCTGGCTATTCCATTTGTTACGCAGTCGAGCACGACTCCGTCGCCGTTGAAACACTCAATCGAAATCGACGATCGTGGTTTCCGAGCCTGCAAGAAGTTCGCCCATTGGACATCACGAAGCTTGATCCTCACCAAGTAATGGATGAAATAGGAGTAGTTCGAGGAGAGATTGACCTGTTGGTTGGTGGACCACCGTGCGTCGCGTTCTCAAAGTCTGGTTTTCACCTTGAGTACAAACGACTTGGGAATGATCCGCAAGCAAGTCTCCTTGATGATTACCTTCGCTTTCTCGATGCGATGCGTCCCGCTGCATTCATGATGGAAAATGTCTTCGGACTCGCTTATCGTAATCAGTCGGCTCCATTCCTCGAAAAGTTACGCTCTGGAATCACACATCTGGGCTATTCATTTTCCTATGAAGTCCTAAATTCGGCAGACTATGGAGTACCTCAGAATCGCCAGCGCCTATTCCTATTGGGATCACGGAACGGAAATCCACTCGGTCATCCACTTCCTACACACTGGGGAGAACATGAGCGACGGAAGCCCCCGGCGAACGTCTCGGCACTTCTTCCTCATGTTACGACCCGACAAGCATTCAAAGGCCTACGTACTAAGGCCGAACCAGGCGAAGAAGTGAATGGAAAATATGGGTATCTCCTACCTGCAATCCCACCGGGGGGAAATTACTTGTTTTACACAGACCATGAGGGACACCCAGAGCCTCTCTTCCAATGGCGATCTCGATATTGGACTTTCCTTCTCAAACTTGATCCCAAACGTCCTTCTCCAACATTGCAAGCACAGCCTGGTCCGTATGTTGGACCCTTTCATTGGCAAAATCGACGCCTTCGAGTTCCTGAGCTGAAGCGGCTTCATACATTCCCTGATGAGTACGAGTTTGCAGGAACTCGTCGAGAAATCCAAGTTCAAATCGGAAACGCCGTTCCACCCCTAATTGGGAAGATAGTTGGAGAGGCAGTTCGGGATCAATTAATGGGAGTTTTTCTAGATAATGTTGCAAAGCCAGTTCCAACTGTCTCGTAGTTTTCCTAAGGCTTTAGCTTCGCCTCAGGGTTGTGGCAGGACGGGGGGATCTCACCGAGGATTGCCCTGTATAGAAGAACGCGGGCCGTGGGAGTAACTATGCGTGTGACCGAGTTGCACGAGAAGCTCGGAGAGGCGCGAGCGTGGGCGTTGGATCAAGACCGTGCCATTCCAGACGAGTGGATGAACGCGGCTCAGGTTGTCACAGATAGTCCGACGAAAACGATAGTGCCAGCATACGCCACCGCACTGCTCGCAAAAGCAACCTATCCACGAGTAGATGCTCTTGCGATCAAGGAGAACCATTCCAGTTCTGCATTTTCTCTCAGAACGGTTGGGCATCAAGTTCTAGTTCCAGCGTCTCACGATGACGAAAACCCATTTGACCTTATGGCTCGAGGTCCAGAACCGCTAAATAACCAGCCATTTTTTCGCTACAACCATTGGACAGAGATCCAAAGAATCAATGCGAGTGCTCGTCCATTTTTCGATTTTGCACTCGAGCGGCTCGCATACCTGAACTCACTGACTGAACCTCAGGCGTCATCGGAAGCACTTGCTGGCCTCGCAGCTTTTCTTAGGCAGCGCTTCGCTGCGGTGTCTGCGATACTCCCTGATTTGAGTGGGACTGCCCTCACGCTGACGAGTGCAGTTCAAATATGCGAATCGTTCTTGTCCGACGGCGATGATCGTCCCCTCCGAAGTCAAGCCGTTGTCGCAGCAATATATGACTTAGCGTACGGTCGAGAACATGTCGATTCACGAGGTCTCAATGACCCGTCCCGACATGGCCCTGGCGATATACGAGTACTTGATGGCGAGAAGATTCTGGTAGCAGTGGAAGTGCGTGCAAAAGAAGTATCGGCTACAGATGCGAGAATCTTTGCCTCCGCTTGTCAGAGAGCTGATATCAGGCGCGCCCATATCGTTGCTCTCGGGCAGTATTCATTGCTAGATCGACGGGCCTTATCTAAACGAAGCTCCCAACTCGGAGTTCTGGTAGTCGTTTTTGAATCTGTCATCGAACTGGTTACGACCTTGCTGGGTACTGTGCCGGTTCCTCTGTCAATGCTCCTGGACGATTTTCCTATCAGAGGAGCAGAACGTCTACTTGTAATGGGGGCGTCGCAAATGACGCTGGATCAATGGGCAACGTTGTGTGCACTCGAAGACTAGGCACTGATTTGAAAATTGTCGTTGTGTAGATGAGCAAATGGATTGAACCTCGGCCAATAGAGCGTCCCCAAGTATCTGGTGGTTCCAGGGCGCTGGCGGGAATAGGTGGCATATCGCTAATTGCCTTTTTTGCCTGCACCGAGATCTTGCCCTTTACGGCACATTTCCATGGCGTTGCCAAGAATGCAACTGCACATTTGGTGGTTGTGATGTTCGGCTCTAATTGGCATAACGCTTCAACGTTGCTATTTCTAATCCCCGCCATGGTATTTCTTGTTCTTGCTTGCTTACCATTTCGAGACCGGGGGTTTCAACCGCTTTGCGCCTTGCTATGCCTAGTTGGAATGCTATTTTTCCCGTTATCCGAAATCCTGCCCAACCCAACCCACATTGGCTTTCTGTGGGGCCTTTTTGGATTTACCTGGATAGGGGCAAATTTATGGGTATGGGAGCGAGACTATCTGTTTGCATCTCTAGTAGGGCTGTTCTTGTGGGATCTAAGCGCTGGGGCACAGGGATTGGCCTATCACATGAAAGCCTTGGCTGAGCCATATGGTAATGCTATACATCCCCAAACGATTGTTATTATTGATTGCACGGCAATTTGCATTGTTGTCATCGCGTGGTTCTTAGGTCTTGATTTTGAGAAGCTTTGGTATAGGTTTGTACTTCCCAGATTTTCTAAGGCCAACAAGACCAACAATGCCAGCGATTAGCAAGACGATAACTGCACCATAAGGCACCCAATAGCCCCAACGTACAAAGAAATCAGTCGGATAGGTCAAGGGTAGGTTTACAACAAATGCCCCTCGCTTGTTGGTTTGATACCAAGCCAGTTGTTTGCCACCGGCGTCGAATGCCGAAGTGATGCCGGTAAGAGCTACGTTTATAGCGGGTCTTTCATCTTCAACTGCTCGTACTGCCGCCAAGCTAGCCTGTTGGGCGGGTTCCCAACTTTGTTGAAAAGTTGAATCAGAAGTTTGATAGATGAGAATTTGGGCATCGAGTCCGGCTAGTTTGCGAGACATATCAGGAAAGGTCTCTTCGAAGCAGATCAGAGGACCAATTGGAGGCAGTCCCACTCCCAACTCCATAACTTTCAGAGATTTACCGCGCTTCCTATTGACGCCAGCGGCCTTGGAGATATCTGAAAGCCATCCCAGCTCATCTCGAAAAGGAATATACTCTCCAAAAGGTACCAAACGCATCTTCTCGTAGGTCGAGATAATACCGCTGGAATTGATTAGGGCAGCAGTCTTGTAAATACCAGCTTTAGTCTTGTAGGTACCTACCTTGCTAACCATGTAAGCATCTTCGTTTACCAAGATGTCGGCTTTCATTTGGAGACTAAGCGCTTTTAGTTGATCTAGGCGGGCCTTGTCACTAGCCAAGTCATAGCTAACACTTGACTCTCCCCAGACGATCAGTTGCGGATGGTACTTGGCCACTGAAGCGCTTTCCTTGATCTCAGCCCTAAAACGGGCTGCTGGTCCGAGACCGGGGCCTGGTTGGACCATTGCGACCTTGAACCATCCGTTGGGCTTAGGGTCGCCACGAATAATCCCAAAGCTAAAACCAAAGACAGCTACAGCTACCGCCAATCCAAGTGCAACAATTCGAGCAGATCGATTTGATTGGTGCGTTAGAGAAATTGCAATCGCGCTATTGATACCAACCAGTGCCAGACTAACAAGCCAAACTCCTCCAAAGGAAGCCATGGATAGAAAGTTTCGATCATTGAATTGGCTTACCCCAAGTAGAGCCCAAGGGCCCCCAAGGCTGGACCAGGATCTGGCCAACTCGGCTGTAAGCCAAGCGCAAGGGATTACAATGAATGCCTCTATGGTGCGCATCACGGTGAGAGGTTTGCTAAGAAATTCCCATACCAACCATCCCCATAAGATATATAACGCTCCGAGAGCAAAAGCCACAAGCAAAAGTGCCGGCCCAATATTGGGTATAGTCCAATAGATTGCCGTCATCGCATAGCCAGCTGCGGCCCACCATCCTCGAATGATCCCAGTTCTACGAGTAGGTGCCCGCCCTATCACCAAAGTCGCAGGCACGAGCGAGAAAAATGCCCACCACCATAGAGCTGGGGCCGGGAAGGCAAAAACAGAAAGGCCACCGCAAAGTAGTGCCCCGAGTCGCCACAACCATTCTAATCTTACGCGTCCAGCGACTTTGGACAATCGAAAGTTATTCGTCGGTCAGCTTAGATCGCTTCTTGAGAAAGCTTTCAAGTTCGGCGGCAATCTCATCTCCAGTTGGAAGGTTGCCAAACTGGAAGTCAGCATTTTCTTGAAAGCGGTCTTGCTCGGTGTCTACATGAAGCTCAAGCATCCGGACCATCTCTTTGTGCTCTTCGCTTTGCGATATAAGGTTATCGATCTTGTTACGCGTTTCTTCGGCCTGGTCGTGAAGCTCCTGAGAACTAAGTGCTATTCCAGTGAGTTTGGATAACCCATCTACCAGGGCAGCACTGGCAGGCGGATAGCTCATTGCTGCAACGTAGTGTGGAACACGCGCCCATAGGCCTATTGCCGGAATTCCCCTGGCATCAAAAGTTCTCTCTAGCACTGATTCAATCCCAGCTGGAACTTCGATTGTTCCGGTAAGATACCCAACTTGATCGGCAAGTGAAGCTGAAGTTGCGGTACATGTAAGCTTTACCGGTCTGGTATGAGGAGCTGGGGCCGGAAATGCACCAAGACCCACAACCATGCGAGTTCCCATATCTGTTGCCAAGTCACCCACCGCTTCAGTGAAGGCATTCCAGCGGAAATCAGGTTCTGGCCCAACTAAGAAAGCGATGTCATTTCCATTATTGGTCCGCGCAAGGCGCAATTCGATCTGAGGCCATTCAATAGACATATTCACGCCGTCAGTTATTTGCAAGGTTGGCCTTCGAGAACGATGATCGAGAAAATCGTCAGTATCAAAACTGACGATAACCTCATTAGGTAACTGTCCAAGCACTGTTCGCAGCGCCATTTGAGCAGCGTATCCAGAGTCAATCCAGCCATCCATACAGACGACAAGTACGGGTTCACTGGGCTTAGTGTTTCTATGAACCCAATAAAGTGGTGGCATAAATTATATTTTCTCACACTTTAGCTCCAATCACCACTAGGTAATTACCCTTTGGTAGTAGTTGAGCTAATCAAATCTCAATTCTATTCGCTATAAAGACTTCCCACTAATTATTTCCAGAGCTCTATTAGCCAAAATATCGACTTGTTCTCCATAAATTCGATAGTCCCTTTGATCTCCGGCTCCAGCTCCAAGGGCATATCTTGAAAATACTCCTTCTAGAATACAAGCTAGTTTCCAATATCCAAAAGCTACATAGTAGTCAAGTTTCTCAATATCTATATCGCCCAGCGAACTATAAATATTAGCCATTTCTTGCCGACTCATGAACCCCCCTTCTGCGGTCGGGGCCGATTCGAGTGCTGTGATTGGGTCTCCCTCCTCTGCCCAGTAGACCATCAAAAGACCAAGGTCGGCCATAGGATCACCGAGAGTACAAAGTTCCCAGTCCAAAACTGCCAAGAGATTTCCTTGAAAATCAAGTACACAATTGTCGAGACGATAATCCCCGTGGACTATAGAGGTACGGGTTTGAGCAGGAACATTGGAACTCAGATAATGGTATGCCTGCTCTACGCTTTTCACGACCCGCCCAGTTAGTTCCTGTGAACTTAGAAATTGAGAGAACCAACGCTTTAGTTGTCGTTCTATGTAGCCTTGCTTTTTGGATAGATCGCCTAATCCGATTGCATCTGGGTCAATTGAATGTAGTGCATATAGTGCCTCGATCAACGAGCGTGATGCTTTGCTACGAAAAGGTGTCCCGAGATCGGCTAAAGCCTCAACATCTCGCAAGATATAGCCTTCGACAAACTCCATCAGGTAGAAGGTTGAGCCTGTGATATTTAGATCTGTACAGATCCCAATGGTTTTGGGAACAGCAAAGTTCACTTGATTGAGGGAACTGATAATTTTAAATTCTCGGGCCATATCGTGAGCGGTTGGCAGCACATGGGAAACTGGGGGACGGCGCAGGCAGACTTTATGCCCAAGAGAGTCTGTTACCTCAAAGGTCAGATTGGATCGCCCTCCCGAGATTAGATTGAATTCATAAGGAGCTTTCAAGTGCTCATACCTGGAAGAAATCCACTCCGAGGTTTGTTGAATATCAATACCGAATTCGTTTTGCATAGACTAAGTGCCGTTCATAAAGTGAGTGTTTGTTAGAGATGATAGATGTAACTGACCAAGATTTCCAAGAAAGAGTCTTAGAGGCTTCCAAGGCGCATCCCGTCGTGGTAGATCTATGGGCGCCTTGGTGCGGACCGTGTCGCCAGTTGGGACCGATCTTAGAAGAGGTGATAGACGCCACTGAAGGTAAAGTTGTATTGGCAAAGGTAAATGTGGATGAAAATCCTCAGATTTCCGCTCGCTTTTCGGTTCAATCTATCCCGGCCGTTTATGCCATCAAAGACGCAAAGGCAGTTGATGGATTTGTGGGTGCTCAGCCAAGACAGTTCATTGAAAACTTTGTCAAAGGCCTGCTTCCCTCTCAGGCAGATATGCTTGTTGCACTAGGTGATGAAAGCTCCCTACGGTATGCACTTGAACTTGAAGCTGATCATCAAGGTGCGATCGAAGCTCTTTCGGAACTTTTGGTAGGGAAAGGGGTAATCGACGAAGCCGAGGAACTCATCAAGCGCATTCCAGAAACTCCAAGAACTCGGAAGCTAGCAGCAAAGTGTAGGTTGATTCGGGCTAATCTTCTAAGCGATGATGTGAGTGGCCAAAACAATCGTGACGAGATCGTTGCAAATCAAGTCAAGAGTAATGGGAGTCTTACAAAGATTGAATCAGAGCTGGAAGAGCTACTTGCCAAGATACCTGGTGATGATAGTGCGAAGAGTCAATTCTTAGACATTTTGGCAACTCTTGAGCCCGACGATCCTATTGTTGTAAGTTATCGCAAGAAACTAGCGGCAAAAATCTTTTGAGCACCCCCAGAACCGTAGTTGAAGGCGTGGCTCGCTCGCTTAGGCTTGGCGAAAAGAGCTTTAACATTCACAGGAGGCCACTTGTGATGGCCATCCTGAATCGAACTCCAGATTCATTTTCGGAAAAGGGAAAATACTATGCGATTGATGATCTGCTTAGACGTTCCGAACAAGTGATATCTCAAGGGGCGGATATCTTAGATATTGGAGGTGTAAAAGCTGGCCCCGGTCCTGAGGTTAGCCAAGCAGAAGAGCTAGATAGAGTCCTTCCAGTTGTAGAGCGTTTAGCAAAAAGCTTCGACATTCCTATTTCAGTTGATACGTGGAGCGCAACGGTTGCAGAAGAATCCTTTCGACTAGGGGCATGTATCGGCAATGATATTTCAGGTTTTCAAGATCCCCACTACCTAGAGGTGGCTTATAAGTATGGGGCTTGCGTTGTGGCAACACATATTCGGCTAGCCCCGCGAGTGGCTGACCCACAACCACACTACAATGATTTAGTCAATGACGTAGTTGGAAGGTTGGAGGAGTTGTCTAATATGGCTTTGGCAATTGGAATTAGACCAGACCAGATAATTGTAGATGCAGGTCTCGATCTTGGAAAAACGTCACAACAATCGCTGGAGTTATTGCGAGCGACCGATAAACTGTGTGCACTTGGATATCCAGTGCTCTTGTCTGCATCCAACAAGACCTTTTTGGGAGACTTACTCGGGCTAGAGGTTGAGTTAAGGCGAGATGCTTCACTGGCCAGTGCGGGAGTTGGAGTTGCATTGGGAGCACGTATTCTAAGAGTTCACGACGTAATTGGGACGCGTCGACTTTGCGATGGGTTGACCTTGATACTCGAGGCCCTTAGATGAGTATTCAAGCATCGGTTGCCAATCTCTATTATGTCAAAGGTGAAGAAGGAACTCTTGTCGAAAATGAGATCAGAAAGATTGTTGCAAGTCTAGTTGGAATCACTGAGGTTAGTACCTCAAACACCAAGTCATCAGGTGGATCGAGTGATTTTGATGAAGCTTGTGAGATTGAGCATTTTATCGCTGGGCAGTGCGAGATAGGTCAGGTAATTCAATCGTGCTCGACACCTGCATTTCTTACCGACAAACGTATTATTGTATTACGACAGATAGGGATGCTTTCTGCAGCGCAAGCCAATGAGTTGGTTGAGTATTTGAAAGAGCCGCTTAATACTACTTTTCTTATTCTCGTTGGTGGGGGCGGGCGTATTAGCTCGTCACTCGAGAAACTACTGAAATCTTCATCTGCTTTGACGGTCGATGTCTCGGTTCCAAGCGGAGCGAAGGCCAAAGCTCAGTGGCTGGATGAGAAATTAAATCAAGCTAACGTGAAGATGGACTTAAAGGCAAAGGAATTGCTGCTTGATCATATTGGTGAAGAGGTGGATCGAGTTGACAGCCTACTTGAGACAATCATCGCCTCATCAGATCGGAAGGCTAAGATAACACCTGACGTCCTCTTGCCTTTACTGGGGGCAGGTGGCGGAGTTCCTCCGTGGGAACTAACTGATGCAATTGATACAGGCGATACCGATCTAGCGCTTCGAAAACTATCTCGAATGACATTCTCTGGGGGCAAGAATGCAATCTCTATTTTGGCAATCTTGCATCGACACTTTAGGGACATGTTCGCCCTCGATGGTTCAGGGGCAGGCAACGATGCGGCGGCGGGCGAGATTTTAGGAATTGCTTCCACTTTCCGAGCAGGAAAACTTAGGAGGCAGTCAACGAAACTTGGGTCCGAGAAGCTAGCAAGAGCAATCGTTCTTTTGCAAGAAGCCGATCTAGATCTGCGAGGCAGGATAGATTGGCCAGCTGAGCTGATTATGGAAGTGTTAGTTGCGAGGCTTAGCAGGCTACCTGCTCAAGGTGTCCAGAGACGCTAGTTGTGAGGAGGCTTTGCGTCTAGTTACTTGACCGCTCGGAGGCGCTAGCTATGAGGAGGCTTTGAGAGCGTTGATCCGCTTCATCAACTTAGATTTGCGGTTTGCTGCTTGATTTGCATGCATGACGCCCTTGGATTTGGCCGAATCAATATTTTTTATAGCCAGTCGTAGTGCCTCTTGAGATTCAGCACTGGAGGGATCAGCTTCTGCGAGACTTACAGCATTCTTTACCCTAGTTTTCATCTCTGAGCGCACCGACTTATTCCGAAGTCTTCGGGTCTCATTCTGTTTATTCCGCTTGATCTGACTCTTGATATTGGCCATGGGTTCAAAATGTTATCAAATATAAGGACTGAAAGCTAATCTTCTTGGTTCGCATGGTCCGGTGGGCAGGTTGGTTGACCTGGTTGGGGCTCGCCTGGCGCAGTGGGCTGGCCCTGCTGCATCTCTTGTTCGGAAGTTGCCTGGCCCGGCTGCATCTCTTGTTCGGAAGTTGCCTGGCCCGGCCGCATCTCTTCCAAATTCTCAAAGAATGTAAATAGATCTTTCGGACGGGCTTTGCGAATCTTGCGTGAAGAACTCCTCGAAGTAGCAGAGACAAATAGGAAAACCAATATCGCAAGTCCCAGTAAGATAACAAATGCAATTGAGCCTGGACTGAGAGCTATGGTTTGAACGCTTTGGCGGGCTAAAGTTGTGGGCCTTGGTCCAAAGGACCCATCGAGTTCGTTTAGAGTATATGCAACTGTCGGTACTTGATTGATTTGTATCTCAAGTTCAGTGAAATAGTATGGATAGCTACTCCAGATAATGCTTGCTGCATCTTCTTGTGCTACATAGCTGGGAACACAACTCCCATTGGCGGTGATTTTGGAACTAGGTACAGTCGGGCAAAGTTTTTTGTTGAATTTTGCAGTCAGCAAAATTAACGACGGTGAAATCGAATTTGGGTTTGTCGTGATCTTAGCGTCATAAAAACCCGCGTGATTTAGTGAGTCCAATGTTTTGTATGAACCACCTAGACTTCCGCAGCTGCCGAGCACTAGTGCCATGGTCAAGAGCAACCCTGGCTTCCAATAAGCAATCCGATGCCCACCGACCGGGGCGGGCTCGCCGCGACCAGACAAGATAGGGGTTTTCGTATTAGGCAAAGAAAGTGAGGAGCGACTAGATAGGACCTGTATCGGAATTTTCAGTGTTACTCTCGTTATTCGATACGGTACCTGGGAGCTTGGGCATGGTTGGTGCGATTGGGGCAACAGAGAGAGACGGGTCAGCAGGCGGCCCAAGAGATGAAGCCTCGGTCACTGGTGCCATAGGCGAGGCGGCTATAGGTGCTATAGGTGAGGCGGCTATAGGTGTTATAGGTGGCGCGGTCAGCGGAGCAACTGGAGGAGGTACCGCCGAACTTGCTGAGGTTGAGCTAGTTGGGAATTTTGGCATCGTAGGCATCTTTGGCATGGAAGCCTGAGCAGTTCCAGCACCAGTTGCTTGCTTGATTCCGGGTGCCGTTCCTATCTGGCTAGGCGTGAATTTTGTTGGAGATTTTGGCATTGTTGGAAGGGAAGCAGGTTGCTGAGTTGCGGAGTCGGGGGCCGCACCATAAACAGGCCCCGGCCCAGGCGGCGGAGGTGGTGCGCCATAAACAGGCCCCGGCCCAGGCGGCGGAGGTGGTGCCCCATAAACAGGCCCCGGCCCAGGCGGCGGAGGTGGTGCCCCATAAACAGGCTGTGGTGCGCCATAAACAGGCGGCGGTGTGCCAAAACTAGGCGGCGGAGGTGGTGCCCCATAAACAGGCTGTGGTGCCCCATAAACAGGCGGCGGTGTGCCAAAACTAGGCGGCGGCCCAGGCGGCGGAGGGGCAACAGGTGCAGTCATAGTTGACGGCGACGAAGCATAGGTAGGCGACGAGCTCAATGATGGTGGGGGCTTATAGGTTGGTGATGGTTGTGCCCGAGCCGGGCTTAGTCCTTCTCCGGTATCAATTACTTTGACCTTTGATCTTTTTGAACGTCCAACTTCATCAGTCTGGTGAACATGCTGGTGGTGCCAGCCTCCGTACTTGCCTTCATCTGGAGCAACTTTTGCAACTTTGCGATGACGGAACGCAAAAAGTCGCAAAATTATTGCCAATACTATGAGTCCTATAAATCCGTATAAACCGTCATAAATATACTGCCAAGCGGTAAATTGTAGTTTTGAGATTAACTGGCTGGAAATTTTGGCCGGTCTTGGACCGAACTGGGCAAGAAGACTTGTGAAGCTGATGCTTTGGGTTTGGAATCCTTTGATGGTGACGTTGAGGGTTGTGAATGAGTAGGGAAAGCTATCCCAAACCGCTTGTTCGGCTTCAGTATATTGTTGGCTTATGGCCGGCGGTTGCAAACCTGTGGCCGAGGGTGTCATCCGAGACAGGGTAACCGTTAGAGTTGCAGGAGTATTGGGCGTCGATGGTTTTGAGGGGCTTTCTCTTACTATGGCTGACGGGAAACCCGTTTCCACAAGAATGCCTGTAGTATTTCTTTCGGAAGTAATTTGATCGACAATGCCGCAGTTCGAAATTACAAATGAGAGTACTAATAGTGCAGCCACTCGGAGTAGGCTGGACCTATTGGAGAAGGAGATTTTCTTGCTGGATGGCATTTTAATATTTGCCCGTTTAATCCGCATAGATTCATTGTAAATGTATCAGGCCACAAATATAAGGAACTTTTCGATAATTAGTCATGTGGACCACGGTAAGTCCACTCTTTCCGATCGAATATTGGAGCTGACTAACGCCGTAGACCCTCGTGACATGCGTGCACAGTACCTAGATTCCATGGATATTGAACGAGAACGTGGTATTACGATCAAAGCTCAAAATGTCCGTGTGCGTTGGGCCGACCACGTACTGCATTTGATCGATACCCCTGGTCACGTTGATTTCGGCTATGAGGTATCGCGATCACTGGCGGCCTGC
>JAKAVM010000053.1 GCA_021827485.1 Actinomycetes bacterium
ACTCCACCTATAGGTGAAATCAAGCCAACTGGCAGAAATGCCGCCGCGGCAACAAGGCCCGTCCACAACGGCTGGTGAGTTCTAAAGGTAACCAGTATCCCAAGGCCAACACTTTGCATCCAAGACCCTATGTTTGAAACCAGAGCTGCCGACCACAACAAAGCAAAGTTTCTTGACCGCAAAGGTCCTAAGGGAAGTTCCACCTCCAGAGCTTACTAATACGTCCTTGGAGGTGTGATTCTAGCTGTAACGTTTCCTAAGTTCATGCTTTAGAACCTTCCCGGCGGGATTTCTCGGGACAACATCTACTAATTCAAGCTGTTCGGGAATTTTCTGAATCATCAGGCCTTGATATTTCAGAAACTCAGTCATTTCCTCGAACGTAATTGGATCGGTTGCATCTTTACAAGATATGACAGCGCACGCCCTTTCACCGGAAATAGAATCCGGAAGCCCTACCACCGCTACATCAGCAATCTTAGAATGCAAGTATAGGATATCTTCTATTTCTTTAGCAGATATATTTTCCCCTTTTCTAATTATTACGTCCTTCAAGCGTCCGGTTATCCGAACAAAACCCTCCGAATCAATACTGCCCAGATCTCCCGTCCTAAAAAAACCTTCTTCATCAAAAGCATCATCATCAAGGTTGGAATCGAGATATCCCATGAAGAGTTGTGGACCCTTGACTCTAATTTCCCCTTCCTCGTCAATACCTGCCACTTTGCCTTCCAAGGTAACCACTTTGATGATAACTCCTTGACTTGCCCGCCCTTCAGTTGTAGCTAACTTATCTGAAGGATCATCAATACTGGCCATCGATAAGATCGGGCACTCTGTAAGTCCATATCCCGACACGATACCAACTCCACCTAGTTCATTTACTATATCCTTGTGAAGCTGCGGAGGCTTAGGAGCACCACCCCCTGGGTATGCTCTAACGCTAGCAAAAAGCTTCTTGCCGGGATTTGCTCGATGTTGTGCTAAGTATGCTGAATGAAATGGAGTTCCTGAGCCAGCAAGTGTGACCTTGTGTTTAGAGATTAAATCTACAGTTTGATCTGGTAGAAAAGATTCGGCAATCACTTGCGTAAAACCACAAGCCAGTCCGGCCATCAACCAGTTAATTCCACCTATGTGGGTGAATGGGAAAACCAATATATTTACATCATCACCAGTTGTCTGGAGAGAATCTGCCATAGCCTTGGCAGCTGCGGCTACAGATTGATCGGAGTGTTTTGCACCTTTAGGATCTGCAGTTGTGCCCGACGTATAAAATAACCAACGTAGTCGTCCGCTGGTATCCAGATTAGCTGGGGGGAGATTAGATATCGCACCCCTTGGAAGCTTTTTGTCGCAGATAAGGACCTGAAGATTGCTACGGTCTGACCTTATAGATTGGGCCATTGCCTGAAAATCAAACCCTTTCCACTTGCCGGGTACGATCAATAACTTCGAGTTCGCTTGACCAGTGATGAACCCAACCTCTTTTTCACGATAAATTGGAATGAGGGGATTCTGAATTACTCCCAATCTGGCAAGCGCCCCCACAAGAATCATTGACTCAATCCACGTGGGCAGCTCCCAGGACACAACGTCTCCTGCGTTGATACCGAGTTCCAATAAACCACTTGCAACTGCTTCGCACTCTTGAAAATAAGTTGCAAAGTCTATACTTCTGTCGTTCTCATCTATAACCATCGTGTGAGATGGTGTGGCTTCGCAACGTTTGCTTATTTGATCCCACAATCCGCTTCCCCAGATTTCTTCTGCCACGTGATAACTCCTTTTACTTTGACTAAAATGCTTACAAATCTTCCAATAGGACAACTTTCGAAGTCGCGTTACATACGAAACACTGCTTTAGCTATCCTCCCCGAGTGGAGGTCGGAGGCAGCCTTGTCAAAGTCGCTCAATTGATAGTAATCAGAAATTAACTCATCAAGCTTCAAACGACCCTGTTTGTAAAATCTCATATATAAAGGTATGTCGCGATGGGGATGGGCAGTTCCATATCTGCAGCCCATTAATCCTCGGTCGACATAAGCTAAGTGTCTAATGTCAACTCCAACCTCTGTCCCAGCCGATGGAATTCCAACCGCAACACAGTTGCCTCCCCAATCAAGAACTTCTATCGCAGATCTAAGCACGATTGGGTTTCCAGTGCATTCAAACGACCAGTCAACTCCACCGATAGCGAGCGTCCCGAACTTCACTCCACCTGTAACTTTACGAATCTCTTCAACGACATCGCAATTAGCGGCATCAAGAAAATGCGTCGCTCCCATTTCAATAGCTATCTTTTCTTTAGAAGCTACGGTATCGACAGCAATAATTACATCTGCTCCTGATATTTTGCATCCTTGGATAACATTTAGGCCAACGCCACCAACGCCAAACACACAAGCACTCTCGCCGGTGGCAAGTCGAGCACGATTGAGCACGGCACCCATTCCGGTCATCACAGAGCAACTAGATATTGACGCTGGCGCAAAAGGTATTGAATCATCAATTTTGATAGCCTGATTCTCTGCCACGATAGTATATTCGGCAAAAGTTGAAGCGGCGGCGAAATTGTAGAGTGCCGCACCATCTAGGCTAAATGGTTTAGACATAGCTCCGAGACTCTTGTAACACCGTGTTGGAAAACCAGCTGAACAAGCTGGACAACTCCCACAGTTTGCTACTGTAGAAATAACTACTCGATCGCTGACTTTAATGGTCTTCACCGCTGAACCAACTTCGACTACCTGACCTGCTCCCTCGTGGCCCATAACTAGCGGAGTGGGAGTCTGAATAGTCCCG
>JAKAVM010000073.1 GCA_021827485.1 Actinomycetes bacterium
TACTCTGACGCAATCTTCACAGTCATCGCATAACAGAGGGTCAACCTTATAGAATACCGGATACTCATCACCTTGAGATATGGCCCCACGGTTACATGCAAACTCGCAAGCCCCACACCCTATACATAGTTCATCCACTTTGAAGGCCATTATATGTCTGTCCTAGCTAAATAATTACTATACTTTCACCATCGCGCGATGTAGCATCAAAGATTGTT
The DNA here is from genome assembly GCA_021827485.1 of Actinomycetes bacterium. Classification (GTDB taxonomy): domain Bacteria; phylum Actinomycetota; class Acidimicrobiia; order Acidimicrobiales; family JAKAVM01; genus JAKAVM01. The sequence goes on from JAKAVM010000073.1 coordinate 219, forward strand.
TGGAGTGTTTCTGCATACCTGAAAAACTTATCCTTGCCAAGCGGATCGTCAGCTCTGACTTGAAATGGAACTTCTGCTATTGACAGTGCATTGAGTGTGTGAGCACTATCAGCGCCACCATTAGCACTTATATTGTTGACCATCTCTCTCCACGCTGCTAACGGTCCTGAAATAGTGGCATCAGGCTGGAAATTTCCGTAACCGGTTACATCTCCAAAGCTAATTACATCGTAACCGTCGAAAACTATCCCATACGCTTGAACGCGGCCTCCCTCATCGACAAGCTCTACTGCAAGTTTGAAAAACGCAAAGCCAAGACTTTCGTATATCTCAGGCTCTTCTTTGGCATGATCACATAGAAAGTCAAACCATTCAACGGAAGGAAAATCAATTACACTCTCGGTTATAACCATTTGTACTTACTCCACACTTGATGTCAGAATTAATTTGCTTCTCATGCTGAGACCCTAAGGAGTCCCTCTTGGCCTCCGCTGGTCCCCGCTAAGATCGACTCTGGAAGCTTCATCTTCCCGCGCCTGGGCAATCCTGCTCGATCACATCGCGACAAGTACTCTTCGATTACTCTGGTCCGAAGAATATCCGAAGCGGCTAGACCTATATCTTCAGCAGCTTTGAGGCTTCCGGCGGCCAAAATTGCGGCTGGTTCCACCACCTCAGGGGTAGTGAACATCACCGCAATTATTTCTTCCCCGCGATCTAAATAATCGTGGAAATCAACCGCCATTGCCGGTTCCCGCTCAAGTCGATATCTAAGGTGCATTGTGCCATAGGCAACGTGCCTCGCCTCATCTTGCATACAAAGTCGAAAAATCTTCTTTTCTACGGGCGACGGTGCTAATAACTCCCCTGCCCGAAATACCGAGAGCACTAACCCCTCAGCTAGCAAATGCATTAGGGCAGATCCTTCATCGTAATTCCTAGCATCTAATACAAGCTGTAAGAACTTCTCAACTATGGGAATTGCTTTGCCTAGTCCTCCTCCTCCAGCTAACGCGCGCTTACGAAAAACTTCACTATGTCTTGCCTCGTCCATGATTTGAGTACACAGAAACATTTTTGCTTCAACAAAATCATGGTTTATTCTCCACAACCATTTAGCAGGAAAATCTGAAGCTAGCATTTCAATCTCGGACAGCAGAGTTGCGAATTGACACATAGCATGTTCAAGATCGGGATCAAGTTCAGGTAGTTCAGACCAGGCTATATCTCGTGTTGCGCTCCACTGTCTACTGACAGCCTCCTCGTAGAGGTCCAAGAGGTTATCCGCCCACACTTCATTCTTGTTATTGATCGTGTAGCCAATGTCTGGTACCTCAGCATCAATATCGCACCCTCTAGGAGCCATGGTTCGTCGTGGTGCATGATCTGGGACTACTCCATAACTCCCAATCGCTATATCTCGTAGGGTGAGACCTACTTTGCTTGGCTTAGCTCTAATCCCCCACTCAGATTTGCAGTTCTTGAGCCAATCAAGATCGAACTTGCCAGCTTTTGCTCTTTCTAAGTACTCCAGATCGACACTAGTTGTCGTCACGATATCCTCCTACGAATGCATTTAGGGTTCTAAACGTGACTGTAGTCTCTAGCTGATCATACCTACTAGGGGCTTAGGTCCCAATATCCAGTAGGCTAGTATTAGTTAGGCACTTTTTTGCAGGCGTTCTGAAAGTACCTTTGAGCTTCCTCCAGATGCCATAGATACTCCGTAAAGGCAGTCGGCTTGCTCCATGGTTCTCTTCTGGTGAGATACAATGATCAATTGGGCTTCCTGACGGAACTCATTTATCAGATCCAGAAAACGACTTAAGTTGACATCATCAAGTGCAGCCTCGACCTCATCCAAAATATAGAACGGTGATGGGCGAGAACGGAACACTGCAAAAAGAAACGCCATCGCCACCAGAGACCGTTCTCCTCCTGACAACAAAGAAAGCTTACGAACATTCTTACCCGGTGGTTTCGCTTCAATTTCAATACCAGTATCTAAAAGGTTCGATGGATCTGTAAGAGTGAGCTTACCAAGCCCTCCAGGAAACAAAGTAGCAAAAAGCGCTGTAAAGTTTGATGCTACATCTTCAAAGGCCAAGGCAAATACTGACTGAATTTCGGCATCTATGGCTCTTAGAACCTTGGTTAGGTCCTTGCGAGCAGCTTTGATATCCTCGATCTGGGTTGTTAGGAACTCATATCTCTCCTGTAGCACAGTTAGTTCTTCTAAGGCTAGAGGGTTGATAGGCCCTAATAGTTTTAGCTCCCTGTCAAGCTCCCTTTCGCGCTGCTTTGCTGTTACCCCGTTCGGGAGTACTGGACACTGCACGGTAATTGCTATTTCTGGCTCACAGTCCAAATCTCGTCTAAGAGACTCTATGATCATCTCCGAGCGCATAGTATTCTCGGCAAGTTCGATCTCTCCTTTTTGGAGTTGCTCACGGACCCCAATCAGAGCTTTTTCTGAATCGTGGCGCGCTTTCCTGACCTCATCTAATTTGGATGCAACCGAACTTTGCTTTCGCACTAAATCATTTCGTAAGCCGCTAAGCCCTGATAAAGACGTCTCAGCCTTTTCAACAGTATCTATAACCAATTTCTTTAGCTTGTCGAGTATCTCATTGCGCTCAGTTGCAAGAAGCGGGGGCGTGGTACTTATCGACTCTTCTTCACTTTCAAGTTCTTGCGAAAATTCAAAACGCTCTTGGTAGTTATCTGCCTCCCTACTTAACACTTCATGGCGTTGATCTAGCAATCTACACTTCTCATCAAGACGCGCAACTTCACGAGCCAATTGTTCGTAGTTGGAGCGCAGCTCAAGATTGATCTTACGAAGATTGTCAAGGTCTATCTGATGTTGGTTTGCGACTTGGCTTGCCGATGCTTGTTGAGCAAGTGCGTAATCCAATGCAGCCTTACTAGCACCAATGCTTCCGGCACCAACTCGGTAGCTTCCATTATGGAATCTGTCACCTTCTAAAGTAACGATACAATAATCTGGATTATCTAATGAAATCTCTAGAGCACGACTCCAATCTCCGTCAACCACGGCACTGTTGCTCAATAGCGATTCTAGACAAGCCCGAACGCTATCAGGATTTACACTAGAATTCGCTACCCGTACGTGGTCGATAAGCCGTGAACAATTAGACGGCGGCTCATTGTGGACCGACACAGTTGAGTTATCGCTTGAGCGTGCCAGATATATCGATCCCCCATCAGCAATTTCAGAAAGCTTTTCCAGAGAGCATTTAGCGCCAGACAGTGTCGCAACAATTACCGCCCCTGAAACATCCCCAACAGCAGCTTCGAATGCAAGCTCCCAACCTTCGTCAATGTCTACCAAGTCGGCAAGCGCTCCCATCACGCCTTCAATACCTTCGAGGTGCTCAGCTCCAGCTTTGGCCCGAGCTTGCGCCATAGCTTGTGAAAGTGCTTCACTACGTGCACTCCAGCGTTGATAATCTGATTCAGATATTCTAAATTGTCGTTCTGCTTCAGCTACACGCGATTCCGACTTGCTAAGGGATAATTTTGCTGTCTGTTCGTTGTGACTAACGATCTCTCTCTCTGTTCGTGTTTCTTCAATCTGCAGCGAAAGAGCATTTAGTTCATCCTGGGCTCGCCGAGCAGCTTGTGACTTTGCTTGAGTTGCTTCAATCGCTTTTTCTATTGAAATCTTCTTCTCTTCAACAATTCTAGCTAATCCCATGGCCCGTTCCCTAATCGCTGAGAGTTCCCCAATAACCGGCGAGGTGTCACTATTTCTAATTACATCTAGGTTCGTCTCATAACTTACGACGTCGCCGTCAAGATTACGCAAGAGACTAGTCAAGTCATGATCTCGCGCTCTGAGATCCTTGGTTTTAGAATCAATAGCGACTTTGGCCTTTTCTAGACTGTCCAATTCCCTTCCCACCAGATAAAGTCGGAGCTGATGGAGCTCTTTGGCCAGGTCATCATACCTCCGAGCCGCATCTGCCTGCTTTTCTAGCGGCCGGATAGAACGGCGAACTTCTCCAACTAAATCTCCCAATCTTTGAAGATCGCTTTCGGTAGATTCAAGACGCCGCTCCGCTTTTTCCCTCCTTTTACGATATTTTAATACGCCCGCGGCCTCCTCTATGATCGAGCGACGATCTTCGGGTCTAGCATTAAGCACCCAATCCAATTGACCCTGACTTACAATTACGTGTTGCGTTCGACCTACGCCAGAATCAGAAAGCAGCTCTTGGATGTCAAGCAAGCGACACTCAACCCCGTTGAGAGCATATTCACTATCTCCTGATCGAAATAGTGTACGAGTTATTGTTACCTCTGAGAGATCAATTGGTAGTATTTTTGACGAATTATCAATAGTCAGCGATACCTCGGCACGCCCAAGAGCGGATCTCTTGCCTGTACCCGCAAAGATAACGTCCTCCATCTTGTGGGATCGCACAACTTTAGGACCTTGCGCTCCAAGCACCCAAGCAACAGCATCGACAACGTTAGACTTGCCACTCCCATTAGGTCCTACAATGACTGTAACACCCGGCTCAAGCTCCATAGAAGTGGCCTCAGCAAATGACTTAAAACCTTTGAGGGTAAGCGTCTTTAGAAACACAATGAGCCCACGTTACATCTGAATCAACCCAATGGGTTGGAATTGTATAGTCAACTTTTCCCCAGCCTTTTTGATACTAGAAATTACCAACTTCTAGCTAGCTTCAATCGCAACGACTCCAGATGAGTAGTAGCTACCCCCCTTGGAACCGTAGAACTGCGCATCGCCATAAGAAAAAATGCCTCCATCGGAAGCCACCAGCCAGTAGCCTTTGCCATCGGGGGTTGAGGCCATGCCGACTACTGGCTGGGCTAGAGGTTTGCCACCCATTGAACCGTAGAACTGCGCATCGCCATAAGAAAAAATGCCTCCATCGGAAGCCACCAGCCAGTAACCTAGCCCGTCGGCCGTTGCTTGCATACCAACTATCGGCTTATTGAGAGGTTTGCCACCCATTGAACCGTAGAACTGCGCATCGCCTCCTGTGACAATCTGACCCGTTTGGCTAGCAAGCCAGTATCCTTTCGAGTCGGGTGTAGCCACAATTGAAACTACCGGAGAGCTTGGGACAGTACTGATAGGGTAACTATGAGCAGACCCGAAAGGTTCAACCGTACCGTTAGTAGACGTTATCCAATATCCAGTTCCATTAGAAGCATCGGCTATGGAACTTGCTTTGCCTTGTAGGTCACTATAGGAGCCTGAACCATAGTTCACAGCATTTCCAAAATTAAACACAGTCCCTTGCGAATTCATAATCAAATAGCCTTGAGCGCTAGTCCCACTACCTCCGGAACCCGAGCCGCCAGAACTACCTCCGGAACCCGCAGGTTGAGTGGTGGTCGTAGTCGACCCGCTGCCTCCGGAACCCCCGCCGGAACCGCCTCCGGAGCCCGAGCCATTTGAGTACGTAAAGGTTGCACTTTCTCGGCCAGTTCCTACCGGGTTCGAGCTACTTACACTTACTGTTGAACTCCCAACCGGAGCAGTTACTATAAGTTGAGTTGAACTTGCTGAGAGTATTGGCGCTGGCACCGTGCCAAAATAGACTGTTGCCTGCCCCAAATTGAGTCCTGTAATAGTGACTTTATCTCCGGTGACTCCTGAAGTGGGAGATATCGAACTTATCTGAGGACAAATCCAACCATTTGCTTTAGGCGACCCAAGTCCCGAGGCTAAATCGTAGCCAGTTGACGCTTGAAAGTCTCCTTGGTTGGTATTGGTCAAATCATTATTACCTGAGACTATATCGTTGAACGATGTGCTATATCCACTACTTGTACCAGCCAAACCATAAAGTGCTGGCGAAAAGTTTCCTGTTGGGGTAGTACAACTCTGATCAACATCAGCAGCAATCCCGGTAACCAGCGGTGATGCGGCCGAAGTCCCACCAACAACAGCACTTGAACCATCGTAGATAATTTCATAACCAGTAGAAGGATCAGCGTCTGCAGATACATCCGGCACCCCCCTGCACTGAATTCCACAGACGTTTCCATACGATGACCACGTGTTGGAATCAAAATTCATCTGCCATGATGGTTCAGACCACTGTTGAGACATCCCACCACCTCCTGCACCCCCTCCATTGTTGGCACAAGTCACACTTGCCGTGTTTAGGCATGCGTGCCAAACAGTTTCTGTAGTCCCCAAAGACGTCCCTCCTACATCCGTTACCAGGGGATCACTCCCTGGGTAATCCACTGCAAGTTCAGTAGTGCCATCAGTTGCGAAACAGTCTTCCGAACCACTATCACCCGCTGCGGCGAAATTAGCTTGCCCTTGAGCAGCAGCCTGCTGAAAAATTTGATGATAGACCGAAAAATCAGATGGCGCATAATCGCTCTCACACGCGCCCCAACTACTCGAAATTACATTCGCCTTATCATCTTGGACAATTTGGTTATATATATCAGTGGGTCCGGTACCGGATTGAGGTCCTTGGTAGACCAGGATGTTTGCTCCTGGAGCCTGTGCGAGCGCATCTTCTACATCTAAGTCCGCCTCTTCCGTCCCGCCTGTCGAATAATCATAGGCCGCCCCTCCGTCAACGTTGACTGCCTGTACGGAGTTGCTATATCCGTGTAGCTGTTCAAAACTTACAACATCCGATTGCGAGTATGCTGAAAGCTCATAAAGAGCAATGGTCTCACCTTTACCAGTAAAGCCTTCGTTGTTAATACTTGATACCCCGTATGTTGCCCCTATCGACTCTGGCGATTGGTAGTGACTCGTCAATGCAGGCTTAATTTGAGGCTTTAAGTGAACCACGTTGTCCAACCCAGTTACTGCAACGATCTCATTTGTCAAGCCAATTGGCACGGTAGGGGCCTGCAAAGTTGAGTAATAACTCGCCCCGTTTCCAGCCAATAGCCTGTGGAAGTGAACTCCCAGTAGTCCCGAGTACTGACCAATAGTCCCCTTGGTATGCACGATTTCACCGCTAATAGAACGTTCTACGATATGAGATCCTTTTAGCCATGAGTTGAGTTCCCCTAACTGGGTAGGTGTCGGTCCATAAAGTGATTCAAACCTAGACGGAGTTAACCAGTGGTGAAACATCGAAGAATGAGGATTGTAGAGATCTGCCAATAGTGAATCCAACTTGCTAACGTTGTTGTAGGCAAACGTAAAGTCAACTGAAATTGATTTCGATTTGGATACAAATCCATGATTAATCAGTCCCATTTGACTAGTTGACGGTGCTAGTTTAGCTACTCTAACGGTCGGAAATCTTAGGGGGGTAGCGCTTGGGCCTGATAAATCCGTAGCTGTATTGCCATATGCCACGTTCGGAATCAACACAACCGTAGCTAAGCAGGTGATAACGACAAGTGTAAGCCGGAAAGCATTTTTCCACTTACCACAAAGTCGTTCTTTCACGAGTGGCTCAAAAGCAATTCATACTTGGCACTGAGCACAGAAAAATGTTGACCTTCCAGCCAACTTTTCTCTTACGATAGGACTACGACACCGACGGCAGGCCTCTCCTTCGCGATCGTAGACTTTGTGCAGTGACTGAAACTCCCCTCCATCGCCAAAAATATCCTTGTACTGCTCATCTGCCAGTGAAGAACCTCGGTGCTTAATTGCGTCAGAGAGTGTTTCAACCATTGATCGATACAACCTACGAATTTCTTGAGAAGTAAGCGAATCGGAACTACGGTCATGGCGCAAACCAGCAGCAAAAAGTATCTCATCAGCATACATGTTACCTATCCCAGCGACAAACTCCTGGTCCATTAGAAGGGGTTTCAGCTTAGTCTTACGTGCTTGCAACATTCTACCAAAAGCAATCCAGCTCATTATCCCGTCCAAAGGGTCGAAACCAAGATGGGCAAGTTCAGGAACTTCATCGGTAAGTCCCTCTTCGGTAGTAACAAACATTTCTCCAAAAGTCCTAGGATCAACAAATCTCAATTGACCGCCTTGGGTAAATGTAATTACGACGTGGGTATGCTTTTCCATGGGCTCTTTGTTGTTCTTGATGCGCAACAACTGGCCCGACATTCCAAAATGTGTCACAAGAACATCTTTGCTATCGAGTTTGATAAGTAGGTACTTGCCTTTACGCGAAACACTCACGATCTTGTGCGATTCAAGTTTAGAGGTAAAATCCTCTAGATTCTCGTGACGGCGTACACTTCGGGTGCCACTTACGACAACACTCTTTATTTTCTTGCCTATTGTATCTTTTTCAAGATCTCGCCGAATCGTCTCTACTTCAGGTAGTTCTGGCATAACTAATTTATAATTTCCATAAATATCATCACGGTTGCATTCATCATAGATTAATCAGTTTCTTTTGGGCTATTTGTGCTGCTAGTTGCTCTGCCTGCTTCTTAGAGCGACCCTCTCCAGTACCCATATCCTCATCTCCGATCTTTACCGTTACGGTAAAACTCTTGGCATGATCAGGTCCAAATTCCGAGCAGGTATAAACAGGTCGTCCAAGTCCCAATGCAATTGTCTGCTCTTGAAGGCGCGTCTTGAAGTCCTGGGAACCTGGAATGCGTTCCATCTCAGTTAGCAGATCTCTTTGTAGCAAACCAAGAATAGACTCTTTTACAACAGCCCATCCGGCATCAAGATACAACGCACCAAAAATTGCTTCAATGGAATCTGCAAGTATTGACTGTTTTTGCGCACCTCCACTTACTCGTTCTCCCTTGCCTAAGAGAACTGACTCGCCAAGCCCTAACTCCCTTGCAATTGAGCTAAGCGCTTGTGAAGAAACAACATAAGCTCTGATCTTTGTCATCTCTCCTTCCGATAAGTCTGCCCTGTGGGAGTAAAGATACTCTGTCACCACAAGGCCAAGCACAGAATCACCAAGGAATTCCAACCGTTCATTGGAGAGCTGATCAGGATTCTCTGCGCACCACGACCTATGCGAAAGAGCTTGTATCAGCAAACGCTTGTCAGTAAATTCATAGCCCAGACTACTTTCAAGAACCTCAATCTTTTTGGAAAGATCAACAACTGAGTCAGTTTCAACACGTGCCTTGGTCGATTCTCTTGCCCCATTTGAGCTAGAGGCTAATTCGCCATTACTGGGCTGAGTGGCGCTTTCGTCAGAAAACCCACTCCAGATACTCTTCAGCCAGCCAGTCTTTTTCAGCTCAGCTAACTCCTAATTTATCGGAAATATAATCCACGGCATCACGCACCGTTCTAAGATCTTCCAAATCTTCATCGTCAATACGAAAATCCTCGACGTACTCACTCAGCTCCTCTTCGAGGGCCTCCACTAATTCAATAATAGCTAGTGAGTCAGCATTTAGATCATCGCTAAACGAGGCGCCTTCGGGTACCTTGTTTGGCTCAATCTCTAGAATTTCTGCTAGTTGATCTCGTATGAGCTCATAAACAGTCTTCCGACTGAGCTGCGCTTTCGCATAAGGTCCTTCAGACACTTGATAATCTCCTCATTATTTGGGCAGGCCGCGTTCCTTAGCGGACAAGTCACTCACGATATTAGCCAAATTTTACGTCCCCGGTCGACACGGTGCCAGGCACTCATGCCTGGGCCTATTTCTAGGAACAGCCGAAGTGGCTCAACTAGTAGCTTGCGCTAGCCTTGAGACCAGATCAATTTTCACCATCTCTTTTGCAACTGTAAGTGCAGAGACAATTGCAACCGAGCTAGAGGAGCCATGCGAGATGATGCAAACACCTTTGGTACCCAAGAGCATGGCACCACCGGTCAACTCCGGATCCAGACGATTTGCCAAAGGGGTCAAAGCTGGCATTAAGACCTTGGCCGCCTCTTTAACCTCGTCAGAAGAGCCAAAAGCTCCGAATATCTCCCCAATCATAAACTTGACAGCACCTTCGAGTGATTTGAGCGCGACATTGCCTGTAAACCCGTCGGTAACAACCACGTCGGCTGCCCCACCCATAATATCTCGTCCCTCTACATTGCCAATGAAGTCAATTCCGCTTGCTTTACAAAGCAGCTGATGCGCCTCCTTGACAAATGGAGTTCCCTTGGTAGGCTCCTCGCCAATTGAGAGAAGCCCTACTCTTGGGTTTTCCACCCCGAAACGACTCTTGGCGTATTCGCTTCCCATCTGGGCAAACTGCACGAGCCATTCCGGCTTACATTCCGCGTTCGCACCAGCATCCAAAAGTATCGAGTATCCACTTGACGCAACAGGAATGGGAGTTGCAATCGCGGGTCGGGCAATTCCCTTGAGCCGTCCCATCTTGAGAAGGGCCGATGCCATAGTCGCTCCAGTGTTTCCCGCGCTTACCATTGCAGATGCCTTCCCATCTCGCACAAGCTCGGCAATCCTAACAAGCGAAGAGTCCTTCTTAGTCCTTACGGCCACGCCGGGGTCTTCATCCATAGCAATTGTTTGGGAAGCTTCCATAAACTCCAAGCCACTGCATTCATGGGCAATAGAGGCCTCACCGACCAAAATAACTTCGATACCCAGTTCTTCTTGGGCGCGCCTCGCCCCAGCAATTATCTCCTTGGGAGCGTTATCGCCACCCATCGCGTCAAGAGCGATCGGTAAAATTTAGTCAACCTCAATGGCTTGGCGACCCGAATACCAGCCACAGTGAGGGCATACAATATGCGGCTGCTTACCCCTTGAGCATTGTGGGCAGATTGAACGAGAGGGCATCTCAAGTTTCCAATTCGACGCCCTTCGGGAGCGTGACTTGGCTTTGGAGGTTTTCCTTTTAGGTACGGCCATAGCGAGTACTTAGTTTACATCATTACCTGACCCTAAAAGCCAATCGGCGGGCTTTTGAGGGGGCTAAGTTCTTTGATTAGCCAAGATCATTCTATGCATCCACAAGGTCCTTCGTTCAGGTTGGCCCCACACTCTGAGCACAGCCCCTTGCAGGTCGTCATGCACAGAGCAAGCTGCGGTAGCTCTAGGAGGCAGGCATCTCTGACCATGGGTTCAAGCTCAATAAAATCATTTTCCAGAGGGTAGATCAATTCGTCATCTAAATCGGTTTTCTTGGCAAAAAGCTCCCGGACTTCAATTTCCATTACCCCTTGAGCCACTTCCAAACAGCGAACACACTCGCCAATCCAACTGGCCACCACCAGGCCGGTTACTAATACTGAGTTTGAACGAACTTGCTCAAGCCTACAGTCAAGAGTTACTTGGGAGTTTGGTTTTATAGCAGATCCAGTCACTTTTGCCTCAATTGGGCCCGACAAAACTACATGTAACGGTGAATCTTTGCTTTTAGAAAGTTGAGTTAGATTGACCGTAAATGATCGATTGGTATTCATCGCGAGATTTCCAGCCATCTCTTCTCCCCATCAAGTCCAACTTCAGGCCTGATCTTGGTCGAAAAATACGTCTCCCAGTGACGAGCCAGCGCCTTCACTGGCTGGGCTATCCTGGCCCGAGATCTCTTCAAATAGATCTCCTTCTTGTGCATCAGTAAATATCGGAGCAAGAGTTTCATTGAGCTTCTCCCTACCAGCATTAACAACTTTCAAGGTCCTGTCCAGAACTATTTCAAAGGCAGCCAACTTCTTGTCACAAAAGTCTTCTGCGTCATGCATGAGGCGCGATGCTTCTTGATGGGCATCATCTATAGTCTTGCGAGCTGTCATCTGGGCTTGGCGCACAACTTCTGTACGCTCGACTAGACGAGCAGCTTGAGAACGAGCTTCTTCTAGGATATCTTGGGCATCCCTGCGGGTACGCTCGAGAAATTCGTCTCGTTCCTTGAGCATCCAGCGAGCTTGCTTGATCTCTTCTGGCAGTACCGACATTGCAGCTTCGAGTAACTCCAATATCTCATCGCGTGCAATAAGTACCGATGATGATAGTGGCATACTCTTTGCGCTAGAAATAATATCCATCGCTCGACGAACTAAAATTTCTGTATCGACGCTCTCAACTTCCTGGGAGCCCTCATCAAATTCATCATCGAATGGACCTTGCGCTAAATAATCCTCTTCAAAAATCCCATCTCGATCGTCTATTGGCATAGTTTTCCCTAAAGCCCGAACTTTCCTTTAAGCCTTCGTGCTACAGCCGGTGGTACAAACGACGACACATCCCCACCAAAGCGAGCAACTTCTCTTATAAGTTTAGAGGCTATAAATGCATGAGTTGCCCCTGTCGGTATCAGAAGCGTCTCAATGCCTGAAAGCTGAAAGTTCATCTGCGCCATCTGCATCTCTACCTCGAAGTCAGATACAGCACGCAACCCTTTGACTATTGCTTTAGCTTTTACCTCTGCCGCAAGCTCTACGACCAGATTGGAAAATGCAACAATTCTGACATTATCTAAGTATGCAACAGCTTCTTCAATCATTGCTTGACGCTCATCTAGCTCAAATAGTGGCTCACCTTTCTGTGGGTTACGCATGGTTGCGACTACCACTTGATCAAAAAGCCTCGACGATCTCTCCACGATCTCTAAGTGCCCATTGTGGAAAGGATCAAAGGACCCCGGGAAAAGGACAATCTTGGGGTCGGAATCAGACACGCCCACCACGCATACTCTCGCCAACCCTTCTATCTGTTAACACTTCTATCACTGTAGTTCCATATTCGCGCATCTTCATAACTTCAAAGTGGCATGTTGGCGAGATTTTCCGATTCGATTCCAAGACCACCAGGTCGCAGCTTAGCTTGGTAGCAATCAGCTCTAGCAAGTTAGCCCAGTCATCGAATTCATATGGAGGATCACAAAACACTATTGACAAGTGCTCCTCAGGTCTTTTTGTTAGGAAATTGGTGGCCAGCTCGCTTTTCACCCAACTTTGTGCCAAGCCGACCTGGACCACCACCTCATCGTCATTAGCCTCCAAACCAACTTTGGCTAGATTGGCCGAGATCACTAATGCGCTCTTTTTGTCTTTCTCGACAAACATTACCCGGCTTGCCCCTCGCGACATTGCCTCAATTCCCAAAGCGCCGCTTCCTGCAAATAAGTCCACCACGACAGAGTCTTCAATAAACCCTTGGGCCTCTAAGCTCGCAAAAAGAGATTCTTTGACTCGATCAGTAGTCGGTCTAGCTTGGCCCGGTACTGCCAACTTATAACCAGAATAACTACCTCCTACAACCCGCATTTCAGCCCTTTGTTAGAAACCCTGCTTGGGCTTCCTCAATTAGATAATCTATCTCGGCTCCCAGCTCTGAGTCCTTGTCACGCCTCCAACCTTGGCTAATCATTAACTGGGCCGCCGTTCGGGCCTGCTCGACAATTTGTCGATCTCTAATTACCGATCCAAGTTTGAGAGCGCTCTTGCCCGACTGGAACGATCCAGTGACGCTTCCTTCTCCTCGAATAAGTAAATCCTGCTCGGCCAAGGCAAAACCATCATTTGTATCGCACATTGCCTTGAGCCGCATAGCGGCCTTAGAACTTTCATCAAGTTCGTCCAACTGATCTAGTGTAGATCCCTTAGTGGATCCTGGGTCTCCTAACAGAAAGCACCACGACTTTTCCCCCCCTCGTCCAACCCGACCACGCAACTGATGAAGCTGGGCAATGCCAAAGCGCCAAGCATCTTCAATGACAATCACATTAGCGTTGGGTACATCCACCCCAACTTCTATAACCGTAGTCGAGACCAATACTGAATAAACTCCCTTACGATATGCCTGCATTGAAGCTTCCTTTTCCCGCGCCGCCATCTGACCATGCACTAAACCTACCGATATATCTTTGAGTGGTCCGTTGCATAGCCTATAGTGTTCTTCGCGGGCTGCTCGGGCTGCGATTGATGACGATTCCCCAACCAGAGGACACACCACATAAGCTTGGAAACCTAATTCAACTTGCTCTCGAACTCTCTCCCATGCTGCGCTTTCGTCGTCTCGTAGCCAAATGGTTTCTATCGGTATTCTACCTGGGGGTAGCTCGTCAATTATGGTTGTATCGAGATCGCCAAATACGGTCATGGCTACGGTACGAGGGATTGGAGTAGCGGTCATTACTAGAAGATCAGGAACGAGATCATCACCTCTACGAGAACGCAACACATCTCTTTGATCAACACCGAAACGGTGCTGTTCGTCAACTATAACTAAACCAAGCGAAGAAAACTTAACATCCTCAGATAGAAGTGAGTGGGTACCAACAACACAGTCAATCCTTCCAATTTTCAAATGGTCAAGAATTTTATTTCGTTCTGATAGTTTAGTAGAACTAGTCAATAACTCGATTCGA
>JAKAVM010000120.1 GCA_021827485.1 Actinomycetes bacterium
GTTGCAATACCTGATGAGTTAGTTGTGCCGCTAAAGGTTAGGCCTGCATCGGGACCCGATGAAACGTCAAAGGATACTGAAGTGCCTGATATAGGAGTTGTGGTAACTGCCCCGGTTGAAGAATTGGTTGAAGTCTCAGTTAGGCTCGCACTAATGGTAACTTGCGCACCTGGGTTTAGGGTTGAGGTAGATGGGGTGAGGGTTAGGGTGTATGTTGTGGTTGGAGGTGGAGGTGGAGGCGTGGGCACAATGCCCGCAATTGCATCGCCACTATTGTCAAATGCATCACAAAGGTATGCTGAAGAGCATGATATAGAAGTTAGCACTTGGGAGAAATCTACATTTTGCCTGTTCCATGCGGTGGCTCCACCCGTGGGATTCATAGAGGTAATTGTGTCTCCTGAGCTATCGACCGCTGCGCAGAAGGTGGTTGAAGGGCAGGATATGGCTGTCGGCACAGGGCTACCGGTTGTAATGGTAACTGGGGTCCAGGCAGAGACGCCGCCGAGCGGATTAGTTGAAACGTAGGCATTGGAGCTTGTTGTTCCTACTACCGCCACACAAAGATTTGCCGATGCACAAGAAACCCCATTGAATGAAAATGCTGGCGCTACAGATGTGACGGTCCATGCGGTGGCTCCGCCAGTGGGATTCGTAGAGGTAACCACATTGCCGTAGTTGTCTACAGCCACGCAAACGGTCGTTGAGGGCGAAGAAGGACAAGAAATACTTGTAATTGAGAAACCAGGGTCAACCGAGTAAGCGACCCATGATGCACCAGTTAACGTTGCCGGGCTTGTCGATACAAGAACGTTTCCAACACTATCGCCTGCTACACATAGCGAAGCCGAAGGACAAGAAATAGCATTAATGAAATTGGTTCCATCCAAGTTGGCCTGCGTCCAAGAGGTTACTGTACCACTTGATGGGTTTGTGCTGTAGAAGATGTTTCCTGCATTGTCTCCTGCAACGCACATCGTAGATGATTCACACGACATGGAAGTGATTTTGTTGGTTCCGTCCAGATGCACCTCCGTCCCTGACGTTGGGGTAGGTGCTGAAGGAGATGTTCCAGAAAGGATGTTGCCATGGCCATCACCCAATACGCACAGACTAGACGAAGGACACGAGGCCGATTCTATAGGATTAGTTCCATCGGCGGGCGTTGAAGTCCACACCGCAGGGTTACCAGCTGGATTAGTGGATAAAGTTGCTTGTCCATGCCCGCCTCCTGCAACACACAGAGTTGGAGGTGCGCCAGTACATGAGAGCGCAAATAAGAACATACCGGTCGGAGCACTGACTGGGGCATTCCACCCACCCCCATCCCAATCAATAATACGACTACCATCCGTTAGAGCGCAGAAGGAAATAGATGTACAGGAAACAGACTGGAGTGGTGAAGTAGAAAGTTGGCTGGGTGCGGACCAACTTGTCCCGTTATAATGCATTACGTATCCATTGGCGTCGACGGCCTCACAAAAGTTTGTTGCTGGGCAAGAAACCGAATTGATCGTGATACTTCCAGAGTCAATCATTACGGGTGCCGTCCAGGTGGAACCATTATAGGTAAGCTCAAACCCTGCATTATCCACAGCTACACAAAATGTCGCAGTAGGACATGATATTGAAGTAAGTGTCTGGACCGTATTGATTGCAACTGGTGCGGTCCAGGTAGAGCCGTTAAAAGATATCCAGTATCCAAGGTTGTCGCCAGCGGCACAGAAGGTTGTGGTCGGACAAGAGATTGAATACAGAGGGTGGGCATCTCCAGTAGCAGTTGGAGCCGCCCACGAACCTGTCCAGAGCATGTAGTATCCTCGTGCGTCAACTGCAACACAAAAAGTTGGTGAAGCGCAAGAAATTGCGTTGATTGGGTAGGTTGCATCTAGATTAGTTGGTCCTGACCACGAACCAGTGTAAGTATTCACGTCGCCGGTCATATCAGTTGCTATACAAAAGGTTGAACTAGCACAGGAAATTGCCCGCACCGGATTATCTACAAATCCGCTTTGAGTCCAGGTAGCCGATCCGCTATAGGCAAATAGCGCACCGGTAAACCCACCAGCCATGCAAAATGTGCTACTCGTACACGATAGTCCATACACTGGCATCGTGGCCGAAATGGCTGTGGGAGTCGACCAAGTGGATCCGTTGAAAGTAAGAAAATTGCCTGCAAGATCGCCAACGGCACAAAACGTTGCAGTTGGACACGAAACCGGATTCATTATTGTCGTACCATCTACGTTGGTAGGAGCCGACCAAGTTGATCCGTTAAAGTCAAGGACATTCCCAGCGTTATCGTCTGCAACGCAAAATGATATTGAGGAACAAGAAATCGACGAGAGAGAAGCAGAGCCATCTATAGGGTTGACCCAAGTTCCGGTTAGGGTAGTCCAGTTCACCCCATTGAAGCCATACGCGCTTGCTCCGCCTACTGCCATGCAGAAGGATGCTGAAACACAGGAAAGCTCTGTTAGGCTCGGGGCACCGCTGGCAGCAGTTGACCAAGTTGAGCCGCCTGTATATGTAAGGTAGTTACCCGAACCGTCAACAGCAATACAATATGAAGCTGAAACACAAGAAACAGATCCAATTGAAGGGGTCGCGTCAATAGGATTTGTCCAGGGGAGGGCGGGAGTAGAAGTTGCTGTTTCCCAGATGGATCCATTAAAGAGATACGCATTAGTGCTATTGACCGCAACACAAAACGTGGGGGACGCGCAAGACACTGCGTAGAGCGGTGTAAGGGAAAGTATGCTTGGTACTGTCCAGGTCGATCCGTTGAATATTACAGCTTGTCCAGCTGAAGTTATTGCCGCACAAAATGAGCTAGACACACACGATATTGCGTGAATATGGACAGGAGGCATAGCTGGAGACGGAGGCGAGTAGCTCGGCGGGGTAGGTCCCGGTGTCGTAAAAACATTTCCATAAGCATCGCCTGCAATACAGAGAGAAACTCCGCCTAATGCACATGATACAGACGAGAGTTCCGGTGCCCCGGAGGGGGTTACAGTCCAGGCAGGTGCTCCGCCGAGCGGATGCCTAGCTGCCAAGACATTACCAGCACTATCAACTGCTACACAGCCACTCGGACACGTAATTGCATTGATTACATTTGTCCCGTCAACTCCTGGAGATAGAGCCCATGTGCTTCCGTTGTAAAGGTCGACACCTCCACCTGAATCGACGGCAACGCACATCGTAGATGATTCACACGATACCGCATCAAAGATGTAAGTTGATTCGCCTGTTGCACTAGTGGGCGCCCATGTTCCGCTGTTGTCAACGAAGGCTGCCGTGCTGCCTACTGCCAAGCAGAAGGCTGTTCCAGGAGCACATGAAACCCCGGCAAGACTTGACGCTCCTGTGGCTGCAGGTGGAGTCCAAGAGGCCCCATTGTAAAAGCTGTAGTTACCAGATGAATCGATAGCGACACACGAGCTTGAGGAGACACATGACACGGAGTTTAAGTTAGTTGTGCCGTCAATATTGGTTTTCGTCCATGCTAGTGGACCACCCAGTGGGTTAGCCGAAGTAAATGTATTTCCTGCACTATCGGATGCCGCACAAAAACTCGTAGTAGGACATGATATACTCCTAATAGCTACGGAGTCGATAGCGGTCAATGTCCAAGCTGATGGTCCTCCGGTGGGATTAGTAGAGGTATCTACTTCCCCATTTGAGTTTACCCCTACACAGACGTTTGCGGCAGGACAGCTTAGCCCTATCATCATGTAGCCTGACACGAAGTATGGCGACGTAACTGTTGGCACATGGTCTACCACCTCTGGTGCAGTCCAGGTCATCCCTGTAGTTGCGGCCGATGGTGCTGTACCTGAAACTAAGAAAAATCCAAGGCAAGAAGATAGAGCTAGTCCAAGGCCAGCAAGTATTGCAAAAGGTCCTTTTCTGCTGTATTTCATATGGTAAAGATTAGCAGGTCAAATAGCTACAAGCAATGGTAAGTAATAGAAAATTCTATGATTACTTACTCCCAAGAGTTAAGAGAATTTCAGAGGCGGTTACTTTACGATCATCAGGTTCATCGAGCGAAAATAGCTTCTTACAGCGTTCCAGGTTGAGCTGGTCGGGAAGCACCACTAAGTTTTCGCCCGTATCCGCTAAATCAACCGCTATTGAAGAAGATTCAGATAAAGTAACCAGTTGTTTTACTGACTTCAGTAGTTCTCGAAGTTCTCTGGGGGGCGGAAAGTATTCGTCCTCTTCGCTGTTGCGTACTGTCTCGACTCCTTGAACCGGATTAAGCTTTTCAAGCACTTCGTTCACCAGTTCTTCGGGTGCTGATGCGCCAGCCGTAACTGCGACCACTCCATTAATATCATCGGGCAACTCAGAAGCCGAGTTGACTCGGAGAACGCGACTCGCGCCAGCAGCTTTGGCAACTTTCACAAGAGCAACTGTATTGGAGGAGTTGGCGGATCCGATAACAACTACTACGTCTGCACGATCTGCTATTGCTTTGAGGGCTCCTTGACGATTGGTTGTTGCAAAGCAAAGGTCGCCTCTCGTTGGCATCCACAATTCGCCAAATCTTTGCTTGACTTTCTCGACAATTCCGGACCACTCATCATGACTTAGCGTTGTCTGGGCAAGGAGTGCCAAAGGTCCGTTTGGCTCACCAATCTGATCTACATCTTCTTCGTGTTCCACAAGTAGTACGGAATCAGGAGCTACCGCCATTGTTCCGACAGACTCTTCGTGACCTTCGTGACCGACATAAAAAATCGTATAGCCTTTGTCTGCCCTTACCTTTAGTTCGTGGTGCACTTTTGTGACGAGTGGACATACGGCATTGACGACCACACCTGCGCGTTCTCGCGCTACACTAACAACTTCTGGTGCAGATCCATGAGCACTAAGCATTACTGGAGCTCCTTGGGGAACCTCACTTATATCATCGACGAATACTACTCCAAGGTCTTTGAAGCGCTTGACGACAATCTGGTTGTGAACAATCTCGTGATAGCAATAAACTGGTGGATCAAATATAGTTACCATCCACGCCAAAGCTTTAATTGCCATCTCGACTCCAGCACAGAAGCCCCTGGGTTCAGCTAGTAGTACTTTTTGAACGCTCACAATCCTTTATTCTATCCAAAAGCCCTGATAACCGCTATATGAAAATCCAGTGATGGACTGAGGGCAGGTCTAGTGGTAATAATCACATGCTTCTTTAGCCTTAAGGCGGTCGATACAAGTAAAATGGCAATGCCAAGTTCTTATTGCACCATTTGAACGATTATAGCTAGGGCTTTCAGCCTAAAAGCAATGAAAAGCTTACTGTGAAAATAAATCCGCCCAAAATATCAAACAAGCTGCCTGTTGTCGCGATAGTTGGGCGTCCAAACGTTGGGAAATCAACATTGGTAAACCGACTTTGCGGGTCGCGCCAAGCTGTGACTGATTCCTATGCTGGTGTAACCAGAGATAGAAAAGTTTTCACAACCGAATGGAATGGAAGACTTTTTGATTTAGTTGATACAGGCGGATGGATTGAATCATCCACAGATACTTTAGAGGGCAAAGTTTCTTTGCAATCAGAAATTGCTGCTGTCGAATCCGATCTCGTTGTCTTCGTTGTTGATGGTTTGGTAGGTGCCACCGAAGAAGATAGGGCCGCAATCACTATGTTGCGCAAGAAAAATCGTAAGATTATCTTAGTCGTTAACAAAATTGACTCAGCCCAGCAAGAGCCAAGGGGATGGGAGGCAGCTAGTCTAGGGATTTCGGAACTCTATATGACTTCAGCATTACATGGGCGCTCAACGGGTGACCTTCTTGATGCGATCGTGAGTCAACTTCCAGGGGATTCACATGGGTCAACACCCGAATTAGAGGACAACGGAATACTTGCAAGTGTTGCAATAGTTGGCCGTCCAAACGTTGGCAAGTCCACGTTATTCAATCGGATGGTTGGAGAAGATCGGAGTATAGTCCATGATGAGCCAGGAACAACTCGCGATTCTATCGATACTTTGGTAGAGACCGATTTCGGTACTCTGAAGTTTATAGATACTGCTGGACTAAGACGCAGGGCTAAGGAAGCTATTGGAGCAGAGTACTATTCATTGGTTCGCGCATTTGATTCGATTGATAGAAGTGATGTTGTACTTATGCTTATTGATTCCTCAGAAGGTATCACGCATCAAGATCAGCGTTTAGTCGAGAGAATTGACGTCTCAGGAAGCCCTATCGTGATTATCCTCAACAAATGGGAGACGCTATCCAATGAGGCTCGCGTAGAACTCGAAGCTGAAGTTAGGGATAGAATGGGATTTATTGCTTATGCTCCAATTTTGAAAGTAAGCGCGCTCAGCGGACTTGGGGTGCATAAAGTACTTCCTGCGATAAATCAATCCATTGCGGCATACCGTCGGAGGATACCTACTTCGCAAGTAAATACAATTGTGAAACAAGCAATAGCACATCACAGCCCGCCAGCTGGTACATCGATCAAATATGCAACCCAAGGAGCTATAGATCCTCCTACCTTTATTATTTTTGCAAATAGGGAATTACAGCGCACCTATTTGCGCTACCTGGAAAATTTTCTTAGGGATAAGCTTGAGCTGGGTCCAACCCCATTGAAGATTAGGGTAAAGAAGTAGGGGCATAAGCTCGTGCATCGAATTTTATATTTCATTTTTGGAGCAGGCTTATTCGTATTGTCACTAATCTGGGCTCGCTCGGCAGTGCGCCTCTTTCGTTCCCAGGCTAAAATTATTGCCAAATTGGGGTTGGAGAATGTAGCTGCGTTCCGTAGGACAGAGCTTTCTAAACAAAGGTGGGCACCTGCGTTACTTCCCAAGTTTACCTTTATCAAGTCATTCTTTTTGAGTCTATTTGCTTTTGCTTTGGCTTTATCTGCCACGCTGGATGGCTTACTATCACAAGACAATAGGGTTTGGACTCTGTTGGTTCCCGGGGTAGTCATGATTTTATCTTTGGTTTATCTTTGGCCAAATTCATTGGAATCGCGAACAATCGAATTGCGTAGTGCGTTGGAGGAACGAGCTGAAGAAGTATTAAGCCAAAATGAGCTCGCGCCACAACGATGGGCTAGTCGTCTCGCCCCTGAGGATCTTGTTGAGATAGATGGCTTTGAAATAGCTCATTACTATCAAGCTGGCGACGGAGCAATGGCCGGAGATTTCTACGATTTCTATAAGGTCTCCTCTTCGCGTATGGCAGCGGCAATCGGTGATGTTACTGGCCACGGGCTTGACCCAGCAATAACGGCTTTCCAAGTCAAGAACTTACTTAGGGTGTTTCTAAAGCAATATCGTGATCCCGCTCAAGTACTTTGCGAGTTGAACTCGGCGATTTTTTCGCAAGTTCAAACTGCGGACCGTTTAGAAGAGATGGTGTCGGTCTGTTTAGTGGTATTTGATCAAGCGGCTGGCGCTCTGAGATTTGCATCAGCTGGACACCCACCAGCTTGGCTTTTCCATGCAGGGATTGTAAGACCGCTAAGGTCAACAGGTCCCATTCTAGCCTTGGATCCAAATGCAGATTATTTTTCGCGAGAGATTCCAATGGAGGAAGGTGATGTACTTTTGCTTTATACTGATGGCTTGGTGGAGGTTAGGGCTGGTGATGAGATGTTTGGGGAGGATCGTGTTGCAAATATACTCTCCAAGGATCCACGACAGCCTGTTGGATCTCTGTGCTCATCTTTGGTGAACTCAGCTCGCGAATTTGCCACTCAACCCTTTGTCGATGATGTTGCAGTATTGGCAATTAAGTGTTCGCGCTAAGCATTACTTGCGATGCACCGATACGCAAATTTACGATGCACACATTCGCCAATAGGTGAATGAAAATAGTGGCTCTAAGAACGCTGCCGGTTATTAGGCAAGGTGGTTCCTATTCCTTGGTGTGAAACGTGTGCCAAGTATCTAGAGCAAGATGATCTTGCCGAGGAAGGCAAGTGCCCGGGATGTGGTGAGATAATTGCACAACGAGCGAAGACTCCGTGGCACTTCAAGTTATTAGTTGTGGGTACAACTATTTATTTACTCTATCGCTTAGGTCAGGGGATCGATTGGCTCGTGAGGCATGTGCACTTCTAGCTACGTGATAGTTAGCCAATCGATCTTTTCACTGCTAATGTAAGAATACATCGTTATGAAACGGGCTGTGGCGCAGCTTGGTTAGCGCGCTTGACTGGGGGTCAAGAGGTCCCGGGTTCAAATCCCGGCAGCCCGACTAGAAATCTTTCTGTCGAGCCACAACGTCCAATTCAAACGTATCTATCTGCTTGACCATCTTCATAATCTGCTGATAACAGTCATCCATGTGGGCAATGTCGCACAAGACCTCCTTGAGCTTGCCTGCGTCCAGTGGAGTGTCAAGTAGAATATTGTTAATGTCGAGCCAATCCTTGGCACGATTAAAAATGGCTTTACATGCAATAATACCTTCAGGCGACATTATGCTTATTTCTTCACCTCCAAACTGCACGCGGCGCGAATTGTCGAAAATGAAATCACTAAATTGACCAATGTGAAAGAAAATATCTAGTCGAATATTATTTCCAAGGTCGATTCCAATTGCCTGTCCATCCTGTTTAGACGTTTCCCTGTGTCTATGTGTGACTTGGGCATGTAGCTGGTCCGACAAGAGATCCAATGGGCGTGAAGAATGTTGTTCATCGCAAGACACGTTGATATCCACATCGGTCGTTAATCTTGGTGGCATATAGTATACCGCAGCCAACGCTCCACCGACTACAACCCTGATGTCATTATGCTCAAAGAGGTTTATGATTGCTAAGACATATTCCGGGAGAGTCTTTGATTCATGTTTAGAACTACCTGTCATTGCCTATCACCGATTTGATGACGGGATTTGTTAGCTGTTCCTTCTGACGAGCCCTCCTGTCACGTTCCCAAGCATTCGGTACGGCATCCATGACGGATAGTAAACTGTTTAGTATAGATGCGGCATCGAACTGAGGCAAATGGTTATTTGAACTATCGTGCGTAGATATTTCTGCTGAATGAGCAATCCGTTGCCCATCATGATATAGATGTAAGGATTCCTGATTGGTTGCCAGTGAACCGTTCATGTTCTCCTCGCACAGAAGATGTGCCACCTTCTGGTTTTCCCGATCGCTCATTAACTACAATCTTATACCCCACACGAGCTGGTGGGGTAACTCAATCTACCGAGCACCTTCGAGCCTAAGGGCTATTGCATGACTTACTTGATGGCAAGAGTTGGCCATTCACTCCCCGTATCGTGCTGGAGTTGTGCCGAAATTTTCAAAATTCGTTGTGCGTCCGTTGTTTTAGATTCCATGCCTATCAACCGAAGTTGCTTGAGTAAGAGATAACGGGGATTTACTTCGTTTGAACGAGCGGAAGGAACGGTTGAAGGATACATCACAACCCTAACATCTAAGGAGAGGCACCGTGGTAATTCGACTAACAAGGCTTTTTGTGGTTTCAATGCTTCTTGCCGGACCACTGGTGAGCGCACTACCAGCAGATGCAGCGACTGGCTGGGTCCAGGCGACTACTCAGAATCCTGGATCTTCTTCAAATGTTTTTTATGGGGTAAACTGCGTGAGTTCTACGTTCTGTGTTGCGGTCGGGGCGCAAGTAGGGGCTAGCGGATTCGATCAAACCCTCATTGAGGATACAACCGATGGATCTGGATCTAACTGGACAGTTATGCCGAGTCCTAATCCTCAAGGAGCTAGTGCATACAACGACCTTTATAGTGTTAGTTGTCTCACACCTTCGTTTTGTGTCGCCGCTGGGTCAGATACTTCAAGTTCAGGGGTTCAACTGCCACTGGCAGAAATCTACAACGGTTCGCAGTGGGTAGATTCTTCGGTCCAAACTCCACCAGGATCGCAAAACGCTATGTTCAATTCAATCACCTGTATCTCACTTTCGTCCTGTGTGGCTGTTGGGACATATGCTGATTCTAGTGGCAACTACAATACGCTAATTGAGTCATATAGCGGAAGTGGATGGCAAATAGATTCCAGTCCGAATCCGGCCACAGGCGGGCAGAATACTTTGTGGGGGGTAAGTTGTGCAGGCACCTCATATTGCATGACAGTCGGTGGGGGAATGGGAGGCTCCGCATATCAGAATATCGCGCTGGAATCCTTTGATGGTGGTCAAACCTGGAATCCTACATCAAGTGCACCCATAGAAGTGGGTCCGAACGCAGGCATAACAACTAACAACGACTTTGATGGGGTCACCTGCTTTGGAGTGTCCAACTGCTTAGTATCAGGATTTTATGAAACTTCAAGCAATATCTCACAGGCAATTGTAGAGATTTATAGTGGAAGCTGGATATTAGCTTCCGTGCAAAACCCGAGTTCCTCAGATGGGCAGGTCTTCCCCTGGTCGATTGGTTGCGAGAGTTCCGATCTCTGTTTTTTGATAGGAGGCTACCAAAGTGGTTCGGCTGAAGAGAATCTAATTGAGGAATCGACCAACCAAGGAACGTCCTGGAGCGTCCAAACTAATGTAGACAGCTCCACATATAACTTTCTTTACGGAATATCGTGCGCGGTCTCTGGATTTTGTATTGCGGTTGGAAGTGGCTCGACAACTGCTTTCGCCGAGGGTTACGCAACACCGACCACTTGCAATACAAGTTCCAACAACCTAAGCAATCAGAATTTATCTGGCTGTAATTTAGCTGGGGGCAACCTGCAGGGGAAGAATCTCAAGGGTATCAATCTTTCGGATGCTAATCTATCTGGATCCAATGTTCAAGGGTCTAATCTCCTTGGTGCAGACTTATCGGGCTCAGACTTGTCGGGTGCAATACTCATGGGTAGCAATCTAGCAAATGTAAATCTTTCTGGAGCCGATTTGAGTGGCGCTCAATTACAAGGAGCCAATCTAAAGGGTGTTAATTTTTCAAATGCGATTCTTACGGGAGCGCTACTAACGGGTGCAAACCTGACTGGTATTGAATGGTCAAATACAACTTGCCCTGATGGAACCAACTCCAATAATGATGGCGGTACTTGCATAAATAACCTCTAAGAGCTGTAATTGAGTTTGTGGAAAATCTGAAATTTCATATCTTTGATACTCAACTAGGTGAAATGGCTATTATTTGGTCTGGTCTTGGAATTACCGGGCTAGCACTTCCTCAAAACACTTCCGAGGAGTTGCGAAAGTTTATAGGAGATAAGTTCCTAACGGCGGATCAAGCAATTCCTGACCGAAGGGTTACTAACTGCTGCAGACAAATTGTGAAATTGCTGGATGCAAAACGATTTAGTTTTGCTGATATTGACATTGATTTATCGGGCCGAACAAACTTTGAAAGTGTTGTCTATGAAACCTTATTTGAGACAAACCCCGGAAGCCAGATGACCTATGGTGAGTTGGCCAGTGCATGTGGATTTCCCAAGAGCGCAAGGGCAGTAGGTAGGGCAATGGCCACAAATAGAGTTCCAATTATTATACCTTGTCACCGGGTAGTACCAGCGAGCGGAGGAGTAGGTAAGTATTCGGGTTATGGTGGTCCGGATATGAAGCGGAAGTTGCTCGAAACAGAAGCAGCAATTTCCGCTTCAGTTGCGAATAGATGAAGGCCCAGATGAAGGAGTGGATTAGGGCTCTGGCAACCAAGTGATGAAAACCCTGACCGACACCTCAACCTTGTCAATTGAATCGAATGACGATATTCAGCTAGCTTGTGAGTATCTTGCCAAGCGTGATAAGATAATATCTGGACTTGTCAAGACTTTGGGCATCGTTGAACTGCCTCACCGCGACCACAAATCTCTGTTTTCTTCGCTCTGTGAAGCAATTATCCATCAGCAGCTAAATGGTAAGGCGGCACTAGCCATTCATACAAGATTCAATCTACTTTTTTCCGAGAAGAATAAAGCTCCAAGGCCTGATCAAGTTCTTTCAGCTTCCGATCAGGAGTTGAGATCCGCCGGACTTTCCTCGGCAAAGGTGCTGGCCCTAAGAGACCTTTCTCAGAAGGTACTTATCAAAGAAATTCCGACCCTCAATCAAGCATCAAGGATGACGAATGAAGAGATAATTGAATCTTTGGTTAAAGTACACGGCATCGGAAGATGGAGTGCACAGATGTTCCTAATTTTTACCTTGAGAAGAAGCGATGTCTTGCCGATCGATGACTTTGGAGTAAAGAAGGGCTACTCAATTGCTTATAACAATAATACAATGCCCACCCCTCTGGAGTTGCTTGAATGCGGCCAGAAATGGACCCCCTATTCCACGGTCGCAAGTCTTTACCTATGGAGAGTCGCCAACTTGGCCTAGATGAAAGAACTTTGACATTTGCAGACGACCGATAGGCTTGTCGGAACGATTAGGCCCTAGGGATCTATACCTAGATTTCTTTCAGGGCTATTCCAGCGTAAGGGGCAATTTTTAGCAAAGTTTCACCAAGCAAGTTCCCTGGATCCGAAGAAAGAATTACTTTCTTGCCTTTCCCAACTTCTATGTGCTCATCTCTCGTTGAGAAATTAAGGTAAATGTAGACAGTTTCAGTCTCGTAGGTTCTTGAATAGCCGAGAACGTGTTCCGGCAAGTTACTGATTAGTACTAGATCGCCTCGAGATAAAGATGAACACTCTTTCCTTGTGTGGAGTATCTCTTTATACCAATTCAATAGCGAGTTCCTGTAAGAACTTTGAATCTCAACGTTACAATCTAGATAATTGTTGTTGACAGGCAGCCATGGTTGAATATTTTCAGGACAGAAACCTGCATTGGGCTTGGATGTCCACTGCATTGGTGTCCTTACTTCGTCACGATTGATCCGCTCGGACAGACGTTTCGAGATCGCCTCTGGCATCCACCAAAAGTACTGTCGGGCAATCGGGTCTTGCGCTTTAGCAAGTGGGATATATGTGTTTGGCATCCCCAGTTCCTGACCTTGATAGATTACTGGGACACCTCTCAATGTAAGCATCATTAAAGCTAAAACCTTTGCCTTAAAGATATCTTGGCCTAGACGAGAAAAACTTCGAGAGCGATCGTGATTTTCGACTACGTAGGTTGGCAAGAAAGGAGGTGCAAAGTGTTTTTCGTAAGAGCGAATCCGATTGGTGAAGTACTCTTTATTGAATCGAAAAGCAAGGAAGTCAAAGAGAAAAGTAAAATGAAGTCCTGCACCATCGCCGATGTACTGTTTCAGGACATCCGGAGGGCCGAATACTTCACCAATCAATACTCTTTCTGGTTCGTATTTCGCACAAACTGAGCGGAGTTCCTTGGCAAGTTCGAAGTTGTCTTGCGTATTTTCGGTAAAATCACGCCGCCAAAGCCTGAATAGTTCTGATGGTTCAAAGTAGGGGTGGAATGGATTACTGCGAAAGTCGGGATCTTTCATAATCGCACCAAACATGTCTAGCCTGAAGCCATCAACCCCCATGTCCAACCAGAAACGAACGGCATCAAACATCGCTTCCCGTACTTGGGGGTTACGCCAATTGAGATCGGGTTGACAAGGCAAAAAGGTACCCAGGTACCATTGCTTTCTTTCCCTGGACCAGTGCCAAGCTGACTTGATTTCAAGACCGGATCGCCAGTTATTTGGACGTAAACGTCCGTTGGGCCCGCGGCCATCACGCCAGATATACCAGTCAGCATGTTGTGAGTTGCGGGATGACTTTGAATCGATAAACCATGGGTGCTGATCAGAGGTATGGTTTAGTACTAGGTCGAATAAGATTCGGAGTCCTTTTGCATGGGCTTCATCTATTAGCTTCTTAGCATCATCGAGGTTGCCATATTCGTTTGCCACATCGCAGTAGTCGGAAATATCGTAGCCAAAGTCAGCTTGGGGGCTCTTGAAAAAAGGAGATACCCAAAGAGTATTTACACCTAGGTCGACCAAGTGATTGAGCTTTTCGGTAATTCCGGCAAGATCCCCTATTCCATCTCCATTAGAGTCAAAAAATGATCGCGGATATACTTGATAAATTACGCATTCCTTCCACCAGCTAGCGTTCATTGTTGCGCTCTCCCTTGGAGACTTGGGCGATCATTACTTTCACAGGGCTATGATAGCCTGATTGCACCTTGGCACGGTGTCGGAAAATAGATTGTTGGTGCTGCAAAGCCCTGGGCACT
>JAKAVM010000103.1 GCA_021827485.1 Actinomycetes bacterium
AGCTGATCTGAACAGTAGGCAACGACATCACCGGGGCTGTAGTGGGCACGAATCACAGAAGCAATCTCGGGGGCCTGGGTGCGATTCTCGGTGATATTTGGAACTGAGGCGTAAATGCCCACCAGCGCAGTGAGTCCAAGTATAGCGCGCCGAATTGCCGTTGAATCGAACGTAAGAAATGCGTATGCAACCGCCAACATGAAGGCCGGAAATACAACGGCACTATATCTAGCTTGGAACCCGATGCCTACAACCTTGCTAGCTCCAACTCCTATGACCATTGTAAGCGCAAATAAGAGGGCGAAATAGCGACCAATTGGACGGGTTCTCAGATCAAGCTCAATTCGTCTTGAACCTCTTGCAATTCCGAAAATAGCTAACGCAATTAACAGCAGGTAAATAATCTTCAGGAGATCGCCACCAGCGTTGGGCTGAGCTACCCCTCCTGCAAATTGGCCGACAGTCGACGATATCGCGGACAAGGAAGGCGCCTGGGCCCAAGGCGTTCCTGTATGAGCGTGCTGAAATAAGAAGTCACCGAACCAAGGCAGGAAGGTGAGTCCTGCCAGTAAAATTGCGACTAATCCATACAACGACTCCTTTGAACGGCGCCAAATAATATCGTAAACAAATATAAGTGAAATTGCAGCTATGAGGAAGATTGACCAGTAATGAGTATAAATAAGCAACGAAACTGAAGCGAACAGAATGAAGGCCCTGAGCAGAGTGAAGTGGCGTCGCAACTCATAGGCCATCCAAATCGCCAGAAGTCCTTCGAGCGTCAAAAGAGAGTACATCCGATTGGTGGTGGCATAGGTAGCTGCGTATGGGCAGCAAGCAAGGGTAACTAGACTTGCCCATGCTACTTTGCGGCCCCCGATTGAATTTCCGGCAAACCACGCGACGACAAGCGTTATGATACTTATAACTCCAGCTAGTGATCTGGCTGCTAGGTTGGAGGTTCCGAACAACGAAATCCAAAAATGCAGCAAGTAGTAGTAGAGGGGGGGTGATCCGTCTTGGCGCAGAAAATGGGTTATCTGCCCTAGTGGCTTATGTGCAATGTTGAAGGTCTGGGCTTCATCAAGCCACATGTCAGATCTTGTCCAGAATCGAATAACTATCGAGACAAGTAGTATTGCAATGACGGCGGCAACAGTTAAATATTTGAACCAAAGACTCGTATCGTCGCCAGAGTTTGAATATTCCTGAGTACCATCTTCTAAATTGCCAAGAATTGGCGACTTATCTGATTCTTGAGTTGTTGCTTTGATATTCATCGTAAAGGTAGTTACTTTAGCCTAGGCACCTGGATCAATCGAGCCGCAGCATGCCTTGAAGTAAAGCTAGTCCCGTAAGTGCACTGAGGAACAGATTATATGCGTTGAACTTCACCTTTGAAAATAGCGCAATTATCAAAGCAATCAGATAGAAGTCGTCTAGCATTCTAAAATCTGCCGCTCCCACCCAAACGATTTTCTGATAAAAGAGTATTGAGATCGAAAGAATTATCAAGGCCCACTTCAGTGCATTTGGGGCAGTGGAGTCCCTGAAGTGGACAAAAGCTAACACGCCAATATAGACGAGTAACACTAGTTCTAATAGCCAAAGAATGGTTGTTGGCGAAGATATGGAGCTAAAGTAGTTCTGCAATCCTTGAACAAAACCGACTAATGGCACTCCGGCGTTATGTCCTGAAACACTAAGTATGGGGATACGACCCGTCTGTTCGCGTATAACGAACTGCCAAGCACTAAATGTCAAAAGGGGGATTAGCCATATAGCATTTCGTGACCAGGCGTTGCGTTTTCGTAAATTTACAGGGACTGACGGATCGCCAATGCCTGAATTGTTAGGCGCAAAAAATCTTGGCAGTAGTTGAGCTGCTATCTCTGATAGACCTAGACCTGCCACTACTATAACCGTAGGCTCCTTTGAAAGTACTGCAAGTGCCAAGAAGATGCCTGCGAGGACTGATCTATGGGACAAGTAAGCAAGCAGACCGGCCAGCAAGAACGCAGCTTCAGTAATCTCAGTTAAATCTCGCGAAAGCGACATGACAAAACCAAAAAATCCACTAAAGGCAAGTCCGAATAGTGGATCTCGGTTGGCCCTGCTAGCAATTACTGCGCCCAAAAATCCAATCACACCAATTCCAACTATATTGACGGCAACCATCATGTAGGGGGTGAGTAAGTGGCTGCCCAAAGAGAGAACCCAAACAACAAACGGATATACGATCCTTTGAAACCTTGCAATAGTATCAATGGTGATGCCATGGAATGTTTTGGAAAAATTAAAAGGGTCTAATGCCATCCGATAATAAAATTGGCCATCGTATCCTTGGCCGACAACGTAGGGGAGCCCCTTGGGGGTTCGATTAGCATTTATGTGGTCTGATCCAGCCAAGACTAGTGAGCCAATGTGCCCGTGACCAGCAATTACTGTTCGAATAAACGCGAATATCGCAGCAAGAACCAAGCTAGTTACCCCAACTCTTAGGGGTGAATTGATGAGTCTGGATACCCGGATTGCTTGAGGGCGCAGTGAAGCCAATTTGGTAGATTCAGCGCTTTTCACAGGCTGAAACCTTCTATGTAGTTCATGGGCATCCCACCGGCGAGACTACTAAATAATCTGCCTTTGTAGGTGGATTTGAAATTTATCAAGCTAAGTCAGCATAGACCCCTTGAGGATAAGTAAAGTTTCTCCGTATGGATAGACGCGATCTTTTGAAAAGAGGGACTGTTCTGGCTGGCCTCGGCGCTCTTGGAGGGGCCGGTCTCGTGCTTGATAGTTGCTCTTCGAATAAAAGGCAGGGTCCAGCGTCAGTCAAGGTAACGTCAGCCAGTAGTCAGAGATCCAGTTCACCTCGTAGAGGGGGTGCTTTAGTGGTTGGAACCGAGGCAGAGGAGAACGGTCTTAGTCCATTCTCATCGAACTTCGATGCTACAGGAATTCTTTACGCAAGGGCCTTCTACGATCCCTTGGCTGCAACCGATATTCATGGCAATACAAAACCATATTTGGCTAGATCCATTACTCCAAACCAAGATTTTACAAAATGGCAGATCGTTGCAAGAGATAATGTTCAATTTCACGATGGTAGCAGTCTCGATGCAGATGCGTTACTTGTCAACTTCAAAACTCATATGGCGTCGATACTGTCCGGACCAATTCTTGCTCCGATGATATCTTCAATAACTAAGATCGATTCGATGACAGTAGAGATTGCAATGAACTCACCCTGGGTTCCTTTCGACACCTATCTCTGTGGCTGGATCGGAGCTCAGTTTGCATACGTAGCTTCACCAAAGGCAATTGCACAGGGTTCACTGGATAACCATCCTGTCGGGACGGGACCTTTTGTATTTTCAAACTGGGAACCCGGGGACCACCTGCTTGGCCTGCGTAACAACAAGTATTGGCGGGACCCAATGCCATATGTTGATTCTGTAACTTTTCGTCCTCTCCCACTAGAACAGTCACGCTCTGACGCGCTCAAGGCGGGAGACATAAGTATTGCCCATTTCACCGATGCGCCAATTTACTCTCAGTTGCGAGCAAACTCTGACTTTACTCATGTAGACAATCTAAACGGTGAGGTTGGTCAGGCCGATCAGACATTTATAATGTTGAATACTGCAGTTCCACCTTTTAACGACCTCAGGGTTCGCAAGGGGTTGGCGTATCTGATTGATTTAGAGTCATACAATAAGGTAGTCAACCTTGGCATGACTGCGATAGATCGCTGTGCATTCCAACTGGGAAGTCCTTACCATGACGTTGGTTCATATCCTAACTTTTCAATAGCTCAAGGCAAAGCGTTGCTCAAGTCTTATCAATCGGCAAATCAACTAAGCTTTACGCTTTCAAATGTAGAAGGATCAAATAACCTCAATGATCTGAGCTTGATTGCAAGTGAGTTTACAAATGCTAGCGTTCATGTAGTTGAACAACAGGTGCAACAGTCCAAGTATATAATCAATGCGTTACTTGGTAGTTACCAAGCTTACTTCTGGCGTCAATTTGGTGGCACCGACCCTGATCAGAATTACGACTGGTGGTCAAGTTCGTTTGCAAGGCCGGTTGGGACAATTTCTACAAATTTTGCTAGGAATTCAGATCCCATTATTGATAAAGCCCTTTCCGCCGGACGAGAAAATCCTGATCCAAGCGCGCGTATAGAGGCATATAAGACAGTTGCATCTCGGCTAAACTCAGATATTCCATATCTCTGGCAGACCAGAGCTTTGTGGGCGCTAGTAGCGCGCTCTAATGTGCAAGGATATAACCAAATTGTTCTTCCCGATGGATCAATTGGTCTTGGAATGAAAAGTGGTATCTTCCCAGTTGGGTCGGTCTGGTTCAGCTAGACTTATTGCTGCAATGAGAACTGCAATGTGTATAGAATGTGTTTTCTTGCGAGAACTAGTGGCTTTGCATAAAGCTAGTGGGTTGCAAGAGCGAGACACAAGGTGAGCGATTGAAGAAATACATTTTGACAAGATTGGCAGCGTTGATACCAATCCTGTTAATAGTCTCATTCTTTACATTCCTACTTCTAAACTTACTGCCGGGGAATCCGGTAGATGCGATATGCAATGTTGGTTGTACGGCTGCCGGGCATGCGCAGCTTACACGTGAGTTGGGACTCAATAAACCAATCCTCACCAGATATGTTTTGTATTTGAAACATGCCCTTGAGGGCAACCTTGGTAATAGCTATACGACTGATCAGACTGTCGGTCAAGCTCTAGCACAACGCCTTCCAATAACTCTGGAGCTAATGTTTTTATCCCAAGTATTTGCTCTGATCGTAGCAGTACCTCTTGCTATCTTCTCTTCACTTAGACCGGACAGCCGTTTTGATCGGTTATCATCTTCATTCTCATTTGGCCTACTTTCCCTACCTACCTTTGTAATAGGCACCTTCCTTGTTCTGGCTTTTGCAGTAAAGATTCACCTTTTCCCTGCGACTGGATACGTAAATCTAACGGCCAACCTTGGCGAAAATCTCAAATCACTGGTATTGCCAGTGATAACTTTAGGAATTGGTTCCATCGCTGTCTATCATCGTGTACTGCGTTCTGACTTGATCGCAACCTTACAAGAAGATCACATAACTATGGCTAAGGCCAAAGGTCTTTCTACACGATACATTATGTTACGCCATGCCTTGAGACCTTCTACTATAACTTTTGTTACACTTGCAGCATTGAATGTTGGATCCTTAATTACAGGAGCTTTCGTTGTGGAAGTGATCTTTCAACTACCCGGTATTGGTTTGCTAACCATTACTTCTATAGAGCAGAGTGACTATCTTGTGGTCCAGGGAATTGTTCTGGTAACTACTGTTGGATTCGTGCTAATAAACTTACTTGCAGATATATTGACTGCGGTGATTGATCCTCGAATACGAAGGGCTAGAGTTTAGGTGATTGGTTCTATATCTTTGCTCAAGGTCATATACTTCCAACGAGTAGTAAAGCCATGAAAACTAAGCTAGGCATCTCTTTCTGGCTTTCACTTGGGTGGATGGTCCTTGTAATCCTTGCGGCCCTTTTGGCAAATGTACTACCGCTTCCAAATCCAAATGCATCCCTAGTGGCGGCACCGAATCTAGGACCTAGTATTCATCACTTGCTTGGTACCGACCCTAATGGTCGTGATGTACTTTCAAGGGTGATCTTTGGCTCGCGGGTTTCTCTGGTAGTTGGTTTTGGATCTATCGCTCTCGGATTGTTACTAGGCGGAGTTACTGGAATATTGGCAGGCTACTATGGTAAAAGTGTGGATTTTCTCTTCAACTCTTTAGCTATGATTTTTCTCGCCTATCCTCCACTGATATTGGTTTTGGCATTGGTTACTTTCAAAGGTCACAGTCTTTGGGTTATTACAATAGCAATAGGCATCGTTGGTAGTCCCCTGATTTTTAGAATAGTTCGATCCGCTACTCAATCAGTGGCCCAACGAGAGTATGTAGCGGCTTCGAGAGCAATTGGCGCTCCAACTTGGAGAGTTCTTGCAAAAGAGGTGTTTCCTAATGTAGCTATGACACTGGTGGCATTTATCTTTATTGCTGTTGGTGTTGCCATTTTGGCAGAAGCGGCACTGTCATTTTTGGGCCAATCAGTTGCAGCACCCACAGCAACCTGGGGGAATATGATAAATGATGGTACAAATGATTTAGCTCAGAATCCAATTTTGTGGCTATGGCCATCGTTGGCTCTTTTCTTCACAATTCTGTCGATAAATATTATTGCCGATAGATTACGAGTTAGATTTGGCGTTAGGGACAGTTTTATATGACAGATGTGAGAAATGGCCCTTTACTCGATGTGAAGTCGCTTCGAACCTATTTCCAAACTTCGCGTGGAACTGTTCGAGCGGTTGACGATGTTTCCTTTACTCTTGAGAGTGGCAGCACGATTGGGATAGTAGGCGAATCTGGGTCGGGCAAGACTGTTCTTTCACGATCGGTAATGAGAATGCTACCGAAGGCTGGAGTGATCCACGATGGTGCAGTACTTTTTGAGGGCAATGATATTACCCAATACAGTAATGAACAGCTAAGAGGGATTTGGGGCGCAAAAATTGGGTTGGTTTCCCAAGACCCAATGACCTCTTTGAATCCAGTGGTTAAAATCGGGCGTCAGATTACCGAATCTATACGACATCACCTTTCTATAGATAAAGCTCAAGCAAAGGAAATGGCAATCTCTATTCTGAAATCTGTTTCAATGCCAGAGCCAGAGAGGCGTTTTAGTGCTTATCCACACGAACTCTCCGGAGGGCTTCGCCAGCGCGTCACCATTGCGATCGCACTTGCCTGCGGACCAAAGTTGCTAATAGCCGATGAACCGACCACTGCACTTGATGTTACGGTTCAAGCCCAAATCTTAGATCTGCTTTCAAAGTTACAGAGAGAGCGCAATATGGGCATGATCTTAATTACGCATGACCTCGGCGTAGTAGCGGATCGTTGCGACGAGATTGCGGTTATGTATGCAGGGAAAATCGTAGAGAAAGCACCTACTAAGGTACTCTTCTCTAATATGAAGATGCGCTACACGCAAGCTCTAATAGAGTCTATCCCGCGCCTTTCCGCACCTTCCCATGTGCCGTTACGCTCAATCGAAGGCCGACCTCCGGACCTGGTTGGAACACCGGCTGGGTGCAGGTTTGCTCCGCGCTGCCACTTTGCCGATGAACGTTGTAGAACACAAGAGCCACCTTTGATGCGGGCAGAGTCAGAGAATCATTTGTTTGCATGCTGGAATCCAGTTGGAGGTATGGTGCCACCGCCCAAGGAAGTCATCTCCAGACTTGGGATTACTCCCATAAGAGAAGATTCTATATTGAGGTCTAATTAAGTATGGAGGAGATTCTAAACGTCAAGGATCTCGTCGTGGAGTTCTCTGCGGGTCCGGGCAAGAAGGTTCATGCAGTATCTAATATTTCTTTTGCTTTGGCGAAAGGGGAGACTCTTGGTTTAGTAGGAGAGTCCGGTTGTGGGAAGTCCACAACCGGAAGAGCAATAATGCAACTGATAAAACCAACATCGGGAAGGGTCGAATTCGAAGG
Source organism: Actinomycetes bacterium (assembly GCA_021827485.1). GTDB lineage: Bacteria > Actinomycetota > Acidimicrobiia > Acidimicrobiales > JAKAVM01 > JAKAVM01. The sequence goes on from JAKAVM010000103.1 coordinate 7,588, forward strand.
CGCTGACCTAACAACTCTTCGGTCTAAGAAGCTAAGGCAAGCTCGTCAAGGCATACAGATGATATTTCAAGATCCAATATCTTCTCTGAACCCGCGTCGTAAGTTGAAAGATATTGTGGGAGAACCGCTTGCGATTTGGTCGAATATTTCTCGTGAAGAACGATATGAGAAGGTTCGGGAGATGTTTGAACTGGTTGGTTTAGATTTCGAGGCCAGCCAGGACAGAAGACCACATGAGTTTTCCGGCGGACAGTGCCAGAGGATTTCAATTGCGAGATCACTTATGCTGAATCCGAGACTTCTTATATGCGATGAGCCCGTCTCTGCCCTGGATGTATCAGTGCAAGCTCAGATATTGAATCTACTCAGAGAGCTAAAGAGTCGTTATGAGCTGACAATTCTATTTATTGCTCATGATTTAGCTGTTGTTAAGAATATCTCTGATCGTGTAGCAGTTATGTATCTAGGCAAGATGTGTGAGATTTCTGAATCCGAGACCCTATATGCGACCCCAGCTCATCCCTATACGAGAGCACTTCTTGATGCGGTTCCAGAGCCGGACCCATTTGTGGAGCGGAAATCCGATGCCCATCACTTGGAGGGCGAACTGCCTTCCGTTATCGATCCTCCGTCTGGTTGTAGATTTAGAACAAGGTGTCCTTACTCTCAAGACATCTGTGCACTTGAAGAACCGCCTTTGAGGGATATCTCACCGGGGCACCAAGTAGCATGTCACTTTCCTATGAACTAATTACCTTTACAGGTTCGACATTTTCAGGTTGCTCATAAACAGGTTCTCTAATGCTTGCGGAGGCAACAAAGGCAAGAAAGCAGCTGACGCCCAACCAGGTAAGTGTGTTTGCTTCTTGGAAGTGAGTTACCCAGCCAAACAGAGCGTGCCATCCGAAATGTGCCTCTTCCACAACTTGATAGATCAGGTTGCTAAGAAGAAGAATAGGTGCTGCGAGCGCGGCTAGCCAACGAAGTAATCTATTGGCTACAGATAGATAAGTAAAGACAGTAAATATTGGCAGCAACCATATGTTTACAAAAATCCCGGTTACCACTCCGACCAATAGGGAGATAAGTATTTTGCGTTTATTTACCGAATAAGGCCGCTTCATGGCACGAAACCCTTTGTCTTCAAGAGTGTTAGTCGAACTAGCAGGCCTTGCCCCAAAGACTATAATCAAAATAATTAGAATTAGCGCAATTGCCGAAATGTATAGAGATGGGAATACATATTTTTGTGGATACCAATCGACCACTACATGAAAATGCTCGTGAGTGTTGGTTGGTGAAATTAGCCAAGCATTGGACATGCCATCAATCAAAGTTGGTGGACCTAGGTTGACGGTTGAGGAGCTATGGTTGGCATGAGTTTGAACGGTTTTAGTTGGTCCCGTTGCAGTTATGCTGGTTGAACTTGGGCCGGTTGCAGTTATGCTGGTTGAACTTGGGCCGGTTGCAGTTATGCTGGTTGAACTTGGGCCGGTTGCAGTTATGCTGGCCTGCCAACCCTTATTATAGCTCTGGCCAAGTACAAGCCAAAATGGTGAACTAGCTTTGCCGACAGTGAGTGAGTAGGACGTCGGTGTTGTCTTTATGATGCGAATTGACGGGGTTGTTTGTGGTACCGGCGGTGTTAGTTGTCCAAAGAAATTTACAGGTACAGCTTGTCCGGTGGCTGATGAGGCGAGAACGACGCTATCTATGTTGTAGCCAACTTGCCAAGTGGATCCATTACCCGTTTGTAAGATGTGGGACCCTGCGTTGAGGAAGACTCCATTTGCATCCGGTCCACACCCTCGCACGCCTAAGTACAGACCGGTCTCTGAAGAAGCGACCTTTTCGCTACCAAAAACTTGCACATACAACGGTTTGCCGTCAATTGAGATTAGGTTTGAAAGGCAGTTATTTGGGAGTGTCGTTGGTGGCGGTGGAATAGTTACGTTTGGAATTCCCAACTCTGCAATACCAACTGGTTCAATGTCAGGCCGTCCCGAGTAGTAGTCGGTATACATCACATTACGAACGCGTACGATAGTAAGTCGAAGGAAATTGCCATATAAGGTTGGGAAGTTGATCGGAACAGTTGTAGTTGCGTTAGGGATCTTTGAATCTTTCAGGTTAGGAAGCGTAACTAGTTCTGATCCGCTAGAAGAAGAAAGCTGTATTTGCGTAGGCACTGAATGTCGGCCGTCAGTGATCAACTGTAAATTCAAGTGGGAAAAGCTATGAGGATATAACATCGCAGAGCGAGATGACGCTGGAGGAAAGTTTACCTGAATCCAATGGCCGACTTGGGGACCAATTCCGGGCATCCACGCGCTATTGGGATTGCCATCAAGAGCCATAGATCCTCTTGCATTTAGATCGCCGGGCAATCGGCCTGAGCTTGTTACGGTAATTCCACTCCCATTTGAACCTGGTCGTCCTAAGAGTTGGTCTATAGTAATGTCGGGAATAAGTGCAGAAATTCGAGCAGTTCCGCTTATTGAAAATGATCTGGAGGTAGGTAGGTAGAACTGCCTTACAATATTTAGTTCAGGATCCGTACGTGGCGGAACAGGCGGAGCTTGGCGTCGATGCATAATATAGGTCAATGGATGAGTAGCCGAAGACTTACCTGCAAAATCAAGTAAATCTTGTGGCATTCGTATAACTTCTCTTAGGTTGACCCCAGGAATCCCAATTTCGGCAAAACCTACCCCTGAGACTCCCGAGTAGTAGATCTCATGTACCAAATTAATGGCCTGGATTCTTATCTCAAGTGTTTGAAAGGTAGAGGTAGGAAAAGTTACGGTTTGACCAGCGGCGGTTCGTGACGATCTATTGAGGGTTTGCTCCATTGACCAGACGCGCTTGTCCTCTTGGAAGGTAATCTTTATCTTCGTAATGTAACGGTCGCGAGGGCCCTTGAGCGGCTGGACAAGAACAATGTGATTCGTGGTTATGCTTCGCCCTATTTCAATTCTGATTCTCTGGCCAATCGGGTTCTCAAATGCCCCAGTGGTCCAAACTGTGCTTAGATTTCCGTCAATGGCATTGTAAGGCTTGTTTTCTGGGACAAAGGATATAGGGTTGCCGTAGCTGGTTGCTATAACATGCTTGACTCCATATAGTTTAGCCACAGTTTGATTCGAACTACTCTCATGTGGGAAAACATGCAGAGAATGTGCGGTTGGATCCTGGGTTAGAACTGGTTGTCCAGGTTGCTCAATATAGCTCACATTTTCACGAACAGTACCCCAGCGCCTTTGGGTTAGATAGTTAGAATCAGTCACGACCAGCTGTGCATTCTTATCGTAAATAGATTTTTCTTTTCTTGGATGTTTTGCAAAGCTAGATGAGTAAAAGATCGTAGGATTAGCGTTGAGCAAACCCGTCTGTGCGGCTTGAACCATACCAATGCCATCTCCATCAAGTAGTATTGGGTTTTGGGCTGACTCAGTCCTCACAATGGGTCTTGTATTTGATACCGGGAATACGGCCAGCTTGGGGGGATAAGGTGCTTTGGGATTTCGGGCAAGTGCAGTTTCATCAACGAGTGGATATTTTTGCTTTGGAGGCGGACCGGGCTTTCCGAAGCCTATTGGTGAACCAATGCCAGGAAGGCTTTGGTCAAACATGGACCACGCTTGACGAGGGCGTGGAGTATTGTAGCGCTCGTAGGCTAGATCGGAGCGCAATACAACATCGCCGACGCTCATTAGCCTAGCGATTGGAGCTAGGGTAAGTGGATTGAACGTTGTTTCTTGGACGTATTCGTCGAAAGCATTTAGCAGATCGGCTGACGCGGCGGATCCGTATGGAACTTGCTCTCTAGCAACAAAAGGCCGAGTTAGTAAAGCTGGATCAACAGGATCCACCGTAGTTCCCCACTGATAATAAGCAAAGTCATCGCCCGGTTCATCAAGTACTCTCGTTGACTGATTATGCGCATTGAGATATTTAGCTTCTTTGTAATAGTAGGACGGAAGCTTTTGTGGAAACAACAGGTTCTTCCCAATAAGATTTCCGCTAAAGAGCGAAGGAAGATTGAACATAAAGGCGACTCCAAGCAAGAGACAAACAAGAGTTGCCGCCCACTTCCACCTTATGAATAACACGCTAATTCCACTAGCACACAAGCCTGCTAACCCAAGTAGGATTACAGGAACTGCACGGTTATCACTTCGTAGCGCCAAACCAGCTATCCCCGTGGCTTGAAAAATCTTCAAGCCAGCCCCAAAAGGCGTAGCATTTTCATAAGGGTAAGCCCCAACCGCAAGTATCATCCCCATAAAAACTAAAATTGCGAAATACATTCGGTATCGCCACTTGGCCAATAGTCCTAGTAGAAGTTGTGTTATGGGCAAGAAAGTACTAAGAGCCAACAGCCATATGGAAGTCATGTAGCGTGGGGCAGCCTGAATATAGTTATCAATTTGATCTTCACCGTAAAAGAACCAATATCCCAAACCCCTGAATACTTCCGAGGAGGTAGACGTTAGGGTAACGGTAACTATCGTTTCTGTATATTGAACGATATTTAACGCGAAGCTAAATTCAATTACCAGTCCCATAATCCACCAGAATGAGACCGCAAAAGACAGTAGGGCAATCTGAAGCAGACTGATAAATGCGTCTTTGAAGCGCACCGAACGAATTGCAAAAATCTCGTAGAAGAACAGTGCCACGGGAGCAAAAAGAATATAAATTACTGCGGTTGCATTCACACTAGAGACGATCGCTAGTATGAGGGCAAAGATCGCAGGATATCTCCAGCCCCGATTTCGTATCGCCATCAACATGACACCCACCAACCATCCGGCGGCGCTAAATGGTAGGAGTAGTGCTGAGAGACGAGCACTATAGGAAAGAACGTAAGGGGATAGCATGTATCCAATTGCGGGTACGACTAATGCCCAGTTGGACAGTCCAAAGCGCCGGCCCATATACATAACACCTGTTCCGGCAACAAAAAAGATAGATCCCAGCCAGAATCGCTGTCCTATCCACATGGGTATTCCAAGGTGGGCAATTGCCCAGTAGTAGGGCCCCATTGGAAAGAGGTATCCGATAAATTGGTGGGTTACCGTGCCATTTCCTATGAAGGAGTCCCACATGTATAGGGCCTGATGCATCAGACCGCCTGGATTTAGATAAAGGTAGCTTTTTGTATCAGCGCTAAGCTTGCCAGGGTGTATGCGGAATGTGGGAAAATAGGCGAGAAATGCAATTACGAGGGTGGTCAAAAGAGTTGAACGATCTAAAGAAAACCGACGATGAGAACTGGTTTCTGCAGGGTTCGTAATGGTAGACAAGATTCCACACGCTATCAAAAAAGGCCAGTCCAGTTCGAACGCGGACTATTCCGGGCCTGACGATGAATTCATTGGCCAACAATTGGCCTCTCACCAGATGCCCAGACTTACTGGCGAGCGACCTACCCCTGGTTCAACTCCTGATTCACTATTAGCTCTCCACCGAGCAGGTTATCGCGAACTCTCTCAGCGTATACAAAGTAACCTGGTAGTCGATTTGGGATGTGGTCTGGGGATTGATTCTATTTCTTTGAGTAATTGTTCCGTTAGCGATTTAGAGCGAAATGAACCAACTACGGACGCAGACAATTACACTCGAGAACACAGAACCGTGATTGGAGTTGACTATGATCCTGGAGCTGCGATCCAAGCATTCCATCGATTCAAAGGTTTGGGATTCGTGGGAGCTTGCATGGATGCTTCCAATCTCGCGTTTCGCTCTAGTTCAATTGCTGCAATATGCTCATCCCATCTGATAGAACACTTTGCAAATCCTGAACTTCACGTTGGAGAGGTTGCAAGGGTGCTAGCAGATCATGGAACTGCATTCTTTCTTGCCCCTAATGCAACTGCTGACTTTGAAAATCCATTTCACCTTACTAGTTTCAACCGCTCGCAACTTCTTGGACTATTAGGTCAGTTCTTTCACGAAGTATGGGTTGGTGGGTTGGACGGGAACCCGCGAGTCAAGGCTGATATTGGTGCTCGTAGAGTCAAGGCAAACAAACTATTGGCGCTAGATATTTTCAAATTGCGGCACAAACTTCCCAAGGCATGGTATGTGCACGCTTATACTAAAATACTTCCTCTAACCTATCGATTTGTTGCCCGAAATGATTCCAACGGTAACACTGGAATCACTGAGGATGATTTCTATGTTAGGCAAGATGTCGATGAGACAACGCTTGTATTATTCGCAATTGCGTTACGGCCTAAAGTTCTTGCATCACCGATTGTGAGCTACCAGCCATCGAAGTTATCTAATGCAAAATAGCTGCGGCAACGTAAACAGGATTAAGGCAGATCTATGTACATTAGTGGACTAACTGGGGGGATAGGATCAGGAAAATCTCTTGTGTCTTCGATCTTTAGCTCCCTAGGAGCAAATTGTATTGATTGTGATGTTCTTGCTCGTAAGGCTGTTGAGCCAGG
>JAKAVM010000063.1 GCA_021827485.1 Actinomycetes bacterium
CAATTATTGGTTTCGGGAGAATGGGTAATAATCGGTCGCTTGGGTGGAGTCATAGATGAAGCTTGCAATTATTGGTGGCGGGCGAATGGGTAATAATCGGTCGCTTGGGTGGAGTCATAGATGAAGCTTGCAATTATTGGTGGCGGGCGAATGGGTAATGCTCTCCTGCGGGGACTTATAAACTCAGGTTGGGCAAGCGTTTCTGATTTAGTGGTGGTTGAGATGTCTGAGGCGCAGAGGGATCGTCTCGAAGGGGGATATCACGGCCTCAACGCAGTTCGTCAGTTTAGTCAAGGATTATGTGAAGATATTGTATTGGCGGTAAAGCCTCAAGATGCAGAGGTAGCTTGTTACGATATAGCTTCAAAGGGGGTCAAAAGAGTTCTGTCGGTGATGGCGGGGGTTACTACTGAAACCATTGAAAAGATACTAGGTCCCGACGTCGTCGTTGTGCGGTCGATGCCTAATATCCCGGCGTTGGTTGGCCACTGTGCTGCTGGTATTGCGTGTGGGTCAAAGGCAACTCCGGCTGATCTGGATTGGGCTAGCCAAGTTCTTGAATCAGTTGGCAAGGCAGTTGAAGTTCCTGAGGTTCTAATGGATGCAGTTACTGGGTTGTCGGGCTCGGGCCCCGCGTATTTCTTTTTGGTCGTTGAGGCATTAGCAGAAGCTGGAGTTAAAGTCGGTCTTGATCGGGAGACTGCAACTGTTCTTGCAAGACAAACTTTTATCGGAGCTGCACGCCTTCTTGAGGAGACTGGTGAAAGCGCCGAGGATCTAAGGATTGCCGTTACTTCGCCTGCGGGCACAACTGCCGCTGGGCTTGCAAAGCTTGATGAGAGACAGGTCCGTGAAGCTTTTGTACAGGCAGTTGAAGCAGCTACGTCACGTTCAATTGAGTTGGGTAAAGAAGGTTGAGTATGTCTGATCCACCGCCGGTGTCGGGTTTGTCCAGTGCGAGTTTGTACGGCGCCGATTTATCCGGCGCGGGTTTACCGGGTTCCGATTGGTCAGGAGGTAGTTTGCCCAGTGTTGGTTTGCTTGGCATGGAGAAATTCAATCTTGCCAGCCTAGTCAACTTGCACGATCGAACTAAGCGTTGCTTGGTTGATATCTATGGTGCACTAACCTACGGCGAATTATCAGCTCTTGCAGAGAGCTGGCGTCAGCACTTCCAGGCAGAGGGAATCAAAAAGGGCGATAGAATCGCTATTATAACCCATAACGATAGAACGTTTGTAGCGCCGTACCTTGGGGCGTTAGCTCTGGGGGCCATAGTAGTTCCATTGAATCCTCACAGTCCTGAACCGGAGATGAAACACGAACTCGATTTAGTATCTCCAGAGTTAATTCTGCCTAGAGATGTAGTATCTAGTCCAAATTTGGAGTCTGGTGGCGGCGAAGGCGGAGTTGGCGGTGGCGTAGCTAGCGGTGGCGTAGCTAGTGATGGCGTAGTTGGCGATGGCATAGCTAGTGATGGCGGAGTTGGCGATGGCATAGCTAGTGATGGCGGAGTTGGCGATGGCATAGCTAGTGATGGCGTTTTGAAAACTCTTGAAATGCACCGAGACGATCCTTGCGTATTGTTGTTTACCTCTGGGACTGCTGGCTTTCCCAAGGCTGCTATTTTGACTCACGGTTCATTGTTGGCGAATTTAGAACAGATCAGGGGCTACTCGCGACCCGAAGACGTGGGCTTAGCGGTTCTCCCCTTTTTCCACGTTTTTGGTTTGAATGTAGTGCTTAATTTAGGCCTGCTAACGGGTGGAACTCTGATAATGACTGCAATGACTGATGAAGTGACTCTGGTAGCAGGTGTTCCTGCTCACTTTGAGATGTGGGCGCACGATGCAAGTATTCGGATGGATAATGTTAGATTGGCAATCTCCGGCGGTGCGCCGTTATCCAGAGAGACTGCAACTAAATTTCGAGAGCGGTTTGGCTTACCTATTCACGAGGGTTATGGACTGACGGAGGCCTCACCTGTTGTGAGTTTTCCTGATTTCGACAAAGAGCCAGTCTTTGGATCAGTGGGTACTCCACTCAAGGCAGTTGAAGTCAAACTAGTCGACTCAAGCGGAGAAGAAGTTTTCGAGGGTGATGCGGGGGAGGTGTTAGTAAGAGGCCCTAACGTTTTTGCTGGATACTTTCGATCAGATAAAAGCGTTGTCGATGCCCAAGGGTGGCTTCATACGGGAGATATTGGAGTTGTTGGTTATGATGGAAATTTGTATTTAGTTGACCGTGCTAAGGATTTGATTATTGTCTCCGGATTCAACGTCTATCCCCAAGAGGTGGAGAAGGTAATCGAAGAACTTGATGGTGTTGAAGAAGTTGCAGTTGCTGGTAAAGATCGAGTAAATGTTTATGTAGTAGCTAAAAATATAACAGAGAACGATATTATACATAAGTGTCGCGAGAATCTGGCGGCGTACAAGTGTCCATCCTCAGTGTATTTTGTTGATAGCTTGCCTAGGTCTGCGAGTGGAGAGGTTCTTCGACGAAGTTTAGACTCACGCAGTTAGATGTCTCCAAAGCTATTCAGATGTCGAAGAGGTGAGCTTTGAGCCGCCAAGTTTCATTGAACTGCCAGTTCCTCGACGGATGTAACGTAGGCCAGCTTTGAGCCGCCAAAACCCTGGTACGGGCGGCGATCAGGACTCACTTCCTGAACCTACGGTTAGTAGGCTGCCGCTATACCTTCGATGTTTAGACCGGCTCTATGAAGCTGGTTCGCCAAGCATTGATTCTGTGACTTTGGCCAAGATGGCTGGAGTCGCGGCACACAATTTACGCAAGGACCTTGCTTATCTGGGAAATTTGGGAGTTCGCGGTTCAGGATATGACGTCGGGCCTCTTAGAGAAAAAATCACGCGGATATTGGGCGCCGATCAAGAGTGGAAGATAGTAATTTGTGGAGTAGGTAACTTAGGTACCGCGTTTGCTAACTATTTATCTCGATCAAAAGAGCGATTTGTCTTGGATGCATTGTTTGATAACAATGTGAATCGTATTGGAGAAAGAGTAGCTGGAGTTACCGTGTCTCCCATCGAAACCTTACCGGAAGTTATATCGGGTAACGGTTCGTATTTGGGAATTATCACCACTCCACCAGAAGTTGCCTTTGACATATCGCGCAGGCTTGTATCAAGTGGTGTACGCTCAATGCTCAACTTCGCACCAGTTCATATAGACCTGGGAGAAGGAACTATGGTGCGAAATGTCGATGTTGGACTGCACCTTTTGATGTTGAGCTATCATGAAATGTTATAATTACCTACAGTGTCGGTAATTGTCGTTGGTCTAAGTAATCGAAGCGCTCCCCTAGAGCTCCTTGAGCGCACTTCGGTATCTGGTGAAGACTTGGCGAAGGCTTTGTCTAGCTTACGCAAACGGGACAATATATCAGAGGTAGTAGTGCTCTCTACTTGCATGAGGACCGAAGTTTATGCTTTAGCCGAGAGGTTCCATGGAGGGCTAACTGACATAATCGAATTCTTGTCGGGCTTAGCCGGGAGGGATATCGAGGACTCGATATATAACTACTTTGATCTGACATGTGTTAGTCATCTCTTTAGAGTCGCTAGCGGTTTAGAGTCCGCAGTATTAGGCGAAGGCGAAGTCCTTGGACAACTTAGGGATGCATGGATCTATGCGATGGAGGAGGGTGCTTCAGGGCCGACACTAAATACCCTTTTCCGTCACGCTGTAGAGGTTGGAAAGCGAACTCGTACGGAAGTCAAGATAAAATCTGAGATCAAATCGCTTTCGCAAGCCGCAGTTGCCTTGGTTGAAAATCACTTCGGAGTTGTTCCCAAGTCTCGCAATGTACTGATTATCGGAAAAGGAGTAATAAGTTCCTCAATCAAGGAAATTGTAATGGAGAGATGGGACAATGCAGATATTACTGTGGCTGACCGTAGTTCTTCACTTGGAGAAGAACTTAAAGATGCTGACATTGTCTTCTGTGCAACCACGACACCTGAAACTATTATTCATCCAGAGTTTATATCTAACAAACAACAAGTCTTAGTTGACTTGTCGGTACCTAGGAACATTGACCCCAATGTGGAGGCAATACTTTTTGATATTGATAGCGTTGCGCGATCTATTGAGAATACAGATACCGTTTCCGACATCGAAGCCATTTCTAATATTATTGAAGAAGAAGTATCGCGCTATCAAGATTCTTCGAGTGCTCGGTTAGTAGCACCTTTAGTAGCTGAACTACGAAACCGCTTTGAAAAAATCCGCAAAGATGAAATTTCCAAGAGAACCGGCAATTTGAGTGATGAGCGACAAAGGGAGATTGATAGAATCACCAAGTCAATAGTTGCTAAAGTGCTCCACGAACCAACCGTGAGACTCAAAGAAGCAGCCGGGACCCCGAAAGGCGAGCGTCTCTGTGAGTCGCTTCGCGACCTTTTTGATATAAGTGATCAATAGGACCGTCACCAGTCCAAGCCCACTTGAGGCACAGAGACAATCGCAGCGTTTCGGATGAGCGTTCGGATAGCAACGCGGCCAAGCCCTCTAGCAAAGATCCAAGCCAATAAAGTGGGCCATCTTCTAGGGGTTGATTTCCAGTTAGTAGAGGTTTCAACAAGTGGCGATGTAGATCAATCTAGCCCGATTTCTAAGATTGCTGGAAACGGTGTGTTCGTTAAAGAGATTCAACGGGCTGTCTTAGAAAATAAGGCTGACTTGGCTGTGCATTCGGCCAAGGACCTCCCTTCTTGTGACACGACAGGGTTGGTGATTGGGGCTTTCCCCGAAAGGGAGGATCCGAGAGATGTTCTAGTTGGATCAACTCTGGACCAGCTTGGCTTTGGAGCAGAGCTAGCAACAGGTTCGCAACGTCGCAGAGCCCAGATTGCTAAGTTGAGACCCGACTTGGTCTTTGTCGATATCCGAGGAAATATTGCAACTCGCATTGAAAAGGCCGTATGTGTGGTTGTGGCAGCTTGCGCGCTAAAGAGGCTTGAAATGACCGAGTGTATTTGTGAGTATTTCGAATTGGATCGTATGGTTCCACAGGTTGGACAAGGTGCCCTTGCTGTTGAGTGCAGGCAAGATGACTTTCAGTCATTGGCATTACTATCGTCTATAGATAATGCGCAAGTGAGAAGATGTGTGGAGTCAGAAAGGGCATTTCTGGGTTATTTTGGAGGTGGATGTGATCTCCCTATTGGGGCGTATGCCACCCTTGAGGGTGACGAGATTAGCCTGACTTCGGTTTTCGAAGGTCAAGGCGAATTGATTAGGAAGTCTATTTGTGGCAAAGATCCTTATAGGTTAGGCCGAGAACTGGCCGAGAAGTACCAATGAGCGTTTTCTTAGTAGGAGCCAGCCCCGGCGATCCGGACTTCAAGACGCTAAGTGGTGGCAACCTGTGACCGTATTCTTAGTAGGAGCCGGCCCCGGCGATCCGGACTTCAAGACGCTAAGTGGTGGCAACCTGTGACCGTATTCTTAGTAGGAGCCGGCCCCGGCGATCCGGACTTGATTACCGTCAAGGGCAAGCAACTGCTTGAAGACTGTGATGTAGTTATATACGATCGGCTTGCTCCAAGTGAGCTTCTAGCTTTCACGAAAGTTGGCTGTGAGCTTATCGACGTTGGAAAGCGTCCAGCAATATCGGAAAACGATCAAGACTATATTAACAATCTTCTGATTGAGCGAGCAAGGATGGGGCTCAAGGTAGTAAGACTCAAGGGAGGAGACCCGTATGTACTTGGGCGTGGTGGCGAAGAAGCCCAAGCTCTTGTAAACGCTGGGATCGACTTTCAAATAGTTCCTGGAGTGACTTCGGCAATTGCGGTCCCAGCATACGCTGGCATACCAGTAACTCATCGCAATATTGCCGATAGTGTAACTATTGTTACTGGGCATCAAGATTCAAAGGTAAACTGGAAAGCTCTGGCTGAACTTGGTACCACCATTGTGGTCCTTATGGGAGTTACAAATCGTAAAGAAATATCTCGTAAACTTATAGAGAATGGTATGGATCCAGCGACAAGTGTAGCCATTGTGGAATGGGGTACTACCCCTGAGCAATCAACTCATAGAACTAACCTAGAAGAATTAGAACGAGCAAGAGTTCGACCGCCAGCAACAATTGTAATTGGCCAAGTTGCTGAGATGAATTTGAAGTGGTTTGAATCGAGACCCTTGCTAGGGAAACGGGTAGTAGTCACCAGAGCAAGCGAGACGGCTGGTAAACTTTCAAGGTTAGTTCGTGAATTTGGGGCTAGAGTCATCGAGATACCAACAATTAGAACGCTAGAGCTGGAAGTGCCACCAGTGAGTGGGGAGTACGAGTGGACTGTGTTCACGTCTCCAATCGCCGTAGAGCTTTATGTTAAGCACTTTCGAATCACGTCGAAAATTGCGGCAGTTGGTCCTGCTACCCGAAACAGGCTGAATGAAGCGGGGTACCAAGTTGAGTTAGTACCCGATGAGTTCGACGCCAATAGCCTTGTTGAGAGTTTCCCAATTGCGCAAAATTCTGGACAAGTTCTCTATCCGAAATCACAAATTGCCAAGGACACGATAGAGTCGGGTTTAGTCAGCAAAGGATGGCAAGTGACAAGCATTGATCTCTACACGACTGAGAGAGTACCCCTCAGTGATTGGCAAATAAAAGAAATATCGAATTGTGATATTATAGCCTTCGCATCTTCTTCGGCAGTTGAAGCATTAGCGGACGTCTTGGGCGACACCTTACGTTCAGTTAGCGGAAAGGTAGTTTGCATTGGGTACGAGACCGCAAGAGTAGCCGAGAGCCTTGGGGCAAGGTCTATCGTAATAGCCAAAGAGCACTCGATTGAAGGATTGGCAAAGGCAGTGCTGGATGCATAGAAGAAGTTCGATTGAAGGATTGGCAAAGGCAGTGCTGGATGTCTAGGAATATGCGAAGGATGCGTCGGATGAGGGCAAGTGAGTCGATTCGCCGCCTTGTTGCTGAAAACTCTTTACGCACCGATGATCTAATTGCACCGATCTTTGTCTGTGACGACCCGAAAGAAATTTCCTCAATGCCTGGCATATCACAAGTGAGCCCGAACAAAGTGGCAGATACGGTTACTCAATTAGACGCTTTGGGTATAAATGCCGTGATACTTTTTGGAGTACCAACCACTAGAGATAGCGTTGGCAGTGATGCCTACTCAAGTACTGGGATCGTTCAGCGAGCGACTAACGAGATCAAGTCACGCCTAGGCGATTCAATGCTCGTAATTGCAGATCTATGTCTGGATGAGTATGTTGAGCACGGACATTGTGGAGTTCTCGACTCACAAGGCAGAGTTGATAACGACGCAACCCTTGAAGTCTACTCACGTATTGCGCTTTCCCAGGCGCAAGCTGGCGTAGATATGGTAGCGCCAAGTGGAATGATGGATGGTCAAGTACGTGCAATACGTAATGTGCTTGATGCAAACTCCTTTGGGTCAGTTTCAATTATGGCATATTCAGCTAAGTATTCCTCTGCCCTGTATGGCCCTTTCCGAGATGCAGTTGATGTACACTTGGCAGGGGATCGCAAGACTTATCAGCAAGACCCCTCAAACGTACGCGAGGCTATTGAAGAAGTTCTTTACGATGTTAGGGAAGGAGCTGACATCATAATGATAAAGCCGGCTGGCCACTATCTAGATGTCATCTCAAGAGTAAGAGAGCGTATCAACAACCCAATTTGTGCTTATCAGGTTAGCGGTGAGTACTCTATGATCAAGGCAGCAAGTGCAAAGGGCTGGATAGAAGAGGATCAAGTCGTCTTCGAGACCCTTCTTTCAATAAAAAGAGCTGGGGCCGATATGATCATTACTTATTTCGCCCCGTTTGTGGCGAGACAACTGCGTGGATAATCAATCACTATTTCAGAGAGCTCTCAAGACAGTTCCGGGAGGTGTGAATTCCCCGGTGCGGTCCTTTGGGGCGGTTGGTGGAACTCCTTACTTCGTGGAGAGAGGCTTAGGAGCATACGTCTGGGACGTTCAAGGGAATCGTTACCTAGACTTCGTGCAGTCCTATGGCGCATCGATACTAGGTCATGCAGATCCTCAAGTAGTCGAGACAATAGCATTACAAGCTCACAAGGGTACTACCTTTGGCGCACCCACTCTAAATGAAGTGCTACTGGCGGAGACGATTTGTGAAAAGGTTCAAGGATGTGAATGGTTAAGACTAGTCTCATCTGGAACTGAAGCAGCGATGTCAGCAATTAGGCTGGCGCGTGGGGCAACCCAGCGTGACAAGATCGTTAAGTTCCAAGGTTGTTACCATGGACATGCTGATTTTCTCCTGGCCGGGGCGGGTAGCGGAATGGCTACCTTTGGAATTCCTACCTCCCGAGGTGTCACTGCTAAATCTGTTGAAGATACTATCGTAATAGCGTATAATACTGTACCTCGTCTTGAAGATGACGTGGCGTGCGTGATTGTTGAACCTATTGCAGCAAATTCAGGGCTGATTGTACCTAAACCCGGATTTTTGGAAGGCTTGCGAGCTGAGTGCGATAGAGTCGGCGCGCTACTCATATTTGATGAAGTAATAACAGGATTTCGATTTCGAGCTGGATCGTGTTCGCCATTAGTCGGAGGAGTAGTTCCCGACTTATATCTTTTTGGAAAAATTATCGGGGGCGGGCTTCCTATGGGGGCCTTTGGGGGTAGGCGCGAGCTTATGGGTGAGCTAGCCCCGCTGGGAGGGGTGTATCAAGCAGGTACCCTTTCGGGTAACCCCTTAGCAACTGCCGCAGGGTTATGCGTCCTTGGAAAATTAGATGATGGCCTATATGAGGCTATTGAGCAAAAAGCGACTAGACTTGTAAACGGACTAAGGTTAGCGCTCGGCGAGAGTTCTGTTTCACATTTCAAGACTCTTATCGGTTTTGCAATGGATGACTACGCGCAGTTTTTCCATTCGATGCTTGCACGAGGAGTCGCCTTTGCCCCAGGAGTTTATGAGGTAGCATTTCCGAGCTATGCCCATAGCGATGACGATATTGAGGTGACAATAGAGGTTGCCTCGGAGGTTTAGATTTTGACAGATAGAGTACGCAGCGACATCAGGAATATTGCGATAGTCGCGCACGTCGACCACGGTAAGACGACCTTGGTTGACGCAATGCTATGGCAATCAGGTGTATTCCGTGACAATCAAGAAGTCTCTGAGCGCGTAATGGACTCTATGGATTTAGAGCGCGAGAAAGGGATAACCATTCTTGCCAAGAATACCGCTGTACGATATGGAGACTTGAAGATCAATATCGTAGACACTCCGGGCCATGCTGATTTTGGAGGTGAAGTAGAGCGGGCCTTATCAATGGTAGATGGAGTATTACTCTTAGTTGATGCAAGTGAAGGACCGCTTCCACAAACTCGGTTTGTATTGCGTAAGGCGTTAGAGAAGAAGCTCCCAGTAGTATTAGTGGTCAACAAGATTGATCGCCATGATGCAAGACCTAAAGAAGTTGTTGATGAAGTCTACGAGCTTTTTCTTGATTTAGAAGCTAGTGAAGATCAAATTGACTTCCCAATAATTTATGCTAATGCTAAAGCTGGCCAAGCCTCGGTTGATCCTAGTGGTGGCGGGACTAACTTAGAGGCACTTTTCAAAGTGATTGAAAGTTCGATCCCTGCGCCGACATATGTTGAAGGTCACCCCACACAAGCACTCGTTACCAATTTAGATGCTTCTGCATATTTGGGGCGTTTGGCAATTTGTCGAATTGTCAATGGTGATCTCACTAAAGGGCAAAATGTAGTTTGCATAAGGGCAGATGGTACCACTACTCGTTTCAAGATTTCTGAGCTATATGTTTCGGAAGGCCTTGATAGAGTTCCAGCTCTCAAAGCCGGACCTGGTGAGATAGTCGCGTTATCGGGATTAGATGACGTAATGATTGGTGAGACGTTGGCTGATCCGGAAAACCCAATTGCCTTAGAAGTTCTTAGCATTGACGAGCCATCAATTGGTATGACAATTGGAATTAATACCTCTCCTCTTGCTGGCAAGGAAGGCAACAAATTGACAGCCCGTTTACTAAAAAACAGGTTAGATCAAGAGCTCGTTGGGAATGTGTCGATACAGGTTCTTCCAACAGAACGACCCGATACATGGGAAGTCCAAGGGAGGGGCGAGCTTCAACTTGCTGTCTTAGTTGAGATGTTTCGTCGCGAAGGCTTTGAGCTGACCGTTGGAAAGCCAGAGGTAGTTACAAAAGTCATCGACGATAAAGTACACGAACCAATCGAAGCAGTCTCAATAGATGTGCCAGAGGAGTATTTAGGGGTAGTTACGCAGATGCTTTCACTGCGCAAAGGTTCTATGCTTCAAATGGTCAATCACGGTACCGGATGGGCCCGAGTAGATTACCATGTGCCCGCCCGAGGTCTTATTGGATTTCGAACTGAGTTTCTAACCGAGACTCGCGGTACTGGGATCTTGCATCACATATTTGATCATTTTGAGCCGTGGCTGGGTGATTTGCGAACACGCCCATCGGGATCGTTGGTTGCAGACCGGCGCGGCGTGACAACAACCTATGCGCTACTCAATCTTCAAGAACGCGGCTCGCTATTTGTTGGCCCGGGGGTTGAGGTCTATGAAGGAATGATAATAGGTGAAAATGCACGTACTGAAGACATGCAGGTGAATCCCACCAAAGAGAAGAAAGTAACAAATATTCGCTCTTCAACAGCCGAGGAGTTAGTGAGATTGATCCCACCCCGTAATTTGTCTCTTGAATTAGCCTTAGAGTTTATTAGAGAAGATGAGTGCGTGGAAGTTACCCCACGAAGCGTTAGATTACGCAAAGTGCTCTTGAGTCGTCAGAGTCGTGCCAGGCTACATTAGAAGTTCGCGCGTTACTATTGAGCGGTCACAACCGCGCTCAATTACAATAGAACAGTAGCGCTCAGTTACATTAGGTTAGCCATTACCTTCATCACTTGTTTCATTATTGGTTTTGATCGCATTCCGATTGAAACACATGTATGTAGTACTATCGGTTGCCCTATTGCTCGTACAAAAAGCCGACCGACCTTATAGTATCTCCCTAGATTATTATTCAATTCTTCTTCATAGCGGGCAAGAGATGCGGCACCACCTCCGTCAAGCGCATTACCTAAACATTTTGCAGCCAACGCACCTGTTTCGTATGCGTAAGCAATCCCCTCGCCATTGAAGGGATTTATTGTACCAGCGCTATCACCAGCGATCAGGAAGTTATGCCCGCTTATCGGGCTCAAAGAAAAGCCCATTGGAAGCCTTCCTCCGGTTGGGGCAGTGCAAGGAGCGTTGATATCAATTTGCCAAGAATCAGCGATCTTTTCAAGAAATGCATCGAGTAGTTTAGAAGTGTTAGTTTTGTTATCTAAAAGTCCTACCCCGATGTTTACCCTTCCATCACCGAGAGGAAATATCCATCCATACCCGGGGAGTAACGTGTGGTTAGAATCTCTGATGTCTAGGTGTGACTCGATCCAGGGCTCATCATGGCGTGGAGACTCCCAGTAGCTCCTTATTGCCATGCCCTGAGGCCACTGGCGATTCCTTGTGACCCCGAGAGAACGACCAATTCTGGAGTTGGCCCCTTCGCAGACGAGCAAGTAACGCGCTGAGACCTTGAAATCACCTTGTGATGCTGAGCCTTTGAAATCACCCTGTGATTTTGAATGCGCATATACCTCTAGCCCATCTCTTGAGATATCAACCTTTGTTGCCTCAGTTGATGTGAATAGTGTGGCGCCAGCCTTTTCGGCATGATTTGCAACCATTTGATCTAGGTCATAACGGGTTACCGTATAGCCAATATTGCCATATAGTGGATGATCAGGCCACTCCATTTCAAGGCATCTACCAAATCCATAAGAGCGAAGTCCCTTGTAGAAGTGGTATTTGTGCAGATCTTGTTCGAGACCCATCTGCCTGAGCCAATAGGTAGCTCGGGGTGTAAGACCGTCGCCACAAGTTTTCTGACGCGGGAAGGCTTTTTTTTCAAAAATGGCTACTTTATGGCCTGCTTGGGCTAGCCAGTAACCTGCTGACGACCCGGCAGGGCCACCGCCAATAATAGCAACTTCATAATCCACAATGTAGATGCTAAGCGCTACAAGGCTAGAGCGCCATCGGGCCTAACGGTTGGCCCTTTTTTTGGGGGGTAGACGCGAAAATCCCCCGCCTGTATAGACGGGGGATTTGGGCTCTGGATCGTTCTCCTATGAGCACACTTGACGTATGCTCATAGGATTATCAATGCAACACGATCGGCCACTCCGTCATACCTCCGCTTGCCGATATAGTACGAGAACGTTGTGACACCGCCAGATGTCTGCCCTAGAGCGAAAGGCATATAGCATTGTTGACCAGGGAATTCACTGCTCAAGTACAAATCTCATTCAGTGTGGCGTCTTGATGTGCTTAAAATACCGAATACGTGCTAGACCACTAGTAGCAATATGAGTGAGTACCTGCCAATATTTCTCATGATAGTCGTAGGGGTTGCCTTCGCCTCACTATCGTTAGTCGCATCTAATTTGCTTTCGCCGAAACGCCCAACGTCGGCGAAACTTGCCCCCTATGAGTGCGGAATCGTACCTACGGTCGAACCGGCTGAGAGGTTTCCGGTAAAGTTCTATCTAATTGCGATGATTTTCATAGTTTTTGATATTGAGATAATTTTCTTATACCCCTGGGCGGTTGTGTTCAACCAACTTCATACTTTTGGCTTAATCGAGATGGGTGTGTTTGCAGTTGCAGTGGCAATTGCGTTTTACTATTTGATGGCTAATGGGGCTCTTAGCTGGGGACCTATTAATAAATTGAGGCGTCAATGACCATGAACGAAACTGTAACTGATCCATCGCGAGGCGCTACGGATGGTTGCGATGAGCGCACACAAGGCGATCTATATTCTGCAACTGATCCAGCGCGGGGAGCAAGGGCTTAGACCGTGGGACTTGAAACTCTAAAACATAACTTCTTGATTGGAAGGTTAGAAGATCTGGTTAAGTGGGCTCGCCGCATGAGTGTGTGGCCAGCAACTTTTGGACTGGCATGCTGCGCCATTGAGATGATGGCTTCCGGTGCTGCTGATTTTGATCTTTCTCGATTCGGAATGGAAGTTTTCCGAGCTTCACCGAGGCAGGCGGACCTGATGATTGTAGCCGGTAGAGTCAGCCAGAAGATGGCTCCAGTTTTGAGGCAGGTTTACGATCAAATGGTGGAACCCAAGTGGGTAATTTCAATGGGTGTTTGTGCATCGACGGGTGGGATGTTCAATAATTATGCGATTGTTCAAGGCGTAGATCAGATTGTTCCCGTCGATGTGTATGCCCCAGGGTGTCCTCCAAATCCCGAAACTTTGATGCACGCTATCTTGACGCTGCATGAGCAGATACGCACTGGTGATATCTCGCGACGAACTCGTTTGGATTCTGAACCAACTAGGTTCAATAGGCTAGGTGGTGGAGCGGACCTGGTAGATCTGGGAATATCGACTCCCAAATGACCCCCGAGCTATATTTTCCAACTCGCGATAACTATCGTGAGCAGATGAGGACGCTAGTAGATCAAGGATTTCGAATGTGTTGCGATCTTTGTGTAGTTGATTACCTTACTTATCCGCAAAGGATACTTCCTGAAGGTGTCATTCCAGAGAGATTTGAGTTAGTTGTAAACTTATTGAACCTTGATGAGGTCAAGAGGGCGAAGGTAAGAGTTCAGATACCATACCCAAATCCTCAGATTGACTCTATCTACTCGGTTTTTCCTGGTGTCGAGGCAATGGAGCGTGAGGCTTTCGATATGTTTGGAATTATCTTCAACGGGCATCCTGACCTAACGAGGATTCTCATGCCTGACGATTGGGAAGGATTTCCTTTGCGTAAAGACTACGATGTAGGTGCAGTCCCGGTGCAGTTCAAGTGAAAGACATTTACATGTGTGGTCTAGGTCAAGTTCCGGTGCAGTTCAAGTGAAAGACATTTACATGTGTGGTCTAGGTCAAGTTCCGGTGCAGTTCAAGTGAAAGAGATCGG
>JAKAVM010000116.1 GCA_021827485.1 Actinomycetes bacterium
TATTCTCATATATCGTCAGATACCATCTCTCCGAGATGGTCAGGAGAGAGCTTTGATCTCGTATCTATCCTAGATGCACTATATAGCACTGAATCGACAGGAAAGACGGCGTGAGAGATAGGGATAAGAATCCTTTTACGATTGATCAGAATAATGCGGGTGACGGCTTGATTGGTGGCGAAACAAGCGGCTGTGATGCACTAGCGAGGTGGTGGGCCCTGCCCAAAACCGACAGCTCTGCCAAGGTTCGATTGCCGATCCACTTACCACCTTGGACGGTAAAATGTACGCCGTCAGCAGAGCGAACTGTAACCCCATCAACCGAAGATGTAAAAGTGCCTCCGGGAGATATCAATTCGTTCAAGTCCATTACCGAGACTTTGCCAGGATCCTGGCTAGCAAGTTTATTCAATAAACTGTTGTACTCTTTCACTCGGATTGGGGCATCTTCTGGCCATCCATTTCCATTAGGTTGTTCGCCAGAGTCGTAGTATGGGTCTGTCATCAAGACTACGTGTGCGCCACGTGAGTCCATAATAGAAATAGCTTTTGTTAGCTGACTGCTCAAGTAATTATCGAATGGGACCTCGCCTATATGTTCCACAATACCATTATGATATTGGTCTACAATATCGAGTCGCGCTAAATAAACAACAACATCAGGATTGAATTCGTCAATCCAATCCTTCCATAAGTTTTCCCAACTGGTAGGAGATGAAGCGGGTTCCAAACACGGACTTGCAGGTTCGGCTTGCTGTCCCTGAATAATAAATGGGCCATTAGTTGAAACTGAGCAATTTCGAATTCCATTATCGGAAAACCAAACATTATTGTGCTGGGCTACATAACCCATTCCTATCCCTAGAGTAAAGGCCATCGAGTCGCCCACGATCATTACCCTGGTTTCTTTTTGTAGAATACCAATTCTCTCAAGATAAGCAGCTACTCGTTGCTGCGGTGTTTGCTTGCCGTGAGTTCGCGAGTCTACTGAAGATGGTGCTTGGTTACCAGCAGCGGCGGAGGGGTTTGCTAAAGAGGGGTTTGCTAAAGAGGGGTTTGCTAAAGAGGGGTTTGCAGATGAGGCTATAGCGCTCGAGGAAGACGCTATTGCGCTTTCCGAAGAGGCCGAAGGGTAGTTTAATAAAGCGCAAATGATGACGACGATTAATCCACCAACAAGAACAGTTGAATGAAATCTGCCCAAATTAGTCCTAGGTTTGTGGTCCAAATACGAAGCGTTAGCATAAGAAGCACTAGCATAAGAAGCATTAGCATTAGCATTAGCATTAGCATTAGCATAAGAAGCACTAGCATAAGAAGCTCTAGCACGCATCGCCCGTACAACCTTTGGAGCCTGTCCTGTTCTAATTGGTACCTCGATTAGATGATAAGTCAGAGACGCTATAACAACCATTGCCCCAAGACGAACTAACAGTAAGGGGGTACCATGAAGGCTAGTTTTTGCAGCATTGAGAAAGACAATTACGGGCCAGTGCCAAAGGTATAGCTCATAGGATATCCGGCCAAGATAAGTAATAGGGGGAAAGGAAAGTAGGCGGGAAACCAGGCTATGGCTAGACTGGGTAATCGAATATATCAGGAGTACCGCACACAATGCCGCCAGACCGAAACCATAGCGATAAATCACAGCTGAGCTTTCATGGACCTGAAGGAAAAGCACGATAGTCCCGACTAATCCAACCCCTCCAGCAATCTCAGCAAGTAATCCATTGGACCTTCCTGGCAATTTGTTTCGCAGCGTCATAAATAGGCAAAGGCAGCAGCCAAGAAGAATACTCTGGGCCCTGGTATCTGTGCTGTAATAGGTCCGGAGGATCCCATTGGAATGAAAGTAGACAACGTTCAAATCCCAGAGCGACAGGCCAGCTCCTATGAACGAAATGGCCATTAGTGCCTTCATACGATTCTTATTTCCAGAGATAAGTTTGACCAAGATGAAAATAAGTAGAGGCCACACAATATAAAACTGCTCCTCTATTGAAAGCGACCAAGTGTGTATCAATGGCGACGGATGTCCGGATATGTCAAAGTAGTTTGATTGTGTAAACAAATAACGCCAATTGGCAAAGTAAAAAAGTGAAGCGATCGAGTCCCAAGTTAGAGTTCCGTAAGCTGAGCTCAACCCTGAGAAATATACGTACAAATTAACTGCAACCAGCATCAGCATAAGTCCAGGCAGAAGTCGGCGGATTCGTCTTGCCCAGAAGATCTTCATCTCTGTCAGCCCTATAGGAGATATTTTGTCGAGCAGGAGACCAGTAATTAGATATCCAGAAAGCGCAAAAAAAGTATCTACACCTAGATATCCTCCTGGAACGATATGTAGGCCAAGATGATAAGCAATGACGCCGATTATGGCAAGTGTTCGGATGCCGTCAAGACCGTTGATTCTTGCCCTTTTTTGCAAGACAGCTTGGCCCGGATCGGCCACCTCGCGTAAGACGGCACCCGGATCAGCCGCTTTTTGCAAGAAAGTTCCCGAGCCATCCCAGATTTTGGCCAAGTCAACAGGATGGTCGGGGAAGAACTCTTGACTTTCTGAGGTGGGCGGGTCGAGAGACACGAGGGATAAGTTCTTAGCTCGACCCCGAGGAGATCCCAATAGCTTGGGGTGCTCCAAGTTCTGTAAAGTAGCTGCTTGCTAGCAAAATTACCACAGCGCGTAGCAGAAACATTCTTATTGTGGCATTCTGTAGAAGAGCTATGAAAGACGCTAGCGATTCCGCGAGCGTGCTCCTTGACGGTTCTGATAAGTCAGAAACACGCGTCTGGAGTTCGTTCATAACAAGTCGAAGAGTTGACTGGCAAGCCAATAGAGCTGGCCAAGCTAATAAAGTTAACCAAGCCAATAGAGCTGGCTTAAGTCCCCTTTTCTGGTCGGCAATTCTAGGTTGTGTTTCTCTGTGGCTGATAATGATTGGTACTTCGATCAACTCCTCACCATTTACCCTTCATGCATCTGGGTCGTGGTTCTTTTCGACGGGTCCAGCCACCAACAATGAGATGTTCCTAAGTTTGGTCATGGTTTACGGGGGTCTGCTGCTTTTTCTACGAGTATGGATAGATCTTATTCGCTGGTTAGAGGAAAGTCCTGGCTTGCCTGTGGCAAAACTAATTCCAGTTTTCGCTCTGTGGGTGATACCGATGCTTATTGTGCCTCCCCTGTTTTCTAAGGATGTATATTCTTATGCCGCTCAAGGCGAGATGGTAAGCCACGGCATCAGCCCTTATTCTTACGGTCCCGGCATACTAGGGGGGACTAAGTTCTTAAATCTTGCTGATCCTCTCTGGCAGAATGCACCAACTCCTTATGGGCCGCTGGTACTTGGCATGGACGGCTGGATAGTGAACCTTACCGGCCATAGTGTCTTAGGAACAGTAGTAATCATGAGAATCCTTGCGTTTGCAGGGGTCATTTCTGCTGCAGTTTTTATTCCTCGGATAGCACGTCATTTTGGTCGTGATGGGGCGGTTGGTTTTGCGTTTGCTATTCTCAACCCCGTTACTCTCTTCCATTTGATCGGTGGATCGCATAACGATGCAATTATGATTGGGCTGCTTGTGCCAGGTATCTGGTTTGCACTAGACAAGAAACCGATTTGGGGGATTTTCTTATGCACCTTGGCGGCTGCCGTCAAAGCCCCTGCTGAGCTGGCAGTAGTCTATATAGGATGGAATTGGGTAGATGCCAAGGTACCACTACGTTCTAGATTCAGACCGATTCTGACTGCTGGGGTTATTTCGGGAGCAATTATGGCTTTTATCTCTTGGGCGACCGGGCTTGGCTGGGGTTGGCTCGGAGCGCTCGGGACTCCAGGAACCGTCGTTTCGCTGATCTCTCCTACAACTCTGGTCGGGACAATTCTGGGGAAAATAGCAGGTCTAGTCGGGCTCGGTGCTAGTCAACAGTTTCTACTCAGCTTCTCAAGGGCTGTGGGACTTATTGTCGCCTTTAGTCTGTGTATTGTAATACTTAGGTTTTCAGATCGCTTAGGGAGCGTTCGAGCATTGGGAGTGAGTTTGCTGATCGTTGTATTACTTGGCCCGGTAGTTCAACCCTGGTATCTATCCTGGGGTCTCATTCTTACGGCAGCTGTTGCCTCTGGGAAATTGCGAAAAGTCGTAATGTTTTTGTCAATAGCAGTTTGCTTTATCGGTTTACCTGGTGCCACGGACCTCCTGCATTTTCTATTACATGCCAACTTATTATCCATATTAACTAGCTTGGGAATCTTAGTTCTTGTGTTGACGACACCCCTCAAGGGGTGGGTGCGCCGATTGATGTCTTGGAGGGCAACGGCGCTTAACTAAAAGGTATTACAACAGTCGTTGCATGATAGTTACGTCGATCCACTTGCCGTGTTTGCGCCCAACTTGTCGTTCTACACCTACAATTTCAAACCCACATTTGGTATGTAGGTAGATTGACGGTTCACCCCCGCCACCGACCATTGCCAGAATTGAATGAAAACCGTGAGCTGCGCCGAGATTGACTAATTCGTTTAGAATGGCCTCTCCAACCCCTTGCCTACGAGCGCAATGAGCTACATACACCGAGTCTTCTACCGTGCCAGAGTATCCAGGGCGATCTCGGTAAGGTGAGAGGGAGCCAAATCCAGCTACCTTTCCATTGATTTCGCAAACTAGAGCTGGATAGATACCACTGTGTAAGTCTAACCACTTGCTCTGGTCAATTTCAGATCGTTCAACCATATCGAGCGTCGCGGTGGAATTAGTAACCTCTAGATTGTAGATGGCTCTAATAGCTTCATTGTCCAGGGGAGTCGCTAGGCGTACTTTTGGTGGGTTTTCGGCTTTATTCACAAAGGCTTACCTTGTCGTTCAGGCTTCTTGCCTGGTCCTAAGCGTGCGAGTCTCTCCCATTTTCAGAATTAACCGCTCAACTTAGAGAGATTATAGTATCTGGTTCCTGCGGTAGCGTAAATTGTAAGAAAGCGCTATAGTCGAAGTTGAACTTTTTGCCAACGATGTCGGTATGAAGCGAGCCCGTGGTCTCGACTAT
This sequence comes from Actinomycetes bacterium, assembly GCA_021827485.1. Taxonomy (GTDB): domain Bacteria; phylum Actinomycetota; class Acidimicrobiia; order Acidimicrobiales; family JAKAVM01; genus JAKAVM01. The sequence goes on from JAKAVM010000116.1 coordinate 5,045, forward strand.
TATTACACTTGCCCGAATTGCCCCCTTAGCTCAGTCGGCAGAGCACAGCCATGGTAAGGCTGGTGTCGTCGGTTCGATTCCGACAGGGGGCTCGGAGGCGGCGTAGCTCAGTTGGTTAGAGCACACGGCTCATAATCGTGGGGTCGTCGGTTCGAGTCCGACCGCCGCCACCGGATGCCCTAGGGCAGCTAGTGGTTTTTGACGATAATTATTAAACTAAAAGGAATTAAACGGAAATGGCTAAGAACGAGAAGAGAATTCATGTAACTCTCGCCTGTGAAGAGTGCAAACGTCGTAACTATATTACAACCAAGAATAAGAATAACGATCGGGATCGTATCGAGATGAACAAATACTGTCGATGGGATCGCAAACACACTCTACACAAAGAAACGAGATAGCTATTCGCCGCGTTTATAACTGTAAACCAAGCAGCGGATGAATCCTAGGGCAGTAGCTCAATTGGTAGAGCACCGGTCTCCAAAACCGGGGGTTGGGGGTTCGAGTCCCTTCTGCCCTGCCGAATCGTTGTAACTAGCCGTTATGAGTAAGTAAGCAGAAAAGTTCTAGTAATCGAAAAACTTTATAGATCGAAATAGGGTACAAAATGTCAATGAATAGAGAAACCAAGAGGCTGATGCGCAAGCAAGGCCAAGTTGATGCCGAGGGCTCGCCAGTTGCCCCAAGCCAAGATGCTCGCAAAGCGCCTTCAGCAAAACCACCGTCAATGCGCACAACCCCGGCTCAGTACATAAGGGAAGTCCAAGATGAACTTCGTAAAGTCGCATGGCCAACCCGAAAAGAGACAGTCAACTACTCTTCAATTGTCGGTGCTGCTCTGGTCGCTCTGACGGGTATAATTTTCGCTCTTAACTTCGTCCTTCAAAAAGGCGTTGCTTTCCTAATGAAGTAACCCTATGGCAATTGAGTTAGCGAAATTGCTACAAAGTTTAGTAAAATATATAGAAAGATAACTAAGGACCCGACTTTGTCTTCAGACGAAACTTCATTATTTCAACCTACTTCTGACTCTTTAACCTCGGTAGATGATGAGCTTGTTAGCGAGAGTGCTATAGCTGATTTATCTGTAGCTGATCTATCTGTAGCTGCTCGGCCCTTGGAAGATGAATCAGAGGATGCCTCTTCCGCTCAGGAAGAGCAAGAAGGTGAATTCGAGCTTGGGGAATGGGTTGTTGAAGACGACGACGAAGAAGTACCTTACGAGAGCCCTTACGACAGGCCAGGTAGCTGGTATGTCGTCCATACCTATGCGGGATACGAAAACAAGGTCAAGTCAAACCTTGAAAATAGAATCCAGTCAATGAACATGGAAGATAGTATCTACGAAGTCGTAATTCCAATGGAAGATACCGTGGAATTCAAGAATGGTAAGAAAGTAGTTGTTCAGAAGAAAGTTTTCCCGGGCTATCTACTGACAAGGTGTGATCTTGAGGATGCTTCCTGGACGGTTATTCGTAATACGCCTGGAGTTACCGGATTTGTGGGACCAGGGACTAAGCCAACTCCACTCTCACGTAAAGAGGTTGAAAACATCCTTAGCGTGCGGCCAAGCGGTTCTGAAGGGGGCAAAAAGGTACGGCCTCGTCTAGAGTATGAGGTTGGTGAAACGGTAAGGGTCAAAGAGGGTCCCTTTGCCGAGTTTGCGGGTCAAGTTGCAGAGATCAACGAAGATCAGCTGAAGTTGAAGGTATTGGTTAATATTTTTGGGAGAGAAACCCCAGTCGAACTTGAGTTCAGTCAAGTATCGAAGCTCTAAGAATTTTTCTAGGAAGGCAATGTAATGGCAGGCAATGTAATGGCAATTGTAAAAATTCAGCTACCAGCAGGTGGGGCCACCCCTGCCCCCCCGGTTGGAACTGCTCTGGGGCCGCACGGCGTTCAGACCATGGAGTTCTGCAAGCAGTACAATGCCGCTACTGAATCCATGCGGGGCACGGTTGTTCCTGTAGAGATTACGATTTTTGAAGACAGGTCGTTCTCGTTCGTTCTCAAGACTACTCCAACTCCAGTCTTACTTCGCGAGGCTGCTTCGATAGACAAGGGTTCTCCGACCCCTGGTCGCGATTTCGTTGCTACAATTACAGATTCTCAACTCGCCGAAATCGCCAAGGTAAAACTTCCTGATCTAAACACGAGTGATATCGAAAAAGCAAAGTTACAGGTTGCAGGTACGGCCCGTTCTATGGGTATCAAATTAGCGTAAATGCAATTGCAGTTTGGGCAAGTGCGGCTTTGAGTAAGCACGGCATTGAAAGTGCGGCTTTGAGTAAGCACGGCAAATTAAATAAAGGATTAGAGAGTAGAGAGAGCTAGCGTAAGATGAAACACGGCAAGAAGTATCTAGAGGCACTGAAAAAATTTAATCGAGATGAGTTCTATGAGCCGATTGAAGCCATTGGCCTTGTCAAGCAAACTGCTACGGCAAAGTTTGATGAGAGCGTAGAAGTTGCAGTTCGACTTGGGGTTGATCCGCGTCACGCAGAACAAATTGTGAGGGGCACAGTTGTGCTTCCCTGCGGGACTGGCAGAACTAATCGGGTTGCTGTCTTTGCAGCAGGCGAGCAAGCTCAACAAGCTCGTGATGCCGGAGCAGACATTGTTGGATCAGACGATCTAATCAACAAGATTGAGAAGGAGAATTTTCTCGATTTCGATATCGCAATCGCTACGCCTGACCTAATGGTCCAAGTTGGAAAACTCGGACGAACCTTGGGACCTAGAGGACTCATGCCAAATGCTAAGACCGGTACTGTTACCAACGATGTTGGTAAGGCTGTTATTGAGTTCAAGGGTGGGCGGGTTGAGTATCGAACCGACCGAGTCGGCAACGTTCACGTTCTAATTGGTAAAGTCTCGTTTGAACCAGGCCAACTTGCAGAGAACTACCGCGCCTTAGTCGATGAGCTTGTTCGAGCCAAGCCAGCAGCGGCTAAGGGACGCTATATCCGTTCGGTAACTATTACGACTACCATGGGACCGGGTATTCGAATTGATCCGTTGAAAGCCCGTATCACTGAGGATGATCTAGCCAAGACAGCCTGAGCAACGGTCTTGCGGCCTGACCGCCTTTTTGCCTAGTTAGCGACAGTTACTAAAGTTCCGATTGGAGTCATAGGCCAAACTATTTTGGCGTTAGCAGGTGGCATTTCAACACAGCCGTTACTTTGTGGGAATCCATACTGGGCTCTTACATAACCGTGTAGCGCATCACCTTGATAGAAATAACTAACCCAAGGTATCCCGGGATCAACATATTTTACCCCATTGGGATCAGTTCCACTCATGGTTGTGGATACGAAGCGTTCATACACTGTGAAGGTTCCATCTGGAGTCACTGCTCCAGGCACTCCAGTGTTGACTGGCGTAGAGAAAACAGCATTTCCATTCTGGTAAATTGTTGCTGTCTCAGGAAGGGCTTTACTGACGTATACGTATCCATAAGGTGCAGTGTCGCCAGCGCCGCTATTTATCGCACTAAGAAGTGCTGACCAAACCAGTGGTCCAGCTATCCCATCCACCGCAAGTCCATGCTGAGACTCAAAGCTCATTACAGCGCCCTTAGTAATTTCATTGTAACTGCCTTGAGTCCACAAAGACGTTAGTGATACCGGCAGATTGGGCCACTTCCAGTTGAATGAACCTAGCTGGGGTAGAGCGAGATCTTGGGGATTGACGGGCCCACCAATTGGTGTGAATGAGAGTGGCAGATAGCCCAATTCTGCCAAAAGTTCCTGCAAGCGAAGGGCTGATCCGTCGGCAACATTGAAAGAAGTCGTATACGAATTGGTAAGCTCTTGCCCATAGGTTCCTATAACCCCCTGTGGGCCTGGGGGAATAGTGAGAGTCTCACTCGAACCAGGCACCAAAGACTCAGTTGGTTGAAATTGCAATTTTCCCGGAGCAATTTGCGACCAACTGCCTACTATCTGGGGGGTAAGACTAGGCATTGGGGAGCTATTGGCCAACGGTGAAGAAAGGTAGACCTCTATTGTGGTAGCTGGTGACACATTACTAGCTTGATTGGCGGGATTTGTCCCCAATACTTCCAGCGGGCCAGATTTGATTATTTGGGCGGTTGTCGAGGTTCCGTCTTGGGTTATGCCACCAGGAGCCCCAGATATCTCCTGGGTTGCTTGGGTTTTGGCTGCTGGCACCTCGTGGGTTCCCATGGCGGCTGCACTCACTCGTATTGCGACTATGGCTATGGAAATACCGGCAACCGAGGCCGCGCCAGTCAACCCTAGCGCCTGTACTCGGCGTTTCCACATTCTAGATTTTATCTTGCGATTACCCGCGTGTTTCACCGTCTATTCGCTCTTCATTAGTAGAAAATATAAACTACGTTGCGATTTTATCAGTTCCACCCCGTTTTCTTGTCGCGAGCAGTGAAACAAGTGTGCCGGTTTCAAGGTGATATTGGTATCTCAAATGGTTCGTGGACGGGCTGGATTGAGCTGGAGGGCTGGATTGAGCTGGAGGGCTGGATTGAGCTGGAGGGCTGGATTGAGCTGGAGGGCTGGATTGAGCTGGAGGGCTGGATTGGCGAAATCTAGGAAGAAATCCTATAATCGACACCTAAGAATATTGCTGCCTAAGAAATCTGGTGAGTCGATCAGTTGAAGACTCGTAAAAGGTACAACCTTGCCCGACGAGGAGCGCTCAGAATTTGAGAGTGTGTCTATCTGTCTGGTTGTCCTTGAAGGTTTCTAAGCAATTCACTTGCTAGGAGACAAAGTTGGAAAATCCAAGACCAGAGAAAGTTGCTGTAGTCCAGGACATTAAAGAGCGTCTGGAAGACAGTCAAGGTGTATTGCTGACTGAATATCGTGGGCTTTCTGTATCCGAGTTGGCCAAGCTCCGAACGAAATTGGCAGAGTTCGACGGTGAGTACCGAGTTTACAAGAACACCCTTGTACGAATTGCTACGAAATCTATTGGCTCAGCCGAACTTGACGAGATGCTCAATGGGCCTACGGCACTGGCGTTCGTCAAAGAAGATATTGCCCAGATCGCTAAGGCGCTGAAGGACTTTTCGAAGACTAATCCAGCACTGATACTCAAGGGTGGAATCTTGAGTGGACGTGTCTTATCTTCTGACGATGCAAACAAGATTGCTAACTTAGAGCCAAGATCAGTCATGCTTGCGAAATTGGCTGGACTTTTCCAAGCGCCAGTGCAACAGTTCGCGGGTCTACTACAAGCGCCGATGCAACAGTTTGCCGGACTACTCAAAGCCTTGATCGATACTTTGCCTGCGGGAGACTTGTCGCAAAGCAAAGCTCCAGATTCGGCTGATACAAGCGCTGCCGATACAAGTACGTCCGATACAAGCACTGCCGATACAAGTGCCACCGATACAAGCGCTGCCGATACAAGTGCCACCGATACAAGCGCTGCCGATACAGACTCCACCGACGTAAGTGCGGAGCCCGAGAGTACCCCTGAGGCAGACTCCACCGATACAGACTCCACCGAGGTAAGTGCGGAGCCCGAGAGTGCCCCTGAAGGTAGTTGAACATCCCATCCACCTTTGCACAACAAGTTTTTGATTTAGGTCAAGAAAAGTACCAACACCAGAGAAAGGAAACAAAATAATGCCAACCAAAGAAGAAATACTCGATGGAATTGCATCGATGACAGTTTTAGAGCTATCTGAGCTACTCAAGGACTTTGAAGAGAAGTTCGGGGTAACGGCGGCGGCACCGATAGCTGTTGCACAACCTCAATCTTCGGGAGGTGGAGACGGAGACGGCGGCGGACAAGCAGAGCAGACGCAATTTGATGTAATTTTGACCGGAGCGGGCGATAAGAAAATCCAAGTAATCAAGGAAGTTAGAGCTCTGACTAGCTTGGGCCTGAAAGAGGCGAAGGACTTGGTTGACGCTGCGCCAAAGCCGGTTTTGGAGAAGGTATCTAAAGAGGACGCGGAAAAGGCAAAAGCCCAGCTAGAAGAGGCTGGAGCAACTGTAGAAGTAAAGTAAATTACAAAAATGCTTGACTGGTGCCGAAGATAGATTTACTCTAAATTTGGCACCAAGTGAGCCCAAGTTGCACGCGCCCATATTGCGTTGCTATATTGGAATGTTGCCGTGGCCTCTCTTCTCTCAGCACGTATCTAACGCGCCTGTGAAAAGTCGCGCCTTGGTTGCAATATTCAAACTTCTGTCTGCTGATGGCTTACTCAACCAGTTCGAAATAGCTGGTAAGTACAGTTTTAATCAACTGGCCAGAAGACATGTTCCAGTCCTAACCGATCGACGAGGAGTTGTCAGTTGCCTTCCCGCTCAATAACCCCGGAGCGTTTCTCCTTTTCCAATATTGGAGAAATACTTCCATTACCAGATCTACTTGCAATCCAACGTGATTCCTTCCAGTGGTTTCTGGATAACGGATTGGCAGAGACCTTCAGAGACATTAGTCCAATTGAGGACTTCACTGGCCAGCTCAGGCTAGAGCTTGACTTCGATCCTAGTGATCCGGACCTGAGGCCCCCACCGAAATTTTCCATTGAAGAGTGCCGTGAGAAAGACATGACGTATGCGGCCCCTATTTTCGTGCGGTCAAGGTTTATGAACTCCTCGACTCGCGAGATTAAAGAGCAGACAGTATTTATGGGAGACTTCCCAATGATGACGGAGAAAGGCACCTTCATCATAAACGGAACTGAACGGGTCGTCGTCTCCCAGTTGGTTCGATCGCCAGGAGTAATTTTCCAACCTGGACGCGACGGTAAAGCAGTTGTTACCGGGACGATCCATCCTTATCGAGGTGAGTGGATTGAATTTGATGTTGAGGTAAAGCCTGGTAAAGACGTAACCGCTGGCTCACGAATTGCAAGAAAGCGTCGAATCTCGATCTTTACCCTTATAAGGGCCTTGGGATATGACGATGAGGCATTTCTTACTCGCTTTGCGCGCCACTTTAGCTTTCTCGAGCGCCAATGGGAACGTGATCGTAACATTGCGCCTACAAAGGACGAAGCCTTAGTTGAAATCTACAAAAAGGTTCGGCCAGGAGAGCCGCCAGCCCTCGAAGCCGCTCGAATCTATTTCGAGAGCGGTTTCTTTAACTCAAAGCGCTACGACCTAACAAGAGTCGGCCGATATAAATTGGATCGAAAGCTTGGGCCTGAAATTGAGAAAATTTCTAAGCTTCTAGACATCGAGCTGGAGCGTCCAGTGCCAGGCCAGACCGTACTATCGCCATCCGAGATTTTAGCGTCAGCCACATATATGCTGCATCTTGTGGCTGGAGAGTCAGGTTATCGCCTGGATGATCAGGACCACTTTGCTAACCGCAGGATTCGGAGCGTGGGAGAGCTTATTCAAAACCAGGTTAGAGTTGGTCTATCACGTATGGAGAGAGTTGTTCGCGAACGAATGACAACTCAAGATGTGGAGGCAATTACGCCTCAGACCTTGATCAATATTCGACCGGTTGTAGCCTCGGTGAAGGAATTTTTTGGGACAAGCCAGCTGAGTCAGTTCATGGACCAGAATAATCCCCTGTCAGGCCTAGCTCACAAGCGAAGGCTTTCAGCTCTTGGGCCAGGAGGTCTTTCACGGGAGCGGGCTGGGTTCGAAGTTAGAGACGTGCATACTTCCCACTACGGCCGTATGTGCCCAATTGAAACTCCTGAAGGCCCAAACATTGGTTTGATTGGTTCACTAGCAAGCTTTGCTCGCGTAAATGCATACGGATTTATCGAGACGCCCTATCGTAAAGTCATCAATGGACAAGTTACGAGTGAGATCGTATATCTTGCTGCCGACGAGGAAGAAGAGCACGTCATCGCTCAGGCAAATGCTGAGTTAGACAAGGATGGCAGGTTTACTAGCGACAAGGTGCTGGTACGTCGAGGACCTCAAGGTGCTGGCGTCAGGATGGGTGCTGGTTCAAGTGCGTATGGGACTACAAGCGAAGTAGACTATGTAACTCCCGAAGAAGTCGACCTTATGGACGTATCTCCTAAGCAGATAGTTTCAGTATCGACGGCACTCATTCCATTTGTTGAGCATGATGACGCCAACCGTGCACTTATGGGCGCAAATATGCAGAAGCAAGCAGTGCCGCTTCTTGTCCCAGAGTCACCTTATGTAGGTACTGGCATTGAGGCAAGAGTCGCAATTGACGCTGGGGATGTAATAGTTGCGGAAGGAAGCGGGGTTGTGTCGGAAGTGACTGCTTCCCATATAACAGTCGATTACAGCGCGGGCCAACAGAGCGCCACCGGTACCCCATTAGGGAGAAAGATCTACCGGCTCGCGAAGTTCTCAAGATCGAATCAAAATACCTGTGTAAATCAAAAAGCCCTTGTCGATCAAGGTGACAGTGTTGCCAAAGGACAAGTCTTGGCTGATGGTCCAGCTACCCATAACGGCGAAATTGCTCTGGGGAAAAACCTATTGGTGGCGTTCATGCCATGGGAAGGCTTTAACTACGAAGATGCAATAATCATCTCAGAGAGATTAGTAAGAGATGACGTACTTACTTCTATCCACATTGAAGAACACGAAGTGGATGCTCGCGATACCAAACTAGGTGCCGAGGAAATAACGAGAGATATCCCGAACCAGATCGG